>NZ_MNQO01000020.1:0-506942 GCF_001915465.1 Bacteroides sp. 44_46 | reverse complement strand
ATGGTGTGGAGGTCTATGATTTTACCTATATCAATTGGTTCTGGATAGGTGCGGCATTGCTGTCCGTGTTATTGGCGTTGCTGGTGTGGAATGCAAGCAGTAAAGAGTAGAATATCTTGTTATATCGAATAACGGTGTAAAATCAGAAAAGATGGTTAAGCTTTTTTGATTTTACACCGTTTTTTTTGTACCCCTATAATTGTCTCATTTAAAGAATTCTTATCTTTGTAAGAAGAATGATAAATGAAAAACACGTAACAAGAGTATGAATTTTCATAGAATATGCCTATTAATCGGAATTCTGCTATCCGGCTTTATTACCACCTATGCGCAAGATACCCCAATTATACGAAGTGCACGTATAACGGTATACAAGGCTGTACAGAAAGATACGATATGGACGACCGGAAATATAGTGGATAATATCTATTTTGTGAAATATGATAACGAGGGACGTATGTCTGTGGAGAATTTATTGGCTCCCGACAGGTCTCCTTTGCATAAAATTATTTATAGATATGATGCGGACGGAAAAGTTGTGAAAGAAATATATGTAGGGACAAAACGGGAAGGTCTGCTTTGTTATGTATGGGGATATGGATATGATGCGGAGGGAAGATTGAGTACTATTACTACTATGAATGGTCGGCAAGATACGATTGGGATAGTGACAGCTATATATGATACCGATGGAAAAGTGCAAAAGAAAATATTTGATGACCGAAGAACAAGTGAAGCTTGCGTTGTGGAGCTGGATGATACGACAAAGCTTAAAAGGGAGTCGCTCAACTATATGAAGTCCTGGCGGAAAGCAAAGAGGCCGATGCAGAAAATCGTGGAAAAGGATGAATATGGCAATTGGACGCAAAGAACGGGTTTTGCATTGGACGGTCATCCTACCTACATCACCAAGCGCAGTATTATTTATGAAGGAATGGAAAGCGATTGGGAGCGATTGGCGCTTCAGGATAAAGTGAAGAGTGTTCGACAGTATTCATATATTGCTGTTCCCATGGGAGTGGAAACTGTTCTTAGAGGCAAAAAACAAGGACATTTTTTTGCTTATGAGTTTGATGCTCAAGGCAGGATTATCAGTGATGAAGCTTTCACGGAAAAAGGCGTATCTGTAAAAACAGTGAAGTATGAGTACGGTGAGAATGGAAAGCTGCAGAAGGAAGAACATCGGACACCCGCAGGTGCATTGACGAAGTATATAGAGTACCAATACGGTGATGAAGGTTATTGCAAAAGCGGCGCGATATATAATGAAAAGTCCGAACAGACGGGGAAAGTCGTTTACCGTCATGATTGGGAAGGGAATCGTATGCAGGAAACTGTATATGAGAAGGATGGAACAAAAAGTGAGGACTATCGTTACTTTTATGATTCTTATGGACAACGGATTGGACGAAAAGTAATAACTTCGTCTACCGAAAATGTCTATCCTTATCGCCGTACCTGGAATTTCAGGCAACGTATGACGAGCGAGGAGATTCTGCTGCCGGAGGATAAACTCGACAGATATACCTATCAGTATAATAAAAAAGGCGAAGTGATTTCCGGAACGGAACAGCCTGCGGGACAGCCCGAAGAGAAGTTTGTTTATAAATTTCACAGGGACGAGAAAGGAAACTGGAAGATACGAATCAAGTATGTGGATAATATTCCGGTCTTGTATGAGGAAAGAAAATATGTTTACTACGAAGAATAAGTCATCAATTAAAAAATATGGTATGAAGAAGATTATCAACCCATGGAAAAACATGGAAGGCTATAATTGCTTTGGTTGTTCTCCCGATAATGAGGCAGGTGTAAGAATGGAATTCTATGAGGACGGTGATGAAGTAGTGAGTATCTGGAAGCCCCGTCCGGAGTATCAGGGATGGTTGAATACGTTGCATGGGGGTATCCAGTCCGTATTGCTGGATGAGATTTGCGGTTGGGTGGTATTCCGTAAGTTGCAGACCGGGGGAGTGACCTCTAAAATGGAAACCCGTTTTCGTAAGTCCATATCGACCAATGATACGCATGTGGTATTGCGTGCGTCGCTGCGTGAACAGAAACGTAATATTGCCATTATAGAAGCGAGATTGTATAACAGCATGGGCGAACTCTGTACGGAAACTACATGCACCTACTTTACTTTCCCGCAGGAAAAGGCGGAAAAGGAAATGTGTTTTCATCATTGTGATGTAGAACCGGATGAAATCTTACCGCTTATTTGATAAAAATGAAAGAAAAAATGAACTTTTTGTGATAAATCTTTGGCTGTTTAAAACAAATCGTTTACATTTGTCGCATTGAAAAATAGAAAAAACATGAAGAATATCGTTGCACATCATCACCATTATCATCCTGACGAATAATTCGGTGGGCGTATGAGGATATGTGTATCACGAAGAACATATAATTAACGAGGCTTACCGAACATTGGTAAACCTCGTTTTTTTATTAGCAAACCATAAAATATAAATAATATCATGTTAAGAATTGCAGTACAGGCCAAAGGCCGTCTTTTTGACGAAACAATGTCGTTCCTTGAAGAATCGGATATTAAACTAAGCGCAACGAAACGCACGTTACTGGTACAGTCTTCCAACTTTCCTTTGGAAGTATTGTTTTTGCGCGACGATGATATTCCTCAAACAGTAGCTACGGGAGTTGCCGATTTGGGTATTGTCGGTGAAAACGAGTTCATGGAAAAGGCGGAAGATGCCGAGATTGTAAAACGTTTGGGATTCAGCAAATGCCGTTTGTCACTGGCCTTACCTAAAGATATTGAATATTCGGGTCCGCAGTGGTTTGAGGGTAAGAAGATTGCCACTTCGTATCCCGGCATTCTTTCCCGGTATCTCAAAGAACAGGGAGTGAAAGCGGAAATACACGTGATTACCGGTTCGGTAGAGGTTTCTCCGGGTATCGGTCTGGCCGATGCGATTTTTGATATTGTAAGTTCCGGTTCTACTTTGGTGAGCAACCGCCTGAAAGAAGTGGAAGTGGTGATGAAGTCCGAAGCTCTGTTGATTGGTAACAAGAATATGAGTGAGGAGAAGAAAGAGATTCTGAATGAGTTGTTGTTCCGTATGAATGCGGTAAAGACGGCGGAAGACAAGAAATACGTGTTGATGAATGCGCCGAAAGAAAAACTGGATGAAATCATAGCCGTACTGCCGGGTATGAAAAGTCCTACGGTGATGCCGTTGGCGCAAGAGGGCTGGTGTTCCGTACATACGGTGCTGGATGAGAAATGTTTTTGGGAAATTATCGGTAAACTGAAGGCATTGGGTGCAGAAGGCATTTTGGTGTTGCCGATTGAAAAAATGATACTTTAAACGCTAATGGTATGAACTTAATAACTAATCCTGATAAATCTCAATGGACGGAATTGCTGAAACGTCCGGTGATGAACACGGAAAATCTCTTCGATACGGTACGGAGTATTATAGACCGTGTGAAAGCGGAAGGCGACCGCGCCGTATTGGAATACGAAGAAAAATTTGATAAAGTGGCGTTGACCACATTGGCTGTGACGGAAGAAGAGCAGGCGGAAGCGGAAACATTGGTGGGCGAGGAACTGAAAAAAGCCATTCGTCTGGCCAAACAGAATATTGAGACCTTTCATGCGGCACAGCGCTTCGAAGGTAAACGGGTGGAAACTCAACCGGGAGTTACTTGTTGGCAGAAGGCGGTTGCCATAGAGAAAGTCGGGTTGTACATCCCCGGCGGAACGGCTCCGCTTTTTTCTACCGTGTTGATGCTGGCTGTTCCGGCAAAGATTGCAGGATGTAAGGAGATAGTGCTTTGTACTCCTCCGGGTAAGGATGGAAAAGTACACCCTGCCGTTTTGTTTGCGGCTAAGGTGGCGGGAGTAAACCGTATTTTCAAAGCCGGCGGTGTGCAAGCCATTGCGGCAATGGCCTATGGTACGGAAAGCGTGCCGAAAGTATATAAGATATTCGGTCCGGGTAATCAATATGTAACGGCTGCCAAACAGTTGGTGAGCTTGCGTGATGTAGCTATTGATATGCCGGCCGGTCCTTCGGAAGTGGAAGTGTTGGCGGATGAAACTGCCAATCCGTCTTTTGTGGCTGCCGACTTGCTGAGCCAGGCAGAACATGGTGTAGACAGCCAGGCGATACTGATTACCACTTCCCGGGCATTGCAGCAGGCGGTGAAAGAAGAAGTGGAGCGTCAGTTGGCTTTGTTGCCCCGCAAGGATATTGCGGAAAAGTCTCTTGCCAACAGTAAGCTGATTGTAGTACGTGATATGGACGAAGCCATCGAACTGACTAATTCCTATGCACCGGAACATCTCATCATCGAAACGGCGGATTATATGTCCGTTGCGGAGCGGGTGATTAATGCCGGTTCGGTATTCTTGGGTTCTCTCACTCCGGAAAGCGCAGGAGACTACGCTTCGGGCACCAACCATACGCTGCCTACCAATGGTTATGCCAAAGCATATAGCGGCGTCAGTCTCGATAGCTTCATACGCAAGATTACTTTCCAAGAGATTAAACCGGAAGGAATACGCACGATTGGTCCGGCTATAGAGGAAATGGCTGCCAACGAGCATCTGGATGCGCATAAGAATGCGGTAACCGTCAGACTTGATAAATTGAGAGTTGAGAATTGAAAATTGAAAATTAAAAAAATAATACTTCATCATTCATAATTTATAATCCGTAAATAAATTCTTTCTGTCCATGAGAACTTTAGAAGAACTGACCCGACCGAATGTGTGGCGCCTGAAGCCTTACTCTTCGGCACGTGATGAATATAATGGCGCTGCCGCATCCGTTTTTCTCGATGCAAACGAAAATCCGTATAATATGCCGCACAATCGTTATCCGGATCCGATGCAACGGGAGCTAAAGAAAGAACTGTCGAAAATAAAGAAAGTACGTCCCGAGCATATTTTTTTGGGAAATGGCAGTGATGAGGCGATAGACCTTGTATTCCGTGCTTTTTGCGAGCCGCGTATAGATAATGTGGTGGCTATAGATCCTACATACGGTATGTATCAGGTATGTGCGGAAGTAAATGATGTGGAGTACCGCAAAGTATTGCTGGATGAAAATTTCCGCTTTTCGGCAGATAAGCTGCTGGCGGCTGCGGATGAGCATACGAAGTTGATTTTCCTTTGTTCTCCCAATAATCCCACGGGAAACGACTTGCTTCGTAGTGAGATTGAGCGAATCATCCGTGAGTTCGACGGGCTGGTGATACTGGATGAGGCTTATAACGACTTTTCGGAAGCGCCTTCTTTCTTGGAAGAACTGGACAAATATCCTAATCTGATTGTGCTCCAAACCTTTTCCAAAGCATGGGGATGTGCTGCCATACGCTTAGGCATGGCTTTTGCTTCGCAGGAAATCATTTCGATTTTCAGCAAAATAAAGTATCCTTATAATGTGAACCAGCTGACGCAGAAACAGGCGATAGAAATGTTACACCGTTACTATGAAATAGAGCGTTGGGTAAAAACATTGAAAGAGGAACGCGGAAACTTGGAAGAGGAGTTTGCGAAATTGCCTTGTACGGTGAAAATGTTTCCTTCTGATGCCAATTTCTTTTTGGTCCGCGTGACGGATGCGGTGAAGATTTATAATTATCTGGTAGGCGAAGGCATCATTGTGCGTAACCGTAATTCCGTATCGCTTTGCGGAAACTGCCTGCGGGTAACGGTAGGTACAAGAAACGAGAATGAGAGGTTGATTGAGGCGTTGAAGAAATATAAAGTATAAGGTATAAAGTATGAAGAAGGTACTTTTTATAGATCGTGACGGAACGTTGGTTATCGAGCCGCCTGTAGATTATCAGTTGGATTCGTTGGAGAAACTGGAGTTTTATCCGAAAGTGATGCGTAATCTTGGTTTTGTTCGCAGCAAACTGGATTTTGAGTTTGTAATGGTTACCAATCAGGACGGGTTGGGTACGGCATCTTTCCCGGAAGAAACTTTCTGGCCGGCACATAATCTGATGATGAAGACGTTGGAAGGGGAGGGAATTACGTTTGATGATATCTGCATAGACCGTAGCATGCCCGAAGATAATGCGCCGACCCGTAAGCCGCGTACCGGTATGCTGACGAAGTATCTCGACAGTCCCGAATACGACTTGGCAAATAGTTTTGTGATAGGTGACCGTCCTACGGATGTGGAGTTGGCGAAGAACCTGGGGTGCCGTGCCATCCTCTTGCAGGAAGATACGAATATGCTGAAACCGAAATCATCCGGTGGTGAAGCTGCCTGTAAGGGTTTGGAAGATGTTTGTGTGTTGGCGACAAAGGATTGGGATAAGGTCGCTGAATTTCTTTTTGCGGGCGAACGGAAAGCGGAAGTGCGCCGTACCACGAAAGAAACTGATATTTATGTAGCTGTAAATTTAGACGGTAACGGCCATTGTGATATTCACACCGGGCTTGGCTTTTTCGACCATATGCTGGAACAGATAGGCAAGCATGGCGGTATGGACCTGACGATTCATGTAAAAGGTGATTTGGAAGTGGACGAGCACCACACGATAGAAGATACCGCCCTCGCTTTGGGCGAGTGTCTGTACCAGGCTTTGGGCAACAAACGCGGTATAGAGCGTTACGGGTACGCACTGCCCATGGACGATTGTCTGTGTCAGGTATGCTTGGATTTCGGCGGGCGCCCCTGGTTGGTATGGGATGCCGAGTTCAAGCGTGAGAAAATAGGAGAGATGCCTACGGAAATGTTCTTGCACTTCTTTAAGTCGTTAAGCGATGCAGCTAAGATGAATCTTAATATCAAAGCGGAAGGACAGAATGAACACCATAAGATAGAGGGAATCTTCAAAGCCTTGGCAAGAGCCTTGAAAATGGCTGTGAAACGTGATATCTATCACTATGAATTACCAAGCTCGAAGGGGGTGCTGTAAACGCTATTTTAGTGAGTTCAAGGCTGAAAGCCTTTTATCATACAGCCGGGGTAACACCCCGGGAATATATGTACGGTTAATGTTACGCCCTGTAAGGGCAAAAGACTTATATGCATAGCTTTTACTCTTACAAGACTCAGAATATGTAAAGGAACTTTTATCCGGTGCATTACCCGGAATTGCATGATAAAAGCTTTTCAACCTTAAAGACTGCCGGATCATTATTAACCGTCCGCAAACGAACAGGGGGAGTGTCCGATTTCGGACACTCCCCCTTGCGTAATACCTTCCTGTCCGCTTGGCACACTCTTTGCTTTTCTATCAGCGATAATTTTAAAGACCGAACATGAAAAAGAATATTTTACTCGCCGCCTGTTTCTTGATGCCTCTGATTGCATCGGCACAAAATGATACTCTGACGCACGAACGCGACATAACTCTGGCAGAAGCCATCGCATTGGCACGTACCCAGTCTGTAGATGCCGCGGTGGCGCTCAACGAGTTGAAAACAGCCTATTGGGAATACCGTACCTTCCGTGCAGACCTGTTGCCTGAAGTAAACTTTACAGGAACATTACCCAATTATAACAAGTCGTACAGCACCTATCAGAATTCTGACGGTTCTTATAGCTTTGTCCGTAACAATACATTGGGGCTGTCCGGTGCACTTTCTATCGACCAGAATATCTGGTTCACAGGCGGTAAACTGTCGTTGGCCTCTTCCCTTGATTACATCAAGCAATTGGGCTCCGGCGGTGACAAACAGTTTATGTCCGTGCCCGTAAGCCTTGAATTGACGCAGCCTATATTCGGCGTGAACAGTTTGAAGTGGAACCGCCGTATCGAGCCGGTCCGGTATGCGGAGGCAAAAGCTTCCTTTATTTCCGCGACGGAAGAAGTAACGATGAAAACCATTACTTATTTCTTCGAGCTATTATTGGCCAAGGAAGCGCTTGCCACAGCGCAGCAAAACAAAGCGAACTCAGACCGCCTTTATGAAGTGGCCATTGCCAAACGCAAAATGGGACAGATTTCAGAAAACGACCTGTTGCAGCTCAAACTGAACTCCCTGCAAGGCAAAGCCGATGTAACCGAAGCCGAAAGCACCCTGAACGCTAAAATGTTCCAGCTGCGTTCATTCCTCGGCGTGTCGGAGAGCGAGGGACTGAACCCCGTGATACCCGCTTCCGTTTCGGGTATTAAAATGGACTATGACCGTGTCCTGAACAAAGCTTTGGAACGCAACTCGTTTGCTCAGAATATACGCCGCCGCCAGTTGGAAGCAGATTATGAAGTGGCTACGGCACGTGGAAATTTAAGGAGTATAGACTTGTTTGCCAGCGTTGGCTATACAGGACAAAACTATGAGTTCTCCTCTGCCTATCAGAATTTGCTGGATAACCAGATTGTCAAAGTCGGTGTAAAAATACCTATCCTCGACTGGGGAAAACGTCGTGGCAAGGTGAGGGTGGCCAAGAGCAACCGTGAAGTGGTACTTTCCAAAATCCGTCAGGAACAAATGGATTTCAATCAAGACATCTTCTTGCTGGTGGCAAACTTCAATAACCAAGCCCAACAACTGGAAATAGCCGAAGAAGCCGACCTGATAGCCGAGAAACGTTACAAGACCAGTGTGGAGACTTTTATGATTGGTAAAATAAGTACCCTCGACCTCAACGATGCGCAGAACTCCAAAGACGAAGCCCGGCAGAAACACATCTCCGAACTTTATTACTATTGGTATTATTTCTATCAACTCCGCAGCCTGACTCTTTGGGATTTTGAACGGAACGCGGAGTTGGAAGCCGACTTCGAAGATATAATCAAAGGCTGATTCCGGTCAAACCATACCGAATTGTACGATTATAAGGGAAAAAACAAAAAAATAGTGCAAATCTGTATGAGCTGTGGTGAAAAAACTTACTTTTGCAAGCAATTAACTACAAAATGCTATGATACTGATAGTCGATGATGATAGTGCCGTACGTTCTTCGCTCAGTTTTATGTTGAAGCGTGCCGGTTATGAGGTAAAAACAGCTCCGGGTCCCCGTGAAGCAATGGATATGGTTCGTGCGGAATCTCCCGCACTGATATTGATGGATATGAACTTTACGCTCTCCACTACCGGCGAAGAGGGACTTACGCTATTGAAACAGGTAAAAGTGTTCCGTCCCGACGTACCCGTTATACTGATGACGGCATGGGGAAGCATCCAACTTGCCGTACAGGGTATGCAGGCGGGCGCTTTCGACTTTATTACCAAGCCGTGGAACAATGCCGCTCTTTTGCAGCGTATCGAAACCGCTTTGGAATTGAGCGCCGCTCCGAAGGACGTGCCGGAGGAGCAGGCGGAAGGTTTGAACCGTAGCCACATCATAGGGAAATCACAAGGGTTGATGGAGGTGCTGAATACCGTGGCCCGCATAGCCCGTACCAACGCTTCCGTACTCATTACCGGTGAGAGCGGTACAGGTAAGGAGCTGATAGCCGAGGCCATCCACATCAACAGCCAGCGCACCAAACAGCCTTTCGTGAAAGTCAATCTCGGCGGTATTTCGCAGAGTTTGTTCGAGAGCGAGATGTTCGGTCATAAGAAAGGCGCTTTTACCGATGCGAGCGCCGACCGTATAGGTCGTTTTGAGTTGGCCAACAAAGGTACTATCTTTCTGGATGAAATAGGTGATTTGGATTTGTCCTGTCAGGTTAAACTGTTGCGTGTACTTCAAGACCAGACATTTGAAGTGCTGGGCGACAGCCGTCCGCGCAAAGTGGATGTACGTGTAGTCTCCGCCACCAATGCCGATTTGCGTAAAATGGTTTCCGAGCGTACATTCCGTGAAGACCTTTTCTACCGTATCAATCTGATAACCGTAAAACTGCCCGCCTTGCGCGAACGCCGTGAGGATATTCCTCTGCTGGCACGCCACTTTGCCGATCGCCAGGCTGCCGTAAACGGTTTGCCGCGTACCGAATTTTCGGCGGACGCGCTGAACTTCCTTTCCCGCCTGCCTTATTCGGGTAATATCCGTGAATTGAAAAATCTGGTGGAACGTACCATTCTTGTCAGCGGAAAACAGATTTTGGACGCCTCTGATTTTGAATCGCAATATCAACGCCATGACGAACCCGTAAAAGCCGCCGAGGGTACGTCCTTTGCCGGCATGACGCTGGACGAAATAGAACGGCAGACTATCCTGCAGGCTTTGGAACAGCATAAAGGTAATCTCAGCCAAGTTGCATTGGCGTTGGGCATCAGCAGAGCCGCACTGTACAGGCGGTTGGAAAAATATAAAATAGCGGTTAGCGATTAAGGGATAGGGATTAGCGGTTAGTGATTAGCGATAAGTGTTTATTCGTTTAAATCCTAACAGTTAATCGTTGACTGCCAACCTCTAATCCCTAATCGCTAATCGCTAATCCCTAATCACTAATCCCTAATCACTAATCCCTAACCGCTAACCCCTAATCTCTTACTTACGTGCGTATTAAATTTTACTTTTTTATTCTTGTATTGTTTTTGTTCGGGCTGGGTGGAGTGTTGATATACCTGGCAGGCAAAATGCAAACCGCTCATCTATATGTTGTGGAGGGCATCATCGCGTTTATACTTATCTATCTGGTGGTGTTCTACCGTAAGATTGTCAAGCCGATGGACACGATAGGAAGCGGTATGGAGTTGTTGCGCGAACAGGATTTCAGCAGTCGGCTCAGTCAGGTGGGACAGTATGAGGCCGACCGTATCGTGAACGTCTTCAACCGTATGATGGAGCAACTTAAGAACGAGCGTCTGCGTATGCGCGAGCAGAACCATTTTCTTGATTTGCTGATTCAGGCATCGCCTATGGGCGTTATCATTATGACGCTGGACGGTGAGGTATCGCAGCTCAATCCGATGGCCGTGAAAATGCTGGGCGTTCGGTTGGAAGAAGCGCAGAACAAGAAACTGGAGAAGATTGATTCGCCTTTGGCGGAAGAGCTGGCATCCATTCCTAAAGAAGCAACTTCCGTAGTGCGGCTGAACGACTCGAATATTTATAAGTGTACCCATTCCTCGTTTATCGACCGAGGATTCAAACATCCTTTCTTTCTGATAGAACGTATGACGGACGAAGTGATGAAAGCGGAAAAGCGCGCATACGAAAAAGTTATCCGCATGATTGCCCACGAAGTGAACAATACCACGGCCGGCATTACCTCTACTTTGGATACGGTGGAACAGGCACTCTCTACGGAAGAAGGCATGGATGACATTTGCGATGTAATGCGTGTATGTACGGAACGTTGTTTTTCTATGAGCCGCTTCATTACCCGCTTTGCAGATGTGGTGAAGATTCCCGAGCCTACGGTGGCGCCGGTTCAGCTGAATGAATTGGTATCCATGTGCAAGCGTTTCATGGAAGGAATGTGCAACGACCGTAACATTATTCTCCGCTTGGAATGCGACCCCGAAGTAGGACAGGTTCGTCTGGATGCTTCACTGTTCGAGCAGGTTTTGGTAAATATCATCAAGAATGCTGCCGAAAGTATAGAGGGCGCCGGCGAAGCGGCAGGCAAGCAAGGTGAAATAACGGTAAGGACCACTGCCCCCGCTTTCATAGAAATCGTTGACAATGGTCCCGGAATCAGCAAAGAGACCGAAGCTAAACTCTTCAGTCCCTTCTTCTCCACCAAGCCGAACGGGCAGGGGATTGGCCTGGTGTTTATCAGGGAAGTGCTGAGCCGCCATGGTTGTACATTCTCCCTGCGCACGTACAATGATGGATTGACCCGCTTCCGAATCTTATTTAATTGAGAATTGAGAATTAAAAATTGAGAAATGGCTGCGCTGTCATGCTGCATAGTATTTTTTAATTTTTAATTCTCAATTCTCAATTAAATAAGATTTTTCTCCCATTCTTTTGCGTACTCATCCAATATCCGCTTGATGCCTTGGCCGATTGTGATGTAATCGTTCTCATTCAGATTGGCAAGGGAAGCACGCACGCTCCATTCAGGTCCGTCGAAGCCGCCACCGTTCAGAAGTATCAAAGAGGTTTCTTGAGCAAGGCGGAATACCACGTTCAGCGGACTGTACGTCTTTTTGAGGTATTCCACGAACTTGTCTCCATAGAACTTTTTGGCCCAGACCAGCATGTCGATTTCCGTATAGTAGCCCACCCGTAAGGGGTCTTCCACTAATGTAAATCCGGTATTGTCCCAAAGAGTCTGCAAACGGCGCCGGATGATTTCCTGCATCTTCTGCTTGTATTTGTTCTCCTTGTCCAGCAAGGCGAAAGCGGCGAATAAACTCATCTGCATCTGTTGCGGCAATGAAAGCCCTGCCGTATGGTTCAAGGCTACCTGACGGCTGTCCGCTACCATGCGGTCAATGAACTTCAACTTTTCGGGATGCAGGGTCAGTGTGGCATAACGGTGATTGAGTGCTTCGCGCTTATCTTTCGGCAATCGGGATATCTGCCTGTCGAATACATTGTACTCGTGCAACGCTATGACGGCGTTGCGCCAGCCGGTGGCTCCGAAATACTTGGAGAAAGAATACACGCAAAGCGTGTTGTACGGAATTTCTGCCATGAAGGAACGGAAATGCGGGCTGAAGGTGCCGTACACATCGTCCGTAATAATCATCAGGTTGGGATTGTCTTCCTTTACGATGGTTACGATGCGTGCCATTGTTTCGGGACTGAGCGTATAGCTGGGCGGGTTGCTCGGATTGGTGACGAACAATGCCTTTATCGCCGGATTTTTCAGCCTGTCAATATCCTCGTCGCTGTATTGCCACAGGTGTAGCCCGTCTTGGTTCATGCGGTTGGCATGCAGTTCGGTCACCTTAAACCGGTAGCGGTTCAGCTGGGGAATCTCTATATAAGGTGTAAAGGCGGGAACCATGAGGGCGATGCCGTCACCTTTGTTCAGTAGGAAATTCTCTTGCAGGGAATCGAAGATATAGCACATGGCGGCTGTTCCGCCTTCGGTGGCAAACAGGTCGAAAGCTCCGCGTGGCGGACGGTTGTCGCACATTTCCTGATTCAGGTAGTCGCATACCAGCATTTCGGTGAATCTTAGGATACGGTCGGGCACAGGATATTGGTCGCCTATGACACTCTCCGCCCATTCGTGAACAAGGCTGTCCGGGTCGACAGCATGCTGCATCAGCATATAGTTGTAGGTTTGTTCCAGCAATTTGGCTCCGGGCTGATAGGTGTTGCTTTTGAGGAATTGCTCGAAACGAGAGGCAATGCCTTGTTTTTCGGGGATGCCGGCAATACCTTCGGGAAGGAACATGACGTGACGGCATTCTTCCAGCCCGAACTTTCCCAAGAGGAAAAAGGCCTCGCGTGGAGTGGTTGCAATCCAGTTAGGATTACCGCGCCCGGCGTTCAACATGGTACGGGCTGTTTTTTTCAGACTTTCATCTGCCATGTCGATAAGACGGTTTTTCAGCTCGAAGGGGCTGATATTCTCCATCTTTTTTTCTAAAAGTTTTGTATCCATATAATCTGAAGTTTTTAAGTTTTCTTTATTCTGAAAATAAGTTCTTTTTATTCTGATAAGAAGCTCTCTTTGTTCTGAAAGTCAGCTCTCTTTGTTCTGAAAATCAGTTCTCTTTGTTTCGAAAATCAGCTCTCTTTGTTCCGATAAATTGTTGCACGTCTGTCATTCCTAAGGCTGAAAGCCTTTTATCATGCAGCCCGGGGTAACACCCCGGGAATGTGAATATGGCTAACATTGCGCCCTGTAGGGGCAAAATCTTTGAATATTATCTTTTGCCCTTACAGGGCGCAGAATGCTGAGGACATTTATTTATTCACTAATACTTACGCTGAGAATAATTCATGCAATAACTGAAAACTATTCGTACAACAGCCGGGTTGTTTTCTTACGACGGCTGTTGAATTATCATACAACAGCTGTGAAGTTATCTTACAACAGCCGTTGTAAGATAAGATTGCATTGTTTTGCAGATCAGTATCCTAATTGCAGGCCGTTGATTCATAGCGCTTTGATACGTTAAATCAGTAGGACGATAACCACTCCCCATATAATCAGCAAGGTGTTGCCTACTGCATACGTCACTGTATAGCCCAGTGCGGGCGTTTCACTCTCTACGGCATCTTGTATGGCTCCGAGGGCTGCCGTGGTAGTTCTTGCGCCTGCACAACACCCCAGCGCGATGGCAGGGTGAAACTTGAACAGATACCTTGCCAGCAACAGTCCGATAATCAAGGGGAGAGTGGTGGCTGCCGCGCCCACAAGGAACAGGCTGATGCCTACGTCATGGAACCCCTGTACGAAACTGGGACCTGCCGATATACCTACTACGGCGATAAACATATTCAGCCCCACATTATTCAGTACCCATTGCGAGGGTTCGGGAATACGTCCGAAAGTGGGGTGCTTACTGCGCAGCCAACCGAAGACCAATCCCGCTATCAATGCTCCGCCGCTGGTGCTCAGGCTGATTGGCACTCCGCCGATATGAACGGACAATGCGCCGAACAGTCCGCCTGCAAGGATGCCGAGCCCTACGAAAATCATATCTGTCTGGTTGGTAGGACGGTCTATATAACCCAAACGTCTGGCGGCGGCTTCCACTTCCTGTCTGGTTCCCACTACTTCTACCACATCGCCGGCATCTACTGTGGTCTGTGCCATGACGGGGATATCGATGCCCGCACGCTTGATGCTGCGGATGCTGACGCCGTGCATGAACTTCTCACCGCGGATTGCCGAAACGGTTTTTCCGGCAAAAGTCTTTTTGGTTATCATGACGGGCAGTCTTTCGGCAGGGAAGTCCAGTAATTGCTGGTCTTGTATTTCAGGCCCTATCCAGTCCTCTTCACCGATGACGTACTCCCGGCGTCCGCTCAGTACGACTTCATCTCCTATCTCCAGTTGCACGTTGGGACTGACTTCGCAGATAGTGCCCGCCTTGCGTATTCGTTCCACAAACAGACGCTTGTCCTGTTGCTGGAAGTATACTTCGAGGTCTATGACCCTTTTCCCGTTTTTGAACCATTCGTTTTCGATGCGGTAGGCGCGGAAAGTGACGGGGCGCGCGGCGTGCATGAAGCCGGGCTCGCCTGCCTGGGAGTTACCCATGCGGGCTTCCAAATCCTTGCAGGCGGTTTTTACCTTATCCAGCCCGCCCAGCATTTTCGGTCCGATGGACGACAGCACCCAGGCCGAGCCGGCGGTACCGAAAATGTAGGTTACGGCATAAGACACCGGAATGATGTTGACGTAACTCTGCCGTTGAGCTTCGTCCAGCCCCATATTGGCCATTGTATCTTCCGCTACGCCGATGACGGCGGATATGGTTTGCGAGCCGGCAAGCAGCCCCGCCGCTTCTCCCATGTTATATCCCATGAGCAAGGCAAGCAGCCAGGTCACTCCCAGAACGGATACGCACATCAGCACTGCAAAGGCCACTTGCGGCAATCCGTCTTTCTTCAGTCCGCGGAAAAACTGCGGACCTACCTTGTAGCCTACGGCAAACAGGAACAGCAAGAAAAATACCGACTTGATCGGGCCGGGTACGGCAATATCCAGCTGGCCTACCACTACGCCTACCAACAGCACGCTGGTGACGGTTCCTAAAGTGAACTTGCCGATGCGCAGCCTGCCCAGCCAGAACCCCAGGAAGATGGTGAGGAAAATGGCTAATTCGGGACGTTCCCTGAGTTGATTGAAAATCCATTCCATAATTAAGTATTTAGGTCTGTTTGTACGTCTTTTGCAAGTCGTTTTTGCTATACAACGGGTTTTAACGGGAAGTGTTTTGAATAAAAGTGGTTTTTTAGAACATTTATTCCGCAAAACCGAACTTTTAGAAAAAGTTTTCTTCCGTACCTTTGCGCACTGAATGATAGATAGGTAAGGTATGAGGTTGTTTATTAGGGTATTTCTGCTGATGCAGATAATTGCGGTTCCCTTGAGGGCGCAATATGTGGTGCAAGGTGTTGTCACTGATTCGCTGACGCGGGAACCGTTGCCGTATACCTCGGTCTATCTGAAAGGAACCACAGAGGGGGGAATGACTGATGACAGGGGAGTATTTTCTTTCAAAACCTATCGCCCGGAAGCACGGCTGGTAATCTCGGCTGTGGGATACAATGAATACACCCGGTTGATTCATCCGGCACGCGGGGAGCGTATAAAAGTTGCGCTCGCTCCTGCCACTTACGCGCTGAACGAGGTGTTGGTGAAGCCGAAGCGCGAGCGCTACAAAAAGAAGGATAACCCGGCTGTGGAGTTTGTGCAGAAGATGATAGAGCATAAGGACGATTATTCTCCGGATGAGCGCGACTTCTGGCAGCGCGAGCGTTATGAAAAAATGACATTTGCCATCAACAACTTCGATAGCGTGAAGCAACAGAAGTGGCTGTACCGCAAGTTTAAGTTCCTGACCGATTATGTAGATACCTCCGCCGTTACCGGAAAACCCGTATTGGCGGTGTCCAACCGTGAGCTGCTGGCCACGGATTATTACCGTAAGTCGCCCCATAGCGAAAAGCAATGGGTAAAGGCGCGGCGGCAGGCGGGAGTGGACGAAATGCTGTCACAGCAAGGTATGGAGCAGGCTATCAGCGTCACCATGACGGATGTGGATATTTACCGGAACAATATAACGCTGTTTACCAATAAGTTCGTCAGTCCGCTATCCTCTATGGGGCCTTCGTTCTACAAGTATTACCTGATGGATACGCTGACCGTTGCCGGGAAGCCTTGCGTAGACCTGACTTTCGTGCCCTTCAATTCCGAGTCGTTCGGCTTTACGGGACATCTGTACGTCATGCTGGACAGTACGTATTTCGTGCGTCGCGTCGTGATGAACTTTCCTCAGAAAATCAATCTGAACTTTGTGGACTACATGAAGATAGAACAGAATTTTGACCGTGCTGAGGACGGTACAAGGCAGCTTATGAATGAAAGTATCACGACTGAGTTCAAATTGGTGGATAACAGCGACGGTATCTATGCCAAGCGGGATGTCTATTATCAGGACTATGCCTACGAACCCGCCGCCGATGCTTTACAGGCATTCCGAAAGCCCGAGAAAGTGATTGAGGGTATGGACGCTTCCGCTCATTCCGATGCCTACTGGGATGCCAACCGGCTTGCGGAAGTGAGCAGGAAGGAGACTTCCGTAGACAAGATGATGGCGCAACTGCGTAGCTATCCGGTTTATTATTGGACGGAGAAAGTGCTGAAAGTATTGTTTACGGGCTATATCCCGGCTCCCAAAGAGAAAGCTCCGTTGTTCTATATCGGCATGATGAATACCACCATCAGCGGCAATGCGCTGGAAGGAGTACGTGTGCGTGCCGGCGGAATGACGACAGCCTGGCTTAATCCGTATTTGTTCGGCAGGGGATATGTGGCGTACGGCTTTCGTGATGAACGCGTGAAAGGATTGGCGGAACTGGAATATTCTTTCCATAAGAAAAAAGAGTATGCCAACGAGTTTCCGATTCACTCCTTGAAACTTCGTTATCTGTCCGATGTCAACCAGTACGGGCAACATTATCTCTATACCAGTCAGGATAATGTCTTTCTGGCCTTGAAACGCCAGAAGGACGACCGTATCGGCTATCAGCGGAAAGCGGAACTGACGTATACGAACGAGTTTCATTCGGGCTTTTCTTTTCAGCTGACCACGCGTTTGCGGAAAGATGAGTCTTCGCGTCTTATTCCTTTCGTGAAGCAGGATGCCGAAGATGAGTTTGTAAAAAGTATTTCTACCAGCGAACTGGAACTGAAGTTACGCTATGCCCCTAACGAAAAATTCTTCCAGACGCAATGGAACCGTTTTCCGGTGTCTTTGGACGCTCCGGTCTTTACGCTGACGCATACCATGGCGGCTAAAGGGGTGCTGGGAGGAGATTATGCTTATCATTATACGGAGGCGGGCTTCCAGAAACGTTTCTGGTTTTCGGCTTTCGGCTATACGGATGTTATACTGAAAGCAGGCAAGGTGTGGAATAAAGTGCCTTTCCCGCTGCTAATCATTCCCAATGCCAACCTGTCTTACACTATTCAGCCGGAGTCTTACTCGCTGATGAATGCAATGGAATTTATGAACGATGAATACGCTTCGTGGGACGTGACTTACTTCTTGAACGGTTTTCTTTTCAACCGCATTCCGTTGTTGAAAAAACTGAAATGGCGTGAAGTGTTGTCCTGCCGGGGAATTTATGGAAATCTGAGTGACAAAAACAATCCGGAATTCAGTGAAGGATTATTCGCCTTTCCGGCAGGAAGCACTACCATGGGACATACTCCGTATGTAGAAGTCGGAGTAGGTATAGAGAACATTTTGAAAGTGCTCCGGGTGGATTATGTATGGCGTTTAACTTACCGGGATTTACCGAATATAGATAAATCCGGGCTTAGAATCAGTCTGCACATGACATTTTAACTTAAATCTTACTAACAGAACATTAAATCGGATAAAATGACTAATCCAAATTGGGCAAAATACCCTAAATTTGAGCAATTTTTTAAACTCTAAATAATACAATGGCAATGAAAGAAAACATTAAGCCGGCAACCGGTCGTTTAGGCGTACTGGTAGTCGGAGTAGGTGGTGCGGTTGCAACCACTATGATTACAGGTACATTAGCAGCCCGTAAGGGTTTGGCAAAAGCTATAGGCTCAATCGCACAAATGGCTACTATGCGTATGCAGGACGGCAAAGAACATCTGATTAAGGATGTGGTGCCTTTGGTTGATTTGAACGATATCGTGTTCGGCGGTTGGGATATTTTCGCTGACGATGCGTATGAAGCCGCAATGTACGCGGAGGTTTTGAAAGAAAAGGACTTGAACCTCGTAAAAGATGAGTTAAAGGCCATCAAACCCATGCCTGCCGCTTTTGACCACAATTTCGCAAAACGTCTGAACGGTACGCATATCAAGAATGCCGCTACACGTTGGGACATGGTGGAACAGCTGCGCGAGGATATCCGTACTTTCAAGGCAAACAATAACTGCGACCGTATCGCTGTGTTGTGGGCTGCAAGTACTGAAATTTATGTTCCTCTGTCGGAAGAGCACAAGTCTCTCGCCGCTTTGGAAAAAGCCATGAAGGAAAACAACACGGAAGTTATTTCTCCGAGTATGTGCTACGCTTACGCTGCAATCGCAGAAGGCGCTCCGTTCATCATGGGCGCTCCTAACCTGTGCGTAGATACTCCGGCCATGTGGGAGTTCTCCAAGAAAATGAATGTGCCTATTTCCGGTAAGGACTTCAAGAGCGGCCAGACTTTGATGAAGACTGTACTCGCTCCGATGTTCAAGACCCGTATGCTGGGTGTAAGCGGATGGTTCTCTACCAATATCTTGGGCAACCGTGACGGCGAAGTTCTTGACCAGCCGGAAAACTTCAAGACAAAAGAAGTCAGCAAACTGTCTGTTATCGACAATATCTTCGAACCTGAGAAATTCCCCGATTTGTACGGTGACGTATATCACAAAGTACGTATCAACTATTATCCGCCCCGTAAGGACAACAAGGAAGCATGGGATAATATAGATATCTTCGGCTGGATGGGTTATCCGATGGAAATCAAGGTTAACTTCCTGTGCCGCGACTCTATCTTGGCGGCTCCTATCGCACTCGACCTGGTTATCTTCAGCGACCTCGCTTTGCGTGCCGGTATGTGCGGTATCCAGACTTGGCTGTCATTCTTCTGCAAGAGCCCGATGCACGACTTTGAACATGAGCCGGTACACGACTTGTTCCAACAGTGGAGAATGGTGAAAGAAACTCTCCGTAACATGGTAGGTGAAACTGCACCGAGCTATTTGGACTAAAATAAGAAAGTGGTAAGGTTATAAAAGTGATAAGGCGATAGGGTGATAAGTAAGTTTCGTTTTGAGATTTCATCACTCTACTGCCTTACCACTTTTATCGCTTTATCACCCTATCACATTATCACCCTTTTATCATCTTTTTATCAATGAAGAAACCCTCTTTTCTCCCGGTTCTCATCGGTACGGGCTTCGGTTCGGGCTTTTCTCCTTTCGCTCCGGGTACGGCGGGCGCTTTGCTGGCTGCGCTTATCTGGTTCGGATTATCTTTCATTGTTTCGGAAATATGCCTGATATGGCTGACGGTAGTTCTTGTTCTTGTCTTTACGGTAATGGGGATATGGGCCACCAATCGTCTTGAACCTTGCTGGGGGGAAGATCCTTCGCGTGTGGTGGTGGACGAGATGGTGGGAGTATGGATTGCATTGCTGGCTGCACCGTCAGGGAATGTGTGGTATGCGTTGGGAGCTTTTGCTCTTTTTCGCCTGTTCGACATTTTTAAGCCGTTGGGAATCCGTCGCATGGAAAGTTTTCCTGGCGGATTTGGAGTGATGATGGATGATATCTTGGCGGGAATTTATAGCTTTGTAGTCTTAATCGGAGTAAGATGGCTGATAGGCTGAAAGAAATATCGGGATTTGCAGGTTGGCGTCATGCTGTTTGGGTCTTTGTGAAGGCCCAGCTTTCGTCGTATGTGGCAAGTCTTGTGGATTTTCTTGTGACCATTCTGCTGGTTAAACTATCCGGACTTTTTTATTTGTACGCTACTTTCTTAGGCTCCGTGGCCGGCGGCATGGTGAATTGCGTCATTAACTACGGCTGGGTGTTTCATGCGGACGACTGTAAAAAAACGCACGTTGCGCTGAAATATCTTTTTGTCTGGGGAGGTAGTATTTTATTGAATACATGGGGCACATTTGCCCTGACGGAGTGGCTGACGGGCATGCACTGGGTGGACGGATTGCTGGGACATTACATAAACGATGTGTTTATCCTGTCCAAAGTAATCGTAGCCGTTCTGGTGGCGTTTTTCTGGAACTATCATCTGCAACGGGTATTCGTATATCGCAATCATAATTTCAGAAAATTTATACGACAATATTTTAGAGACTAAATAGAACTGATATGAATTATAGAGATTGGCTGCAACAGTTGATTTATAAGATTATAAATCCGGTTGTGCATGGCATGATTAAGGTGGGCATTACGCCTAATTTTATTACTACCACCGGACTGGTGATGAACATTGTGGCTGCGTGCGTATTTGTGTATGCGGGTGTGTATAAACCGGGTGAACCGGCCTATGTGGGTTGGGGCGGAGGAATCGTTCTCTTTGCCGGTTTGTTCGACATGATGGACGGGCGTGTGGCGCGTGTAGGCAATATGTCTTCCACGTTTGGCGCATTGTATGACTCGGTGCTCGACCGTTATAGCGAGATGGTGACGTTGTTCGGTATCTTCTATTATCTGATTTTGCAAGGTTATCTGTGGGGCTCGATGATAACTTTTGTCGCGTTGATAGGTTCGCTTATGGTGAGCTATGTGCGCGCACGTGCCGAAGGACTGGGGCTGGAGTGTAAAGTAGGTTTCATGCAACGCCCCGAGCGTGTGGTGCTGACCAGTCTTGGCGCTTTGTTCTGCGGTATTTTCGGAGATTGCAAGGCATTCGACCCCATGTTGATACTGATTGTTCCGATGGCTGTGATAGCTGTTCTTGCCAATTTGACGGCATTTGCGCGTATTGCGCATTGCCATAAATTATTAAAGAAGCAATGATGAGAAAGAATATTTTTCCTTCTGTCAAAGAAGTGCTGCCCGTTGCTGTCGTTACGGTGCTGTTCTTGTTGTTGACGGCCGTGTGTATAGGGCTCCGTACAGAGCATCTTCTGATGGCGGGTCTGTTTCTGGTACTCTTCTTTGCGGGGAAAACAACCCGTAAATTGGCGGTGGCGCTACTTCCTTTTATCATCTTTGGCATTTCTTACGACTGGATGCGGGTATATCCCAATTATGAGGTGAATCCTATTGATGTACAGGGATTGTATGAGGCGGAGAAGTCATTGTTCGGTATCTCGATTGATGGAGCAACGTTGATTCCCTGTGAGTATTTTGCGCAGAATCACTGTACGATAGGCGATTTCCTTGCAGGTATATTCTATCTTTGCTGGGTTCCTGTTCCTATTGCGTTCGGCTTGTGGCTTTATCTGAAAGGCGAGCGTAAGGTGTACCTTCGTTTTGCCATGGTCTTTCTGCTGGTAAATCTTATCGGATTTGCCGGATATTACATCCATCCGGCAGCACCACCCTGGTATGCCATGAACTACGGCTTTGAGCCGATTCTCGATACTCCGGGTAATGTAGCGGGGTTGGGACGTTTTGACGAACTGCTGGGATGTTCTGTCTTTCATTCCATTTATGGGCGGAATGCCAATGTGTTTGCCGCTGTTCCTTCATTGCATGCTGCTTATATGGTGGTAGCGGTAGCGTATGCTGTTATGGGGCGTCGTAAAAAATGGCTGGTAGCTTTGTTCTCTGTTATCATGGTGGGTATCTGGTGGACGGCCGTTTATTCCGGTCATCATTATCTGATTGACGTGATGTTGGGCATTTCCTGTGCTCTGCTGGGGATTCTGCTATTTGAGCGGGGATTGATGAAATGGGGGGCGTTCAAACGTTTCTTTGAGAGATACAGTCAATATATAAAATGATAATACAAGTATGAATAATTTTGTCTTTTACAGTCCTACGGAGTTTGTTTTCGGCAAGGAGACGGAAATGCAGGTCGGTATTTTGGCCGGTAAGTATGGAGCACGGAAAGTGATGATTGTATATGGCGGCGGTTCCGTGGTGCGAAGCGGATTGTTGGACAGGGTGAAGCAATCTTTGCGGGAAGCCGGTATTCAGTATTGTGAAATGGGTGGCGTACAGCCTAATCCGGTGGATACAAAGGTGTATGAGGGGATTGAACTTTGCCGTCGTGAACAGGCTGATTTACTGCTCCCCGTAGGAGGCGGCTCTGTGATTGACACAGCAAAGGCTATTGCTGCCGGTGCGCCTTATGAAGGTGATTTTTGGGATTTCTTTATAGGTAAGGCGAAAGTGGTGAAAGCGTTGAAAGTTGCCGTTGTTCTGACGATTCCCGCTGCGGGTAGCGAGGGTTCGGGCAACTCGGTTATCACGAAAGTGGATACCTTGCAAAAACTGAGCTTGCGTGTGCCGGAACTGTTGCGTCCGGTTTTTTCCATTATGAATCCCGAATTGACTTATACATTGCCGCCTTTTCAAACGGCTTGCGGTATCGCCGATATGATGGTGCATATCATGGAGCGTTATTTCACTAATACGCAGGATGTGGAAATAAGCGATCGTCTTTGTGAGGGTACGCTGACGGCTATCATTAAAGAAGCTTATCGTATCAAGCGGAATCCGGAAGATTATGGCGCACGCGCCAATATAATGTGGTGCGGAACGATAGCTCATAACGGAACTTGCGGCGTAGGTTGTGAGGAAGACTGGGCTTCGCACTTTTTGGAGCATGAAGTCAGTGCGATTTATAACGTTACGCATGGAGCAGGATTGTCTGTGATAGTTCCGGCATGGATGACTTTTATGGCCGGACATAATCCGAAAAAGATAGCCCAATTTGCCAACCGTGTTTTCGGTATTCCCGAATCGGAGGATTTGGAAGAGATGGCTTTGGCCGGAGTGTCCCGTTTGAAGCATTTTTTCCGCTTTATAGGACTACCGGTTAATTTTAAGGAACTGGGTATTGAGGAGCCCGATATAGACCGCCTGGCGGATAGCCTGCATCGCAATAAAGGAGAGTTTGTGGGTAATTATGTGAAACTGACAAAACAGGACAGCAAGGAAATCTACCGTCTGGCATTGTGATAATGAACAAAAAAACGGCGAAGTGTTTATCTGACTTCGCCGTTTTTTTATTTGATTTCGATTTCTTCCTTCATATCAATCTCTTCTCCTTGCGGATCGTAGAAGATATACTCCAGAAACGCTAATTTCTGATTTGGAATAATCTTGATTCCGAATCCGTATTTCATCTGCCATTTCCGTTTCAGTGAGAGAACTCCCTGATTGATGTAGGCAGCGATATACGGGTGGATGTGTAACGAGAATTTCTTTATCTTCAGTTTGTTGACAAGGTAGTCAATTTTACTCTCTAAGGTGTCCGTAAAGAGGATGGACGATTTAATAGTGCCTTTGCCGAAACAGGTCGGACAGGTTTCCGTAGTATTCACATCCATTGCCGGGCGTACTCGCTGACGCGTGATTTGCATCAATCCGAATTTACTGAGCGGCAGGATATTGTGGCGTGCCCTGTCTTTCTGCATGTTGGCGCACATACGTTCGTAAAGCTTTTGTCTGTTTTCGGCTTCATTCATGTCAATGAAATCCACCACGATGATACCACCCATATCTCTTAGCCGCAATTGGCGTGCCAGCTCATCAGCGGCTCCCAGATTCACTTCCAGTGCGTTGGCTTCCTGCCCGTTGGCATTCTTGGTGCGGTTACCGCTGTTCACGTCTACTACGTGAAGCGCCTCAGTGTGCTCAATAATCAGGTAAGCTCCGCTTTTGTATGAAACGGTTTTGCCAAATGATGACTTTATCTGCTTGGTGATACCGAAATTGTCATAAATGGGAAGTTGACCTTTGTACAGTTTTACGATTCCTGCCCGTTCAGGGGCGATGAGTGTTACATAATCCTTGATTTCGTTGAAGACAGCTTCGTTGTTCACGTAGATGTTTTCGAAGGAAGGATTGAACAAGTCGCGCAATAAACCTACGGCACGGCTGGTTTCTTCGTAAATCAGTGTCGGATACTTGGTCGCTTTTTGTACTTTGGTAATAGCTTCTTCCCAATGTTTCAGTAATACTTTAAGCTCCCCGTCAAGCTCGGCTACGCGTTTTCCTTCGGCGACAGTGCGGACGATGACACCAAAATTCTTAGGCTTGATGCTCATCAGCAGTTGTTTGAGACGGGCGCGTTCTTCGCTCGATTTAATTTTTTGTGATACGGAAACCTTATCGTTGAAAGGAATTAGCACGAGATAGCGTCCGGCAAAAGAGAGTTCGGAAGTCAGGCGCGGTCCTTTGGTCGAGATAGGTTCCTTTACGATTTGCACCACTACTTCTTGTCCTACCTTGAGTGTATTGGATACTGTTCCGTCCTTTTCAAGATCGGGAAGTATGGTTGCTTTGGTAATTGGATTAAGCTTCTTTTTATCGCTTAAAGTCTGCTTTACGTATTTTTCTAACGAGTTAAATTGAGGACCTAAGTCCAGATAATGAAGAAAAGCGTCTTTCTCGTAACCCACGTCCACGAAGCAGGCATTCAGGCCCGGCATCAATTTCTTGACGCGTCCCAAATACATATTGCCCACAGAGAAGGAAATATTCCTTCCTTCGCTTTGAAGCTCTACCAGGCTTTTATCTTCGAGTAAAGCTATGGAGACCTCTTTGGGCTGTACGTCTACAACGAGTTCGCTTGTCACAATAATTTGCTTTTTACATTTTTATTATACAGATATTTTCTGTTCAGATTGACCGATACATCAATAGTTGTGTATTGATGTATCGGTTTGATACTTAAACAAAGAACAAACCCGCGAGACAATTAGCTTCACAAGTTTGTTCTTTATTTTGTCCTTCAGACTAAAAATTACTTTTTGCTTTTATGTCTGTTTTATGTCTGTTCTTTCTTAGTCTTTTTTTACGCTTGTGCGTAGACATTTTATGTCTTTTTTTCTTCTTTCCGCTTGGCATAGCTTCAAAATTTTATGGGTTAATACTAATTGTTTATTATTTTTTCACAGCAATGGTGAATGTCTTGGCAGGTTTAAAAGCCGGAATGTTGTGTTCCGGAATGATGATAGTAGTGTTCTTTGAGATGTTACGAGCTGTTTTCTGAGCTCTTTTCTTCACTACAAAACTACCAAACCCGCGGAGATAAACATTTTCATCTTTAGATAAAGATGCCTTCACTGCGTCCATGAACGCTTCAACGGTTGTAAGTACTGTGACTTTGTCAATTCCGGTGTTCTTTGTAATTTCGTTTACAATATCAGCTTTAGTCATTTTTTCTTAAAAAAAATATTATTACTATAGTTTTCTAATTTTTTGGACTGCAAATATATAGCTTTTTGGCGGCTCTAAAAAATATATTCTGGACATTTTTTGAAAAAAGTCAAAGCATTAAGCTTTGTTAGACTGAAAAACTGTATTTTTGTTCTTTCGAAAAAAGGACTGCATCCTTTTGGGGTATGGAACTATATATGAATAGATTGACTGAAATTTTATTGGATTGGTATGCGGACAATAAACGCGATTTGCCTTGGAGGGATACTGCCGATCCTTACCGGATATGGATTTCTGAGATTATTTTACAGCAGACGAGAGTGGCGCAAGGATATGAGTATTTCCTTCGTTTCATCCGCCGTTTTCCTGATGTGGAAACTTTGGCTTCGGCTTCGGAAGACGAGGTCTTGAAATATTGGCAGGGATTGGGATATTACTCTCGTGCCCGTAATCTGCATGCCGCTGCCAAGAGTATGAACGGTAAGTTTCCGGAAAGCTATCAGGAAGTCCGTGCCTTGAAAGGAGTAGGGGACTATACGGCTGCCGCTATTTGTTCCATAGCCTATAATATGCCTTATGCGGTAGTGGACGGAAATGTATATCGTGTGCTTTCCCGCTATTGGGGTATCGACACTCCTATTGACTCTACGGAAGGGAAGAAACTTTTTGCAGCTTTAGCCGATGAAATGCTTGATAAATCCCGGCCGGCTGCGTATAATCAGGCCATAATGGATTTCGGGGCTATTCAGTGTACGCCACAGTCGCCTAATTGTATGTTTTGCCCTTTGGCGGATAGTTGTACCGCTTTATCGAAAGGGCTGGTTATGCAGCTTCCCGTGAAGCAGCATAGGATAAAGACGTCTAACCGTTACTTTAATTATATATATGTACGCATGGGCGCGTGTACCTTTATACATAAACGAACGGCCGATGATATTTGGAAAAATTTGTTTGAGTTGCCATTGGTTGAAACAGACAGGGATTTATCGGAAGAGGAGTTTTTGTCATCGGTTTCCTTTCGCTCACTTATGGTGGAGGGGGAGATACCGGAAGTACGTTCGGTGCTTCGGAATGTGAAACATGTTTTGTCTCATCGTGTGATTTATGCTAACTTTTATGAAGTTGTTTTGCCGGAGAATTCCCGTTCTTTTTCGGAATATCAGTGTATCGGAATGGAAGATTTGGAGCAATATCCGGTATCTCGTTTAGTACATGCTTTTTTGGAGAAGTATGTATAAAAGTTGGCTGTATTCTTGCATGATGTTGTTATTCTCGTTAATTTTGGCAACAAATTTTAAAGTTGAAAGCGTATGTCAGTAAATAAAGTGATATTATTAGGAAATGTAGGCAGAGACCCTGAGGTGAGATACCTTGATACCGGTGTAGCTGTCGCTACTTTCCCTTTGGCTACTTCAGACCGTGCCTATACATTGGCAAATGGAACGCAAGTTCCTGAACGTACGGAGTGGCATAATCTTGTCCTTTGGCGCGGACTGGCGGAAACGGCTGAGAAATACGTGCATAAGGGAGACAAGCTTTATGTGGAAGGTAAAATACGGACTCGTTCGTATGATGATCAGACCGGTGCGAAACGCTATGTAACAGAAATTTTTGTGGATAACATGGAAATGCTCTCTGCGAGAAGCGCAGTGCCCGGAACCGCGCCGCAGGCCGGTATGCCCGGACAAACGGGTGCTCCCGTACAGTCAACACAATCGCAGGTTACTCCTGCGCAAAATAATCCGACGGACGATTTACCGTTCTAATTGTTTAACTAAAACCAAAATCTTTGGACCCAGACGCTTATTTATGCCAGTTGGCGGATATATTTAACGGTATAACCGTACATGCTCCTTCTGTTTCGGCTATTATAGCCATTGTATTGGCAGGTGTGCTTTTACTTGCTTCCGGTTTTGCTTCGGCTTCCGAAATAGCATTCTTTTCACTCTCGCCGTCCGATTTGAATTCTGTTGAAGAGGGGAAACACCCTTCTGACGGGAAAATCAAAAATCTATTGGATGATACAGAACGATTGTTAGCCACGATACTGATTACGAACAACTTCGTGAATGTAACGATTATCATGCTCTGCAATTTCTTTTTTATGAATGTGTTCCAATTCCATTCAGCCATTGCGGAGTTTTTAATCCTGACGGTTGTGTTGACTTTCCTGTTGCTGCTTTTCGGTGAGATTATGCCGAAGATTTATTCGGCGCAAAAAACATTGGCTTTTTGCCGTTTTGCAGCTCCCGGTATCATGGCATGCCGTTCCATATTCTATCCGTTATCGTCAATACTGGTACGCTCTACTTCGTTTCTTAATAAGCATTTTGTGCGTAAGAATCATAATATTTCAGTAGATGAACTTTCGCATGCGTTGGAGTTGACGGATAAAGCCGAGCTCTCGGAAGAAAATAATATTTTGGAGGGCATCATTCGCTTTGGTGGTGAAACGGCCAAGGAAGTCATGACATCGCGTTTGGATGTGGTTGACTTGGAAATCCGTACTCCTTTTAAGGATGTGTTGAAGTGTATCGTGGAGAATGCTTATTCGCGTATTCCCGTTTATGCGGAGACGCGTGACAATATAAAGGGGGTGCTTTATATCAAGGACTTGCTCCCTCATCTGAATAAGGGGGATAATTTCCGTTGGCAGTCATTGATTCGTCCGGCGTATTTTGTTCCGGAAACCAAGATGATTGATGATTTGTTGCGTGATTTTCAGGCAAACAAGATTCATATCGCTATTGTGGTGGATGAATTCGGAGGAACGTCGGGTATTGTTACGATGGAAGATATTATTGAAGAGATTGTGGGCGAGATTCGTGATGAATACGATGATGAAGAGCGTACATATGCTGTACTCAATGACCATACATGGGTGTTTGAGGCTAAAACACAACTGACGGATTTCTATAAGATAACCAAGATAGATGAAGAAACCTTTGATGAGGTGGCAGGTGACGCCGATACTTTGGCGGGGCTTTTGCTTGAGTTGAAAGGGGAGTTCCCGGCACTTCATGAGAAAGTGACCTATGATTGTTATGAATTTGAGGTTCTTGAAATGGATAACCGCCGTATCTTAAAGGTGAAGTTTACAATTAATGAGCCGGTTCGGGAAGGTACTGAAACAGAGAAATAATGCCCGTTTTTAAACAATATACAGAGAATTCATACAGATGGGGTATCTGGAAAACAAGTGAAAGCCTGGAAGAAATGCTTGCCTTACTTCCTCATAAAGGGAAATATGAAGAGGGGATCGGGAAATTTGCAGCCGGTTCTCGTAGATTGGAGTGGCTGGCTGTGCGTGTGTTGTTGTATACAATGCTTGGTGAGGAGAAAGAAATACGCTATTATTCTAATGGAAAGCCTTATTTGGCAGACGGCTCTTTTTCTATCAGTATTTCGCATACAAAAGGTTATGTCGCTGTCTTATTAGGTGAGCCAAAGAAAGAAGTAGGTATTGATATCGAGTATTATAGCGGACGGGTACGGAAAGTGGCGCATAAATTTATGCGTGCGGACGAACAAGAATCACTATTCAGGGGTACGGAAACTTGGTCGTTGTTACTTCACTGGTCTGCAAAAGAAACCATGTTTAAATGTATGAATGCTTTCGATGTCGATTTTCGGGAACATTTGCATGTAATGCCTTTTATAATTGACGAACAAGGAGTATTCTCCGCTGCGGAATATCGTACAGCGGAGAAACGGAATTTTCAGATTCACTACTACTTGTTTCCGGATTTTGTACTAACGTTGAGCTTGTAGCTTATTAAACGTGAACACCTCTTAGGACAATCCGTCTCCATTCCGGATGTTTGTGAATATAACCCGCTATAAATGGACATAAAGGAACCAAGCGGAGTTGCTGCCTTTCAATGTCCTGCAATGTTTTTTCAACAAGCTGGCTGCCAATACCTCTGCCGCCTAAACCGGCGGGAACTTCTGTATGCGTTAGAAATATTTCGCCATTAATTGATTTAATATACTCTATTCTTGGGGTATACTTTTCGACATGGAACTCATACTGATGGCGCTCCTTGTTGTCTATTAATTCATAATTTTCTGCCATAATTGTAAATGCTGATGTTTAGTCATATAACATTCATTATGGCAGAAAAGTTTTTTTACAGCCTTTCCAACTGCACTGTGAAGTGACGCATTAACGGAGCTTCCCAGGCGATGCGTACTCCTCTGGTAATTGTTTCACGCCTATCATATACATTTTTAAGCGCGGCGGCGATTACATTCATGTGGTTATCCGTGTATACGCGGCGTGGAATGGCCAGTCGGAGTAAATCCAATCCGTTGAAGCGGTTTTCACGGGTAACGGGATCACGGTCGGCAAGTAGATAACCGATTTCACACCCGCGTATTCCGGCTTCCAGATATAGCTCGACGGTCAAAGTCTGCGCAGGAAACTCTTCTTTAGGAACATGTGTCAAAACTTTGGGAGCATCTACAAAAATCGCATGTCCTCCGGCGGGACGTTGATACGGTATTCCGTATTCATCTAATTTTTTAGCCAGGTATTCTATTTGGCGAATACGGGTTTCAAGATTATCGAATTCGGTGTTTTCATCCAAGCCGATAGCGAGTGCATTCATATCGCGGCCGTTCATACCGCCATAAGTAAGGTAACCTTCGAATTGTACACAGAATCCTTTTGCTCCTTCATACCAGTCCTGACGGCGGGTTGCGATAAATCCTCCTATGTTTACGATGCCGTCTTTCTTGGCACTCATGGTCATACCGTCTGCAAGAGCGAACATCTCTTTGGTTATTTCCTTTATACTCTTGTCTTTGTAACCTTCCTCGCGTGTTTTAATGAAATAGGCGTTTTCGGCAAAACGGGCAGAGTCGAACAGAACAGGTTTGTTGTACTTGTCCGCGATATTTCGGACTTCGCGCAAGTTTTGCATGGAAACCGGTTGCCCGCCGGCTGTATTGTTGGTGATGGTAACAATGATGAATGGTATGCGGTCATTATGTTCTTCTAAGGCCTTTTCCAGTTTTGCAGGATCTACGTTACCTTTAAAGGGAATTTCCAGTTGTGTTTGTCGCGCTTCGTCTATTGTGCAGTCCAGTGCGATTGCCTTTCGGCTTTCAATATGCCCTTTGGTGGTATCAAAATGCGAATTTCCCGGTACAATATCTCCAGCGTGCACCAGATGAGAGAATAAAACATTTTCGGCGGCACGTCCTTGATGTGTAGGAATGATATATTCAAAACCTGTCAGACGGGTAATAACTTCTTTCAGATTGAAGAAAGAGGAAGCGCCGGCGTAACTTTCATCTCCGAGCATGATACCGGCCCATTGTCGATCGCTCATGGCTCCTGTTCCCGAATCGGTGATAAGGTCAATATAAACTTGTTCTGATTTTAGTTGAAAAACATTGTAATGAGCTTCTTTCAACCACTGTTCACGCTCCTGGCGGGTGCTTTTACGGATAGGCTCCACCATTTTGATTTTCCATGATTCGGCGAATGGTAATTCCATAGATTCTTTTTTTTATAAGTTCGACAATAGGTCAACGGATGAATCCGTTTTTGCGTTTTATGTGCCGAATATAGGGGTTTTATGGATGATTGGCAATGTTTTTTGTGACTTTTTGTAAAACAAATGTCCGGACGAATCACTTCGGCCGGACATCATTTAAATAAACTTGGCAGAGTTTATTCTCTTTTTACTTTCTTTGAAAGAGTTTTGATGAATGAAATGATTGGATAGAATTTATCCGGCTCATTAGACTCAACGCTTTTTCCTCGAAAGCAATGATAAGATAACGCATGGCAGGTCTTCTGACTTGTTTCTGTTGCAGACAGCCTTCCCGGACAACATATCCAGTGGCATGGAGAGAGAATTTATTGTCTGCAACATTATGTGAAACTTACAGCAGCGGGACTGTTCAGGACTTACACCTGATTCCCTTTTAATTGCCCCCTTTGAAAAAAGGGGCAAACCAATGCATTGCAAAGATAATGAAAAAAGTAACAAACAAAACCGAATAAGAGAATTTATTTCTCCTTTGCCAATGTAAATACAAACTCCAGTCCGCCACCTTGATTATTTTTGGCGGAAATTGTTCCGCCATGAATGATGACGGCATTTTTTACGATGGCAAGTCCTAAGCCCGTACCGCCTAATTTTCGCGAACGTCCTTTGTCTACGCGATAAAAGCGTTCGAACAAACGATTCAGATGCTCCGGTGAAACTCCTATTCCTGTATCCGCAAAACTGAAATAATAGAAGTTCTCATCTTCACGGAAACAATTGATGTTGATGTGAATATCGGTGCCGGCATAGGCTATGGCATTATCCATCAGATTGCGGAATATGGAGTATAGCAGTGAGTAGTTGCCTTTTAACTGTATTTTGGGTTGTAAGCTGTTGACTACCGTAATACGCTTTTCTTCCAGTTCCAATGATACTTCATTGACTATATTGGTGACAAGCATGCTGATGTCTACCTTTTCCATATCAATCATATTGGCGGCTTCATCCATACGTGTCAGTACGGAGATATCCCGCAACAGGCGGCTGAGGCGATTGCTTTGGGCATAGCAGCGTTCGAGGAAGGTCTGCATCTTTTCATGCGAGATGTTCTCGTTGTTGACGATGGTTTCCAGATACCCCTGAATGCTGCTTACGGGAGTTTTCAGCTCGTGGGCGATGTTCTGCGTGAGCTGCCGTTTCAGGCGTATCTGTTCTTCTTCCAGAGTGATGTCGTTGATGGAGATTTCAAAACTCAAGTCTTGGAAGATGATACATTCTACAATGAATATGCGTCCGTTTTTATTAATATTGATGGATAGCCGTTTTTCTTCTTTATCCGAAGGCCGTTTTTGCGCCTTGCTGATGAAGTCGGTAATCTTCTGGAACTCACAGATGGAGAATATCTCTTCTGTGGTCTGCAAGTTAGAGTCGGAAATGAGGTTGCCGTATTGGGTGAAAAGGTTATTGACAAGAATTTCCTTCTTGTCTTTGGTGAACACTCCCAATCCTTCACGGGCGGTTTGCAGATGGGTGATAAGCTTTTCGCGTTCAATGTACAGCGCTTCTTTAGTTTCACGCAAGCGTCTGTATATCTGTATGATGTGCTGGGAAATCTCGCCGAGCTCATTGTGCGGAAAAGCGGATTGTATATCGGTTTCCACCGGTTCGTTCTTGTCGGCACGCTTGGCAAATTCGCGCAGGTGATTGATTGCGGTACCCAGTTTGGATGTAAACTTGTAGAAGACGAATATCAGCAATAAGGTTACGATGGCTGTAAACCAAAGGTAATGCGGGTCGGCAGCCAGGCTGTTTATAAGGTTTACATTATAGGGCAATGCCGAGCGGATGATATAATCGGGATAGAGAGTTGCCGAATAGAAATAAGGTATACCTGTAGTTTCGGAGGTACGTCTTAAATCATATCCTTTACCGTCTTTTAATGCTTCTTGGACTTCCTGACGATTGATGTGATTGCTGAATACTTCTTGGGAAGTTTCATCGCAACTGTCGTAAAGCACGTGACCTTGCAGATTTACGATAGTAACACGAAGGTCTTTGTGTGGACCTTTGGCTATATACCGGTTTAAGGCAGATGTCCATAAACTGTCCGGAATATTTCGCAGCTCTTGTTGCAGGCGTTCGTTATAGTCTTGGAGTTGCGTGTCAAGTAGCTCGACTTTATACTCTTTCTCCCGTTGATATTGATAAGCAATAAAACAGGTTGCAAAAACAAGAAACAATGAGATTACCGAAAGGAATAACTTCCGGCTGAATGACAAAAAATGCCTGTCATTATTCGGCTTCGAAGCAATAACCATATCCTAAACGAGTTACAATGCATTTGCCATATATTCCTATTTTTTTGCGCAGGCGGGTGATGTTTACGTCTATGGTGCGGTCCAGCACATATACTTCGTCACTCCAGATGCGGCTTAATATGTCTTCACGGGAAAATACACGTCCCTTGTTTTGCAGTAGCAAGAGCAGTATTTCAAACTCTTTCTTGGTAAGAGGCGCTTCCTCTCCATCTATGCTTACTTTCTTTTTTATGATATCGAGCACTAATGATTTGTAGACGATTTGTTCCGGCGCGCGTTCGGTTTCAGCTTGCTGTGTACGACGTAACACGGCTTTGACGCGTGCTGCTACTTCTCGTAAAGAGAATGGTTTGGAAATATAGTCATCCGCGCCTAAATTAAATCCGGTTACCGTATCGTTTTCCGTATCTTTGGCAGTAATGAAAATGATAGGGACTTTGGCTGTTTTCTTTTCCTTTTTTAGCATACTTGCCATTTTGAATCCGGAGATTTCTCCCATCATCACATCCAATAATAACAAGTCGTAAGCACTGATATCCATTTTTAAGGCTTCTTCGGCAGAATTTGCGGTATCTACTTCGTAGCCTTCGTTCTCAAGGTTGAACTTTAAGATTTCGCATAAATCTTCTTCGTCGTCTACTACTAAAATCCGGTATTCGTTCATTGTACTTCTTATTAATGTAAAGAGAGACATACGGCGTCTCTTTATTACAAAGTTAAACTTTATTTCTTTTCTTCGACAAAATTGCGGCGTTTTTGTTACGATGGAATGAAACAAGTATTACATTGTGATTACAAAATCTCTATTTCAGTTAATTAAATATTATCTTTGTGTTGTTTTAAGAAGGGTGACTATATGAAAGAATTAATGAATATAACAAGGTGGGGGCAATCTAAGTGGCGTATGTCATTGATAGTGGCTGTATTGGCTGTTGTAATCATTGGTTCGGTTTGGTTGAACGTCGTTCCTTTCCGTTCCGGTTTTGAGATAACGGATGAATTGGGCGGTAATATTTTTCCTTCCAGCATTTTGTCTGTCGCAACAACAGACGCTCAAGTGATTGTACCGGCTGACTCAATGTTTGTAGGGAACCCCAAATCTTGTATTGCAGTGAAAGTCCGCTCTACAAAGGCTTATAGCCGGGTGAGGATAGAAGTTGCGGAAACCCCTTTCTTCTCTCGTTCTGTTTCAGAATTTGTATTGGCAAAACCGCGTACTGAATATGTAATCTATCCCGATGTTATTTGGAATTATGAAGCTTTGAAGAATAATAATCAAGCGGAGCCGATTAGTGTTGCCATTACGGTAGAAATGAACGGGAAAGAGCTGGGGCAACGGGTGCGTACTTTTTCGGTGCGCAGTATCAATGAGTGTTTATTGGGATATGTTACAGGAGGTACAAGATTTCATGATACCGGCATTTTCTTTGCAGCGTATGTAAATGAAGAAAACCCTATGATAGACCAGCTATTGCGTGAAGCATTGAATACTCGTATTGTGAACCGTTTTCTTGGTTATCAAGGTAGTCCTGAAGCTGTCGATAATCAGGTTTATGCATTGTGGAATGTTTTACAGAAACGTAATTTCCGGTATAGCTCTGTTTCTAATACGAGTTTATCCAGTAATGTGGTATTCTCGCAACGAGTCCGGACGTTTGATGATGCTTTGGAGTCATCGCAGATTAACTGTGTAGACGGCAGTGTTTTGTTTGCTTCTTTGCTCCGTGCCATCAATATCGAGCCGATACTGGTACGTACGCCCGGACATATGTTTGTAGGTTATTATACTGACGCGAATCATAAGGATATGAAATTTCTTGAGACTACTATGATTGGAGATGTCGATTTGGATGATTTCTTTCCTGATGAACAGTTGGATTCTACTATGGTGGGGAAAACACAGAATCAAATGTCCCGTATAACTTTTGATAAATCTAAGGAATATGCAAGTCGGAAATATCAAGAGAATGAAAAGGGGATTCATTCAGGCAGATTGAATTATATGTTTCTGGAAATATCCAAGGATGTAAGAAGACGGATACAGCCAATAGGGAAATAACTAAAATAAAGTTAATTGTAAGGTTATAAGTACTCTGGGAACTTTTTTACTCTATGTAATTAAGTTCTGTCTCATTTTTGATATATTTTCCTTTTCTATATTTTATTATTTTAAATATTTGTTTTTAATAGTTAATGCTATTACTGTCCTTCTAATAAAATCCTGCTTTTTGAAAATGCTATAAAATTATTAATCGCATGGTAATAAAGGAGTATTCACCTGTCGTGTATAACGCTTTTTTGATAGGGATTAATGAATTTTGTTATTTTGTATTTGGTAATATTACAAAATCATAAAAGCAAATATATTAATATTTATTTAATATATTTTAAACTGGCTACTATTTGATTTGCTGAATTAATTTATAAATTTGCAAACAAATCCAAATAAATAGAGCTTATGAAAAGAAATTATTGCTTATCATTAGTGTTGCTTGCATTGTTTGGGGTGTCTGTGCCATATTCAGCTGTTGCCGCTGATAATGTGCTAAGTTCCCAGAGTACTCAGCAAGCTAAAACAATCACAGGTAAAGTAGTGGATGTTGCAGGTGAACCGATTATTGGAGCCAGTGTGTTGGTGAAAGGTTCCGGTACGGGTACTGTTACTGACATCAATGGAAAATTCTCGGTAGAAGCTCCAGTGGGTAGCACATTGGTAGTCTCATTTGTCGGATATGCTACGGAAGAAGTGAAAGTAGGAGCGGCAAGCGACTATACCGTTACCCTGAAAGATGACACCCAGTCATTGAGTGAGGTTGTTGTAACGGCGATGGGTATTAAAAAAGAGAAAAAAGCCTTAGGTTATTCGGTTTCAGATATTAACTCCAAAGAGTTGATGAAGAATAAACAAACGAATGTGGTAAACTCTTTGGCCGGTAAAATTCCCGGTGTAAATATTACGCAGGCCGGTGGTGCCGCCGGTGCCGGTTCCAATATCGTAATTCGTGGTGGTAATTCTGCCAGTGAATCTCGTGACAATCAGCCTTTGTTTGTTGTAGACGGTATTATCTATGATAACTCTACGGTTAATACCGGTAATTCCGGTACCGATGGTATGACGAAAACGGCGACGACTTTCAGTAACCGTGTAATGGATATTAACCCTGAAGATATCGAAAGCATGTCTGTATTGAAAGGTGCTGCGGCTGCCGCATTGTACGGCTCCCGTGCCGCTAACGGTGTTATTATCATCACTACCAAAAAAGGAGAAGAAGGCGCTGTAAGAGTAAATGTAAGCAGTAAATATACCTATTCATGGGCTAATAAATTACCGGAAGTTCAGAATCTGTATGGCCGTGGAGAATATAATACTTCCGGTGCCTTTATTGATAAGACAATGGATTCCTGGGGAGACAGAATCGATGGGACCGCTTATGATAATATAGGTGACTTCTTCCAGGGAAGCAGTGTTTGGGATAACAGTGTCAGTGTATCCGGCGGTAGCAAAAACGGTTCTTTCTATTTGTCCGGTTCCAATTATCATCAGTCCGGTATTATTCCTACAACAGGTTATGACAAGACGACTTTCCGTTTTAATGGCGAACAAAAATACGGTATCTTGACAGTAGGAGCCAACGTTTCTTATTCACAGGCAAGTACCGATAAAACGTTGACCAGCGCGGGCTTGTACGGACAAGGAGGTAACGGCGCGATGACCGCTGTTTACGGATGGCCTATCGATGACCAAATGAGCCGTTATCTGAATGATGATGGTAGCAAATACCGTATATTGGAAGGCTTGCAGGATTTGGAAGATGATATAGAAAACCCGTATTGGATTCTGAATAAGAATACTTTGACAGACGAAACATCCCGTTTTACAGGTGCTCTTAACGCAAGTTTGAAACTGACAGACTGGTGGGATGTGTCGGCACGCGCAGGTATTGATAAATATACTACCAGTTCCAATACGCTTCGTCGCGCAGGCGGTGCGGTTAAGCAGATATATCAGAACGGTTATATGTCTAAGGGTGATGTGAACTATCAATATATAACAACGAACGTAATGTCTAACTTCCATAAGACTTTCGGGGATTTCGACTTGAACCTTTTGGTAGGTACCACCACGGAAGCTACAAAGACCACGAATAATACTCGTTGGGGATATAACTTTGTAACGGAAGGACTTTACAGCTTCAATAATATCATTAAAGCCAATCAGTATTTCAAGGAGAGTACGGTACGTAAACGTATGGTAGGTCTTTATGGAGAATTCCGTGCCTCTTACAAGAACCTTGTTTATTTGACGGTGACCGGACGTAATGATTGGTCTTCTACATTGCCGGTAAATAATCGTTCTTATTTTTATCCGTCTGTAAGCGGCTCATTCGTATTTACCGAATTGTTGCCGAAGAATAATGTACTTTCATTCGGTAAGATTCGCGCATCCTGGGCACGGGTCGGTAAGGACGCTGATGCGTATTCTTTAGGTTATTATATGTGGCCTGTGGCTACACTGAATGGCGGCAAGTACGGTATGGGTAATAGTTGGACAGGCGGTAGTGTCGGTTTGAAGCCCGAGATACAGGATTCTTATGAATTAGGTTTGGAAATGCGTTTCTTTAACGGACGTTTAGGATTTGATTATACCTACTATCAAAGCAAGACGAAAGACCAAATCTGTGCACCGCGTTTAGCACAGTCTACCGGATATATCTTCCTTACACTGAATGGCGGATCGGTAGAGAACAAGGGTATGGAACTCTCGATTACGGGTAAGCCTATTGTAACAAGAGATTTCCAATGGGAAACAACATTAAATCTTTCCGGTAATCGCGGACGTTTGGGTGACTTTATCGACGGCGTAGATATTTTCTATGTGACAGATGCGCAGATTGGTGCGGCTAAAGCCGGTTCAATACCGAATGGCGGTTATTTCTTAGGATTGACGGGTAATAAGTACGAAACGGCTCAAGGACCTGATGGTAAGATGTATAATGTAATCGATGCCTCTACCGGCTTATATAAAGATACGCAAGTTGAAACCAATATTGTGGGTAACCGTGAGCCGAAGCTGATAGGTGGTTTTAACAACAGTTTCAGTTATAAGAATTTCAATCTTTCCTTCTTGTTCGATATACGTTTGGGTGGCGATATCTATAACGGTACCGAATACTACCTCGTAACGAAAGGACTGAGTACGAAGACAATAAACAGAGAGTCCGTATCGTTTACAGGCGTTGTCAATACAGGTACTACGGCGAAACCTGCTTATGAAACCAAAACTATTACTTATAATGCCAATGAAACTTATCAGGTTGGTAATTCTACCCGTTCCGGTAAGTATATGATTCAGGAATATTATAAGAACTACGCAAAGAATGCTTACAACTTTATTACCGATACCAATTGGTTGCGTTTGCGTTCTATTTCTTTGTCCTACGATTTCAAGGATCTGTTGAAGAAACAAAATATAATCAAGGGACTGACTGCCACGATTACAGGAACCAACCTGTTTGTCTGGACAAACTATAAAGGTATGGACCCCGAAACATGCGTTTCCGGTTCCGGTACAGGTGGTTCCGGCTCTGCAGGTATTGACTATTGCGGTGTTCCGGCTACAGCCGGCATGTCGTTTGGCATTAATCTTACATTCTAATAACGGATTTAAAAAGATAAGAGTATGAAGAAACTAATACATATTGCACTTGGCTTGGCGCTTGTGTTCGGAATGTCTTCTTGTGAGGACTACTTGGATGTGAATACAGATCCGGATAATCCGGTGTCCGAAACCGTATCACCGCAGCTTCGTTTGCCGTGGATACAGAACTATTACGCTTATGCGTGGGGTACGGCCAGCATGCGTACCAATACGATTGCCGGTATTATGACACAGACGGGTGGTACGGCTGCCAACAGTCTGCTGTCATCATGGAATCCGGCCCAAAGCTCATGTACTACCATCTACCAGAATTTCTATCTGGGTGCGGGTGTGAATATTGAGGCTTTGATTGATAAGGCGGAAGCAGAGGGAGCTTATCATTATGAAGGTGCGGCGTATTGCATTAAGGCAATGGGATTCATGATGATGCTCGATTTACATGGAGAATTACCTGTTCAAGAGGCATTCATCGGTAAGACAGACCCGGCTTATGACGATGGTAAGGCCATGTATGAACTTTGTATGGGCTATTTGGATAAAGCTATTGAGAACTTTGGCAAACAACAGAATCCCATTGCTCCGGCACTGAGCGCCGGTGATTTGTGGAATGGGGGAGAAGTTTCCAAATGGTTGAAATTATGTTATGGTTTGAAAGCCCGCTATTTATTGAAATTGTCAAAGAAGGCGGATTTGTATGATCCGGAGGCTATTTTGACAGCATTGAATTCCGCGCCTCAATCGAATGATGATAATACTATTATGAAACATTATAACGTAGAGGGAGATGAAGTCAATTTCACAGTAAGCGATCCTTATCAGGCTTCCGTTGTTTGGGACTGTACCGGATATGGAGGAACGCAACGCCTGACGCGTTGGTATGTTAATCTGCTGACCAATGAATTTACAGGTGGTTCGGGAACGGAAGATCCCCGTTTGACAAAGCTGGTTCCAGCTATGATGAAAAATGTAAAATTGAATGCTGATGGCAAAATAATTTCCAAGGAATGGGCACGTGATGCCGGAGTAGATGTAATACATTCCACTACTCGTGCAGAAGGTGGACCGGTAGCCGCTTTATTTGTAACGGGTGGAGAAACCGGCTATAATAAGGATAAAGGAGGTTTTGTGATAACTTATGATTTGTCCAAGGCGGATAATACAGTAAAGACGGAATTTATTACCAATGCCCAAGCCATACATCAAACTACGGTTGATGGGGATAAAGTGACTATTCTATATCAGAAAGGCTCTGCTTACTGTAATACTACAGACTATAAACGTGCGGGTGATACTATTTATGTGAACTTACGTTCCAATGGTATGGCCAATAGCGGGCGGAATACTACGGATATGTATTACTATACAGATGCGAAGTATGATTATGTAGGTGGTACGGGTACATTCTATGCACGTCCTAATTCGGATACGGATATCCTTACTTATTCGGAAATGTGCTTTATTAAAGCGGAAGTTCTTTTCCGTAAAGGAGATACTGATGGAGCGTTGAGTGCTTATAAGAAAGGTATAGAGGCAAACTTTGACCGTATGCAGGAAAAACTGAAATCATGGGAGGCTGAAGGTACGCAGAACGAGGATCAGAAACCTATGGCTGATAATGCCAAAAGTTCTTATATGGCAAGTAATGCCGTATGCCAAAATGCAGCCAATCTGACTTTATTCGAAATCATGCGTCAAAAAATTATAGCATTGGGTATTAATATTGAAAACTGGAATGATATGCGCCGTTTGGATTATGACTATGTAGATTATGACCGTCCAAATGATTTTTCCGCTGTTAGTAAGATTATAGGTACTTCTAAGGATGATCCTACTTATTGGTTCCGTCGCTTCAGCCAGAGTACTCACGAAAGTAACTATAACTTAACTCAGTTGAAAGCATCCAACAAGCAAGCTATGACAGACCCGATTTGGTCGTGTCCGGTTTGGTGGGATTGCGCAACAGATAATGAATATTATGGTTACATTAAGTAAGCGATAAATTCGTTAGTTTATAGAATGTTAAATTAAATATCTTAAAATCTTGATGTGCATATTATTTCATTGATTATCTTTGCACTCGAAAATAGATTTATAAGAATATTAAAATATTGGAGACCTAAACAGTCTTCATTCATAGATGATGATTGGAACAGTCGGTTCGTGAGAATCGGCTGTTTTTTGTTTGGATTGTTTGCATATCAACAGCGGTAATGTTACTTTTGCAAGAAAGAACTCATTTAGTCAATGAAATATGAAACAAGGTAAGAAATTTATTTCTCCGGGAGCATGGTTCTCTATGGTTTATCCGGCAGACTGGAACGAATTTGAAGACGGGGAAGGTTCTTTCCTGTTTTATAATCCTAATGAGTGGACGGGTAATTTCCGTATATCTGCTTATAAGGGCGATACAACGTATGGTCAAGAAGCCGTTAAGCAGGAATTAAAAGAGAATACTTCGGCTGTATCTGTAATGGTAGGGCATTTAAACTGTGCGTACAGTAAGGAAATGTTCGAAGAAGAGGGTACATATTATACTTCCCATCTTTGGATTGCAGGAATAGACGATGTCGCTTTTGAATGTTCGTTTACAGTGCGCAAAGGCGAATCAGTGGTAGAGGCTGAAGATATCATAGCTTCATTGGAAGTCCGCAGAGCCAATCAGAAATATCCGGCAGAAATAATCCCGGTACGCCTTTCTGAAATTTATCAGATAAACGAGGCATACGAGTGGGTAAGTACCACAGTGAAGGAATTGCTGAAGAAAGACTTTCAAGGACAAGAAGAAGATATAGCCAATATGCAGCAGATAATGGATAATGGCAGTATCAGCGCCAAAAAGAAAGAGGCATGGCTTGCACTCGGCATTACACTTTGCGTTATTTTAGCCAATGAAGTAGACGGCTTGGAATGGTACACGCTGATTGACGGTAATCGCGAAGCGCCTGTTCTAATGAATATCGCAAGCAATACTATGATAGACCCGATGAAATTAGTATGGAGCAAAGTGAAAGCCGGAGAAACCTGCAATCTTGCAGAGGTTTATAAGAACCTGCTTTCATAACAGCCCTTGTTTTGATACTCCTTGCCGTCCGTATGGCAATTCTCAATTTTTAATTCTCAATTCTTAATTTAATAAGTTTTGGCAGCAGTAAATTCAATTCTCCAAGTAGAAAATTTAACCAAATCATTTGGCGACTTGGTACTATTCGAGAATATATCTTTTGGTCTATCCGAAGGGCAGCGTGTAGGGCTTATTGCCAAGAATGGAAGCGGCAAGTCTACATTGCTTAATATCCTTTCCGGAAAAGAAGGTTATGACAGCGGTACAATCTCTTTCAGACGCGATATAAGAGTTGGTTATCTGGAACAAGACCCTCAATATCCGGAAGAACTGACCGTATTGGAAGCTTGTTTTCATCATGGCAACAGTACCGTGGAATTGATTAAGGAATATGAACGTTGCATGGAGACGGACGGACATCCCGGTTTGGACGGGATTCTGGCGCGTATGGATCATGAGAAAGCCTGGGAATATGAACAAAAAGCCAAACAGATCCTTTCCCAACTCAAAATCCGTGATTTCAATCAACAGGTGAAATCACTTTCCGGCGGACAATTGAAACGCGTAGCGCTTGCCAATACACTTATCACCGAACCCGATCTTTTGATATTGGATGAACCCACCAATCACTTGGATCTTGACATGACCGAATGGCTGGAAGACTATCTGCGTCGTACCAACCTTACCCTGTTGATGGTGACACACGACCGGTACTTTCTTGACCGTGTCTGTTCGGAGATTATTGAAATAGACAACCGTCGGATATATCAGTACAAGGGCAATTATAGTTATTATCTGGAAAAGCGTGAAGAGCGTATCGAAGCCAAAACCGTAGAGATAGAACGCGCCAATAATCTGTATCGTACGGAACTCGAATGGATGCGACGTATGCCGCAAGCCAGAGGTCATAAGGCGCGCTATCGGGAAGACGCTTTTTATGAGTTGGAGAAGGTAGCCAAGCAACGCTTCAACAATGATAATGTAAAGCTGGATGTAAAAGCATCTTATATCGGCAGTAAAATATTTGAGGCAGACCATCTTTATAAGTCATTCGGTGATTTGAAGATACTGGATGATTTCTCTTATATCTTTGCCCGTTATGAGAAGATGGGTATTGTGGGAAATAACGGTACGGGAAAATCTACTTTCATCAAGATACTGATGAGACATGAACAGGCGGATAGGGGTGCGTTGGACATCGGCGAAACCGTTCGTTTCGGTTATTATTCTCAAGACGGGTTGCAGTTTGACGAACAGATGAAAGTCATAGATGTAGTGCAGGACATTGCGGAAGTGATAGAGTTGGGTAACGGCAAGCGTCTGACGGCATCACAGTTCTTACAACATTTTCTCTTTACACCCGAAACGCAGCACAGCTATGTCTATAAATTGAGCGGTGGCGAACGTCGCCGTCTTTATCTGTGTACGGTATTGATGCGTAATCCTAATTTTCTGGTGTTGGATGAGCCCACCAATGACCTTGACATCGTTACATTGAATGTACTGGAAGAATATTTGCGGAATTTCAAGGGATGTGTCATTGTGGTGAGCCACGACCGCTACTTTATGGATAAGGTAGTAGACCATTTATTGGTATTCAACGGTCAGGGAGATATTCGCGATTTCCCCGGCAATTACACCCGGTATCGCGACTGGAAGGATGCGAAAGCCGCTCAGGAGCGAGAGAAGGAAAAAGAAGCGGCAAAAGCTCAGGAAGAGAAGACGGCGAAAGTGCGTTTGAATGAAAAACGCCGTATGTCTTTCAAGGAGAAGCGCGAATTTGAACAACTCGAACAAGATATAGCGGCGTTGGAAGCAGAGAAGCAATCCATTGAAGAAGCTCTGTGTAGCGGCGCGCTGTCCGTAGATGAATTGACGGAGAAGTCGAAACGTTTGCCGGAATTGGCGGATTTGATTGATGAAAAGACAATGCGCTGGCTGGAATTAAGCGAAATAGAGTCTAACTGAAGTTCGGGAATAAGTAAGTATGTATAAGTAAACGTGTAATAAGTAAACATGTATAATAAATATGTATCAGTAAACATGCATAAGTAAATATTGAAATTTAGTTTATATCAGTAACAATCAGTTTATATCAGTAACGATGAAATAGCGTAACCTAAGGCTGAAAGCCTTTTTATCTTATAGCCCGGGGTAACACCCCGGGAATGCGAATATGAATAACATTGTGCCCTGTAAGGGCAAAAGATGAATCTGCAAATATTTTGCCCTTACAGGGCGCAGAATGCCGGGAACATTTATTCCCGGGGTGTTACCCCGGGCTATAAGATAAGAGCCTTTCAGGCTTAAAGATAAAAAAACTTTCAGCCTTAGGTTACGCTATTTCATCGTTACTGATATAAACTGATTATTACTGGTATAAACTCAGCTTTACTGATACAATCTAATTTTCAACACCTATTTAATAATTTAATTAAAGAATAAGCAGATGAGCAGGAGTAAAAATCTGACGAATTATCATAGTCACAGTCTGTATTGTGACGGACGTGCCGGTATGGAAGACTTTGTACGGTTTGCCTTGAGCGAGGGATTTACTTCGTATGGCTTTTCATCCCATGCCCCACTGCCTTTTTCTACGGCATGGACCATGGAGTGGGACCGTATGAACGACTATCTGGCAGAATTTCATCGGATGAAACAGAAATATGCTCGGAGGATAGAACTTTATCTCGGTTTGGAAATAGATTACCTGAATGAAGAGAGTAATCCGTCTATTCTCCGCTTCCGGGAGTTGCCATTGGATTATCGTATCGGTTCCGTACATATGTTGTACAATGAGAAATCGGAGGTTGTAGATGTGGATGTTCCGGCTGATATCTTCAAACAAATAGTGGATGAACAGTTTGGTGGTGACTTGGAACATGTAGTGCGTTTGTACTACGGACGGTTGAGGCGTATGTTGGAGTTAGGAGGTTTCGATATAGTAGGGCATGCGGATAAGATGCATTATAACGCGTCTTGTTATCGCCCCGGTTTGCTGGATGAGCCTTGGTATGATATGCTTGTAAAAGAGTATTTTGAGGACATTGCCGCGCGTGGTTATCAGGTGGAAATCAATACCAAGTCTTATCATGAACTGGGTACTTTCTATCCCAACGAACGCTATTTCCCGTTATTGCACAGTTTGGGGATCCGTGTTCAAGTAAATAGTGACTCTCACTATCCGGAACGGATTAATAGCGGTCGTCCGGAAGCATTACAGGCATTGAAGAAAGCCGGTTATAACACCGTAATGGAAATGTATGACGGCGCATGGCAAGAGATGCCGATAATCTTATAGTATCTTTATCAAAAGAGCAAGTTAACATTATTATTGTGATGATGTTAACTTGCTCTTTTGATAATGTTAACTTATAGGAAGCAATTATATTAATTTATTGCTTATAATACAGTTAACTCCTTGTTGGTGCTAATTATTTCTTCAATAAAAACTCATCAATCGCTTTCTTGTAAGTTGCCTTATCGGCAGCTCCGCGGAACAACTGAGGTTCGCCCTGCATCGGAATAAAGACAAATAAAGGAATACTGGTGGCATTGAACAAAGCGGCCAGTTCTTTCTCCTTATCCACATTGACTTTATATATCACGATTTTCCCGGCATATTCTTTCGCCAGTTCCTTCATGATAGGAGCCGTCATTCGGCAGGGTCCGCACCAGTCGGCGTACAAGTCGATGATGGCAGGTTTGTCACCCTTATATTTCCACTCTTTGGATTTCTCGTAATCGAATACGTCCTTGATAAACATATCTTTGTTCATTACGATTACGCTGCCGTCTTGAGTAGTTTCTTGCGTTTCCGCTTGTTTTTGTTTGGCTCCATCGGTACAGGCATAAGTCAGTATGCTTGAAAAGATGAGAGCGGTCATAGCTATAATTTTCTTCATTTTCTTAATTATGAGTTTTGTTCGATAATGGCTTTAAGCTCCTTACCGCTGATTACACCCGAATGACGCCATACGGCTTCACCTTTTCTGAACAGGATGAAAGTCGGAACCATCTGTATACGATAGCTTGCAGCTAATGCTTCATGTTGGTCTACATCGATTTTTGCGATACGCGCTCTGTCGCCAATCTCACTTTTCAATGCTTCCAATACAGGATGCATGGCTTTACAAGGTCCGCACCAGGTAGCAAAGAAATCCACCAAGACAGGTTTTTCTGATTGTATTAATTCTTCAAACTTTTCCATAATCTTTGTTTTTATAATAGTTTATGAGTATATAACAGATAAACGGGAGATTTGTTCACGTTCGATTGTAAATTAGTAATAACTAATTACTCATTGCTATGTACTAATCACTAATCGTCAGCTCTTTGATAATGTGCGAAGCGCCGGCATATTTGTCTATGATGAACAAAGTATAACGAATGTCTACACAAGCTGCACGCTGTGAAGAGGGACGGAAAGCGATGTCACCTGTCAGCCCTTCATAGTTACGGTCAAAAGCCGTACCTATCAATTCACCCTTGGCATTGAACACCGGACTGCCGGAATTGCCACCCGTATTGTCCGTATTTACGATGAAGCAGACGGGCATTTCTCCATCGGGCATCGCATATCGTCCGAAGTCCTTGGCCTGATATAATTGTTTTAATTTAGCCGGAACTACAAACTCCCAATTGTTGGGATCTTCCTTTTCTATCGCTCCTTTCAGAGTGGTGTAACAGCCGTACTCCACACCGTCGGCGGGCTTATAAGGCAATACGCGTCCGTAGGTCAGGCGCAGGGTGGAGTTGGCATCCGGGTAGATGGGGGTGCCGGCTTCCTGTTTCATATCCATCATTCCTTTGACCCATACTTTATGGGCGGCGTTATAGTTACGGTTGGCATCCATCATGGCGATGGTGGTTTGTAGCAGACCGTCGGTAACGGAGTACTTGAACAATGTCATCCAGTCGTTACCGAGCTTATACAAACTAGGTTTACGGATAAACTTGGCAAAGTTTTCCTTGCTGCCGAAGATGGAATATTTGAAGCAGGCATCGATAAAGGCATCACTATCACCCTTGAAACGCTTGTCGATAACCTTGAAGATACCTATGCGTTGTTCGGCGGGAATATATTTCATGTAGGTTTGCAACATCTTCTTTCCTACAATCCGCTCTACTTCGGGGAAGGGGACGGATGCGAAATATTTATCGGCTGCAATTTGCAGGCTGTCGGAAGCGGCTTTTATCCTGGCTTTGTCCTTGCTCTGTAAGGCTGTGACCAATGCGGTGGTATTCGGAATCTTCATAAAGTCAAGACCTGTAATCAATGCTTCCTGAATGGCTTGCTGGTGATAGAGAGCATTACGGCGATGCTTCACGATACTGCGTATTTGGTCGAAAGCTTTCTGATAGGAACTGTCGTTTAAGGCGCGACCGCGTGCGAGGAGTTGTTCCTGTTGCGCGCGTTTCGTATCCAGTACTTTCAGGCGTACAAGTCCTTCGTTCATGCCGATGGCATTCTTCCAGTAATTGGCGGATGAGGCATACTTGCTTGCGTAGTGAATGCGTACGGCATCATCCTTCAGCATTTGTTCCATAAGGGCTTTCTGACGGACATCGCGCACGTGGTGGCGCATAAAGTTGGTGGTCTGCATACGTTCTTCCACTTCATCGGAAATCATGTAGCGCCAGTTGCGTCCGGGGAATCCCATGACGAATGTAAAGTCGCCTTCACGATAGCCGGCAAGGCTGATAGTAAGGTGCTTTTTTACCCGCAGGGGCACATTGTCCGGGTTGTAAGCTGCCGGTTGTCCGTCTTTGTCGGCGTAGATGCGGAACAAAGAGAAATCTCCTGTGTGGCGGGGCCACATCCAATTGTCCGTATCGGCGCCGAATTTGCCGATGGAAGAAGGGGGAGCGCCCACCATACGGATGTCACTGTAAGTAGTCTTGAGAAACAGGTAGTATTTATTTCCGCCATAGAACGCTTTCAGTTCCGCTTTACGGCCGGATGTCAGTGTGATGCCTTGTTCGGAAAGAAAGCGGTCGGCTATCATGGTGAGGTATTTGGGCGACAGATAATTCGTGCCGTTCGGATCGGAATCTATCTGCAATTGGTCGTTGACGTAATCCGTTACGTCCATTATCTCATCGATGTAGGTAACGGTAAGTCCTTTACAGGGAAGTTCTTCGTTGCGTGACATTGCCCAAAAACCATCGGTCAGATAGTCGTGCTCCACACTGCTGTGTTGCTGGATAGCTCCGTAACCGCAGTGATGATTGGTCAGTACCAGTCCTTCTGCCGAGATAACCTCGCCTGTGCAGCCGCCACCGAAGTGTACTACCGCATCTTTCAGGGCTATACCGCCGGGATTGTATATCTGCTCGGCAGGAATCAGCAGACCGAGCTCCGTCATGGCGACTTCATTTTGTTGTTTGAGGTCGGTCAGCATCCACATCCCTTCATCGGCATAGGTGGAAAGAACTCCCGATGTAAGGAATAATGATAGTATTGATAGTCTTAAATGTTTCATAATAAATGTGCGTTAGAAGGTATTATGAGAGGGGGGAGTCTCTGTGTACGACTGAGGTACCCTAAGTATACGACTGAGGGTATCTCAGTCGTATACTTAGGGTACCTCAGTCGTATTGTGTGTAGCCGGGAAAATAACGGTTACTCGACTATGTTCATTTCTTTTATCAGGTGTCCGCAGTCTCCCAGTTTTTCCAGAATAAAGAGTACGTAGCGGATATCCAGTGCGATGCAACGTTGCAGGTTGTTATCGAAATTGATGTCACCGCTCAGGGATTCCCAGTTGCCGTCGAACGCGCAGCCTATAAGTTGGCCTTCACCATTGATGACCGGGCTGCCGGAGTTACCGCCGGTAATATCGTTGGTCGTCAGGAAGCAAACGGGCATTGTGCCGTCCGCCATGGCATACCGTCCGAAATCTTTATTAAGGATAAGCTCTTTCAGCTTGGCAGGTACTACGAACTCACGGTCTTCGGGATTCTCTTTTTCAAGAATACCGTCTGTGGTGGTGTAGTAATTGTAGTGCACTGCATCACGCGGGCTGTATGATTTCACGTTACCGTAAGTCAGACGGATGGTGAAGTTAGCGTCCGGATAAGACGGTACGGGCAGCTTCATTTCACCTAAACCGCGGATATATGCTTTGTGCAGCAGGTCAAGACCTTCACTCAACGCTTTTTCTTCCATGGCGACAGCTCTTAACTTTTCTACTTTTGAACGGGAATAAGCTGTGGCGGGGTCTTTCTCGATAGTCTTTATGGTTGGCTTTTTCATGAACTTGTCAAAGTTGGCACGGTTGGAGAGGATGGAGTTGTCGTATATATCATCTATAAAAGCGTTGTAGTCGCCTTTGTATTTGTTCTGAACGGTCAGATAGAAAGCGGGAAGCTCTTCCGGTTTCAGCTTTTGGGCGAGAGCCGGCAAAATGGCTTTGGCTACGGCGCGGTCTACTTCATGGTCGTAGTCTTTGTTGTGGATGTCGTTGAATACTTCTTCCAGTTGCGCCGTGCTTGCGGTGAGCAGTGAATCGTTTTTCTCTTCCAGCGCGGTTTTAATCTTGTCCATAATCATGTACGGGCTGCCAAATTCAATGGCGCCGCTCAATGCCTCGTACAGGTAATTGAGCTGGCGGGTAACGGGCATTCTTTTGGCGATGATACCGTCCATCTTGTCTACCACGCCTTCGTATTCAGGTTTGCCTTTGGCAAATTCGGCGAATTTCTTTTCCTGTTCCGCTTTGGTACCCAATACGTCGTTGTCGATGATTGCCTTGTTCATGCCGATGGAGTTCTTCCAGTAGTTGCTGCTTCCGGCAAACTTATTGGCATACTGGATACGGGTTTTATCGCTGGCATCCATATATTTGCGCAACACATCGAGGCGGACGCCACGCATGTCAATCATGGCTTGATTGTCTGCTTCCATACGTTCTTTCACTTCCGATTGGGTGAGGTAACGGCTGGTTCTGCCGGGGAAGCCCATAATCATGGCATAGTCGTTCTCTTGCAGGCCTTTGATGGAAATCGGCAGATATTTAGGAGTTTGCAAAGGTACGTTGTCCTTGGAATATTCGGCAGGTTCTCCGTTCTTGTCGGCATAGATGCGGAACATGGAGAAATCGCCCGTATGGCGAGGCCACATCCAGTTGTCTGTTTCACCGCCGAACTTTCCTACTGAGGAGGGGGGAGCGGCTACCATCCGTACATCGCTATATACCTTATAATAGAACAGGTAGAATTTATTTCCTGCATAGAAGGGCAGTGCTTTTACCTCGATACCCGGTTTGCCGTTCAAATCGCTCTTTTCCAGTTCTTCTTTGGCGAGTTTGTTGAGAAACGGAGCTGTCAGCGCATTGACTTCCGTCACTTCTCCGGCTTTGATTTTCTCGTTTACGAGGTCGGTGATGTCTACGATACGATGTACGAAACGGAATTTTAATCCCGGAGTAGGCAGCTCTTCACTGCGGCTTTTAGCCCAGAAACCGTCTGTCAGGTAATCGTGTTCTACCGAGCTGTGTTGCTGGATTGCTCCGTAACCGCAGTGGTGATTGGTAAGGATTAATCCTTCCGGTGAGATGATTTCACCGGTACAACCGCCGCCAAAGATACCGACGGCATCTTTCAGTGATACACCGTTCGGGTTATATAAATCATCGGCTTCGAGTTTTAATCCCTGTTTCTTCATCATGTCGGTGGAGTTCTGCTGCTTCATGAGTTGCAGTAACCACATTCCTTCGTCTGCGCGTACGGAGCAGACTGTCAGCACGGCAATAGCCGCAATCAAATACTTCGTTAATTTCATCCTTGTTATTGTTATTAATTAATTTACTATGATGTTATTTGAATTTTCCTTCCCGGATGGCGTCCATGATATTGGCAGGCGGACGCTGATTCAGCAATTCCTGTTTCATAAAGTCCATGTAAGGAGCCACATGCTTGAAGAATTTCCGGTAACCGGCACAAAGGTAGTTCAGTCCGGGCTCACCGTTTGCGGTATGTGCAAAGCGGTTTTTAGGACATTCGCCGTTGCAGGCGAACAGCCATTCGCACTCCCGGCACCGGGTAGGGAGTGATTTTTGTTTCATCAGTCCGAAAGCCTGCTGTTGCTCGCTGTACATCATTTCAACCAGTGTTTTCTGATAGATGTTTCCTAATTTATATTCCGGAAATACAAAGTGGTCGCAGGCATATACATCACCGTTGAACTCCATTACGCCGGCATGCCCGCAGGTCTTTGCCATAGAGCATACGCCCGGTTGCTCACCCACCCAGTTGGCAAGGGTGGAGTCGAAGAGCTGGATATAATAAGTCCCCACATCTTGTTTCACCCATTCATCGAACAGGGCGCAGAGGAAGTTTCCCCATTGTTCCGGACTGACGGAGAAATCAGCCAGTTCGGCAGCCTTCTCCTTGTCGGCCAGTGAAGCCAGATGACGTCCGTCTTGATGCGGTGTAATCCGTTCTACGATAGGAGCGAACTGGATATAGCGGGAACCTATCTCTTTAAAGAAATTATAGAACTCAAGGGGATAGTCGGCGTTGAAGTCGTTCACTACCGCCATCGCGTTCCATTCCACCCCATGTTTTTTCAGCAGGTTGATACCTTGCATCACTTTGACGAAAGAAGGCTTTCCAAGCCTGTTTTTGCGGTACTCGTCGTGAAACTCCTGCGGACCGTCGATGGACACGCCTACCAGCCAATTGTTCTCTTTGAAGAACTCGCACCATTCGTCGGTAAGCAACGTACCGTTTGTCTGTATGCAGTTATCAATCGTCCGGCCGTTGGCGTACTTTTTTTGCAGTTCCATAGCCTTTTTGTAGAAGGCCAACGGGCGCATCAGGGTTTCTCCGCCATGCCAGGTGAATAATACTTGCGGCATCGTTTGCGAATTGATATATTCTTCAATGAACTTTTCCAGCAGTTCATCGCTCATCACATGTTTGGGATTGTTTACATACAGTTTGGACTTCTCCAGATAATAGCAATAATCGCATGCCAGGTTGCATACAGCCCCTACGGGTTTGAGCATTACATAAAGAGGTTTGGCGAAAGGAGCATAGGTTGACATGTATATTTCTCCGGTTTTATGATTTATGATTGTGCAAAAATACGTAAACCAAATGAAAATTCCTTTCTTTCTATCCGGTTTATAAGGAATATTAATACCTTTGCCGCGTGTAATTCATAAATCGTTTCCTGCATGATTAGAATGAATGTAAACTATATCTTGCCTTTTTTGTTGTTACTTGTGTCTTTCTCTTCTTGTAGTCGCAAATATAAGATTGAAGGAAATTCTTCGGTAACCAGTCTCGATGGTAAAATGTTATTTCTTAAAACACTGCAAAACGGGCAGTGGGTAACAATTGACTCGTCCGAGGTGGTTCATGGACTATTTTCGATGAAAGGCCCCGTAGATTCGGTAATGATGGTGACGCTGTATATGGATGACGAGGGTATTATGCCTTTGATTCTGGAAGATGGCAGGATTGAGATAATCATTTCCAATTCACAGCTGTCGGCTAAGGGAACCTTGTTGAACAACGCGTTGTATGAGTTTATAGAGAAGCGTAATGCAATGGAAGTTGAAATGGGAGAACTGGAGCGAAAAGAAGCGCGTATGGTGTTGGATGGCGCCAACTTGGAAGATGTACACGAACAATTGGCTAAGGAGGAAGAAACATTAGCCAAAGAGATGAATGATTATGTGAAAGACTTCATCATTGAAAATTATGAGAATGTGCTTGGTCCGGGAGTGTTTATGATGATGTGCAGCACACTGCCGTATCCTATAATGACACCCCAGATTGAAGATATAATGAGAACCGCTCCCCTGATTTTTAAGGAAAACGCTTTTGTAAAAGATTTCCTTTCCAAAGCCAAACAAAACATGCAGCTGCTGGAAGAACATAAGCGCTTGCAGCAGAGTTCGGAAACCACGGCCATGCAACATTAGTACTTTCACTCATCTTGCCGATATTCGAGAGATTTGTTACATTTATGTAACTAACAAATTAAGTAGAAGTATGGCAAGAATAAAAAGTACGAATGTTCTTTCGTTTTTTAAAGAACAGATTACACTGCTCGAATCGAGCAATAAATTGGGTACGGCAAGGAATTACCGTCGCACCCTCAGTAGCTTTTCCCTGTTTCTGGAAGGCAGGGATATTCCTTTTAGGCTGCTCGATGAGCCGCTGGTTATCCGGTATGAAAGCTGGCTCCGGTCGAGAGGCGTTTTACGTAACAGCTCTTCATTTTATATGAGGGTTTTGCGTTCCGTATATAATAAGGCGGTTACAAAGCGGCTGGTCAAGCAAACTTTCCCTTTTCAAAATGTATATACGGGAGTGGATAAAACCCGTAAACGGGCGATAGACGAACAGCACATACTGGATTTGTGTAAGTTGAGTTTACCGGCATTATCTCCATTGGCCTTGGCCCGCGACCTGTTTCTTTTCAGTTATTGTACACGGGGAATGGCTTTTGTCGATATGGCGTTCCTGTGTAAAAAGAATATACACAACGGCTATATCTGCTATACCCGTAAAAAGACCGGGCAGCAACTTGTCATCCGTGTCGAGCCTCTTATCCAGAAAATTATCAGCCGGTATGCCGGACAAACGAAGCGTTCGCAATACCTTCTTCCCATCATTTCCTCGGAAGATCCGGTGATAGCTTTTTCCCAGTATCAGACGGCGCTGGGGTATTACAATAAGCTGTTGAAGAGGATTTCCAAGATTCTTGACCTCGATATATCGCTGTCTTCCTACACCGCGCGCCATTCATGGGCTACGGCGGCACGCAATCATAATGTGCCGATTTCGGTTATTAGTGCAGGAATGGGACATACTACGGAGAAAACAACACAAATCTATTTAGCCAGTTTGGAAAGTTCCGTTATCGATCAGGCTAATCAAAGCATATTATCAGCTTTGGTATAGGCTTGCGGCCATACATTGTATTGTTCGATATAATGTATAAATCTATATCGTTTCTATACAAGAGACGTTACGGATTTATCGGCAAAAGTAAACCTTTTCTGATAAAGATGAGAGTAATTGAAAGGTATTTTTTGATACATTAACAAACAAGATTGCTTGATAATTTGTTGTAAGTGATTTTTGGACAAAATTTATAGGACTGCTTATTATTGATTAATAGAGATTTAGCTGGCAGAGGCGAGCTGAAAGCGTTAAGTAAAACGCTCCTGTTTTGTGATTTTCGGGAAGAGGGTTATAACTGCTTAGCCAATCGATGTCTTATTCTGTGACTTCGGTGTACAAAGCATGCGGAATTATCATTTATTAATAGTACAAAATGCATCCACACGTTTTGTATAAGGTTGATTATTAGTAATTTATTGACATGTGCTATTTCTTGTATAGAAATGGTATAACGGATGTATTGAATAAACTTATCTCATAATCAATTGATATATAGAATATTAGTTTGATATTGAGGAGCCAAGAGTATATTCGCTTTTCTTGTTTTGATAAATACTTTACATGAATAATGATGAAGAAAATATAGTATGGTTTGCTATGCGCGCTCCTTTTTGCAAGGAGCTGGAGGCAAAGCGGCTGTTGGATAAACAGGCTATAGAAAACTTTGTTCCCATGTGCTATAAAGTATTTGAGAAGAATAACAAGAAAAGGAAAGAACTGGTGCCCGCCGTTCACAATTTGATATTCGTTCGTACCACCCGGCGGATTATCAGGGAAACCAAAAGAACAGTTCCGTTTCTGCAATACATCACGATGCCGGATGCCGGTAAAAACTCTCCTATAATTGTGCCGGATATACAGATGCAGCAGTTTATTTCTGTATCCCGACTGCATAATGAACGTTTAATCTATCTTACTCCGGAAGAAATTAATTTGGCTAAAGGTACGCGGGTGCGTGTGTTGGGCGGTCCGTTTGACGGTGTAGAGGGAGTATTTGTAAAGGTAAGAGGCTGCAGGAGCAAACGTGTTGTCATACTCATACAAGGTATTCTTGCTGTTGTCGTTGCGGAAGTGAAACCTGATCTTATAGAAGTCATTGGCTGATGACTGTTGTTTTAAAGAAATGAAACCATGACATTCATTACTTTGTTAGAAGCGGTTATTATTATTTATTTGGCGGTATACAATATTCGTATCATACGTAAGATGGATCGCTTGAAGAAGCAACTCCGGAGTTCTTCACCGGATAAACCGAATCTAAAAGAAACTTTGGATACTCCTCTACCTGTTATCCAAGAGACGGAACCGGAGAATAAGAGTGCAGAACCGAAAGCTGATGGTGAAACTAAAGTAACGGATTCTGCAAAGGACAAGAAACTCTTTGAGCGGATAAACCGCACTATTATTGAAGAACAATTATTTCTCGACCCGGAATTCTCAAGGGAGAAGTTTATCAGGCTCGGACTCATCAATAAGAATAAAGTGGCGCAGTTACTTCAGCAATACGCCAATACCAATCTCAACGGCTATATCAACAGCCTGCGTTTGGAATATGCTTCGAAGCTGATACAGACCCAACCGGACATACCTATCAAGGCTGTTGCCATAGATTCCGGTTTCAATAGTTCACGTACGTTTTACCGGCTTTTCCAGCAGAAGTATGGAATGACTCCGGCTGAATATAAAGAGTCTCTTCACGGAGTATCTTGATGTTGATTTTTATATACTAAGTTTATATGATATTACAAATAGCAGATTGGCTGATGGAGGTATCGTGTGGCAATGAAGTCGCAGACCGATTACAGAACCTGAAGCCGTTTCTCCTGCCGGATATGCCCGTATGTTCCCGTTCCCATATATGCCGGTTGGAGTTGGGTTGCAAGTTTCCCATTAAAGAAACTGCTCCCGATGTAGTGAACCATCCGGATGGACGGACAATACATATATGGCTTACCGCCGATTATTGCTACATTGCGTTAACTCCTTACGGGAGCCCTCATACCTATTGGTTGCGTACCGACCGCCGGTGGAGAAATGTACAAACCGATTTGCTTCCGGAAACTTCTGAGGATTATGCGCTCCTGAATGATTTTATCATGATTTCTTTTATTTATAGCGCAGCGTTTCATGGGGGAGCATTGATACACGCGTCTTGTATAGCCATCGATGATAAGGGAGTGGCTTTTGTGGGACCATCGGGCATTGGCAAAAGTACTCACTCGCAGTTATGGCTGAAACATATACCCGGCGCGCGTTTGTTGAACGACGACCAACCTATACTGCGCCTGATGCCGGGGGGAGAAGTAATGCTGTTCGGCTCTCCCTGGAGTGGAAAGACTTCCTGCTATATCAATGAAGGTGTCAGACTGGAAACCATTTTCCGTATGGAGCAGGCAGATGAAAACCGTGCGGTTCGCATGGACGGGATAGAAGCTTTCCGTATGCTGCTGAGTTCCACTTCCCTTATCGGGCGGGATAGTTTGAGCTTTGCCGTTATCAGCGGTACGCTTGCACAGATTGCAGGAAGTATCCCGACATTTACTTTATACAATAAGCCCGAACAAGAGGCTGCCTTGCTGAGCTATAATATCTTTAAAGATAAATAGGAATATATGATTATTGCTGTCGATTTTGACGGAACTATCGTCGAGCATCGCTATCCGGCTATAGGTAACGAAATACCTTTTGCCATCGAAACGTTGAAGCGCCTTTCCGAGGAGCGCCACCGGCTTATTCTGTGGAGCGTTCGCGAGGGCAAATTGCTGGAAGAGGCTGTCAGTTTTTGTAGCGACCGGGGGCTGAAGTTCTATGCCGTCAACAGTAACTATCCGGAAGAGAACAAGAACCATGAGAACTTCTCCCGTAAGCTGAAAGCCGACCTCTTTATCGACGACCGTAATGTGGGCGGACTGCCCGATTGGGGACTTATCTACCGTATGATACACGAAAAACTGAACTATGAAGATATATATCGGGAAGCCTGCCGTTCGGCAGAGCATCCCAAACCCAAAAGTTTTATAAAACGACTCTTGGGATAAGTAGGCCGAATCAAACGAAACATTAAACAAAACAAGTATATGAATATTAGAAGAATTCTTCTGTTACTGTTGCTCCCGCTGTTATTTTCAGCTTGTACGTCTTATAAAAAGTCATTGTATCTTCGAGACGACGAAGTCTTGGAGATGGTGCCTCAAAAGGGTATGCTTTACGAGTATCGCATTATGCCTAAGGATGAACTGACTATCTTGGTCAGTACTTCCGCTCCCGAAGCTTCCGCACCGTTCTATCGGAAGTTCGGGCAGACGAAAGACCAGGCTTCTACAAATCAAGGTATGGAAAATGCGAAACTGTTGGCTTATCTGGTCGATAACGACGGTTATATTGATTTTCCCATATTAGGCATGATTAAGGTCGTGGGACTTACCAATCGAGAATGTGAGGCTTTGTTGCGCCAGAAACTTCGCCATTATCTCAATGAAGACCCTAACGTTACGGTACGTACTTCCAACTATCAAATCAGTGTATTGGGTGAAGTAGGCAAACCGGGTACTTATACTATCAGTGATGAAAAAGTCACTATCTTCCAAGCATTGGCACAGGCGGGAGATATGACTCTTTTTTCTGTCCGTGATGATGTGCAACTCCTGCGTGAAGATTCTGTGGGCAGACGCCGTGTCATTCACTTAGACCTTACTGCTGCCGACATCTCTCTCTCTCCTTATTATTATCTTCAGCAAAATGATGTGGTTTATGTAAAGCCCACTAAAGCAAAAGTACGTTCCAATACATTCAGCAATAATTCATCTATTTGGATTAGCCTGTTGAGTTTGGCTACTACTCTTGCCTCTCTAATTGTAGTAATTGTCAAATAAGTATTCTATTAAGATGAAAGAAGAACAATTTAATGAATTCCTTCAGGACGAAGATAAAAAAGTCGATTATAAAACTATTATTTTTGAATATCTGCTTTATTGGCCTGTTATCCTTGCTTTTCTTGTAGTTACTTTAGCGGGAGCCTATGTATATCTCCGTTATCAAGCACCGGTTTATAGTGTCAGTTCCACGGTTCTGATAAAGCAGGGAGATAAAACGAAGTACAGCGCATCTTCATCCTTGGCTTCCATGCAAGACTTGGGTATGCTTTCCATGGCCAATAATTTTGATAATGAGTTGGAAATACTCCAATCATATACATTGGCACGAAAGGTGGTGGATGCCTTGAATCTCTACATCACCTATAAGGAAGATGGCAATTTTGGTTACGACCATATTCTTTATAAGACTTCGCCGGTACAGGTATGGATGGCTCCCGATGAAGCGGAAAAACTTCCTTCCGCTCTGCAGGTAAAGCTGGATTGTACACCCGATGGTAAAGTAGGAGCTACGCTTACTTATTCTGTGGAAGAAGAAGAGCGAAGCATCGGTAAGTCATTCGATAAACTGCCGGCCGTATTCATTACTCCTATAGGAACGTTGAACTTCTCTGCTGCTTCGGACAGTGTTGTGGCTCATATATCTACTCCTCGTACACTGACTGCTACAATTATCCCCCCATCGGTAGCAGCCGATGGATATAAGAAACGTTTAAGTGCGGAACCTACAAGCGAGTATACTTCTATCGTACGCCTCACTTTCTATGACAGTAGTATCCGTCGCGGTATGGATTATCTTGATATGTTGGTAGCTCTCTATAATAGTGATGCCAACGATGATAAGAATCAGGTGGCAAGCCGCACCGCCCAGTTCATTGACGAGCGTATCCATATCATCAATACGGAACTCGGCACTACGGAAAGTGAACTGGCGGATTATAAGCAGCGTGCCGGTCTCACCAATCTGAGTGCCGATGCACAGCTTGCTCTGCAGGGAAGTTCCGAGTACGACCAGAAGCGTGCCGAAAACACCAATCAGCTACGTCTGATAAATTTCTTGCGAAGCTATATTGACAATCCGGACAATAAGTATGAAGTAATCCCCGCCAATGTCGGTTTGACAGATGCCGGACTGACTAATGTGATAGCCCAATACAATGAAATGCTCATTGAGCGTAAACGCTTGTTGCGCAGTTCCAATGAGAATAATCCGATGCTCATCAATCTGGACACTTCCATCTCCGCTACCCGTAACACTGTGCTCACTACTGTGGAAAGTGTAGAGAAAGGACTGCAGATTACCCGCAATAATCTGGATTTGGAAGCACGTAAGTATCAGGCCCGTATCAGCAATGCCCCGCAGCAGGAGCGTGAACTTATCAGTATCACTCGTCAGCAGGAAATCAAGGCAAATCTTTACCTGATGCTTTTGCAGAAGCGCGAAGAAAATGCTATTACTTTAGCTGCCGTAGCCAATAACGGACGTGTTGTCGAGGAGCCGCGGGCTAAAGGACCGGTTGCTCCCAATGGCCGGAAGATTTATATGATGGCACTGGTTTTGGGTTTGGCGTTTCCCATAGGATGTGTCTATCTTTCTCGCCTGCTCCGATTCAAAATAGAGGGGCGTGCGGATGTGGAGCGTATCACCAATGTCACAATAGTAGGCGATGTGCCCCAAATCAAATATCCGGAAGGGCAGCCCATTGTAGTGAATGAGAATAAGAACGGGCTGATGGAAGAAGTGTTCCGTAGCGTACGTACCAATATTCAGTATATGCTGCAAGAAGGCCAAAAGGTAATTCTTTTCACCTCTACTACTCCCGGAGAAGGTAAAAGCTTCAATGCGGCAAATCTTGCTGTCAGTTTTGCTTTTATGGACCGTAAAACAGTTATTGTCGGTATGGATATCCGTAAACCGGGACTAAACCGCATGTTTGCCCTATCTCATAAAGAAAGAGGAATTACTCAATATTTGGCATCTCCCAAAGATACGGATTTGCTGTCACTTTGCCAGCAATCTTCCATTTCTCCCAATCTTTATATCCTGCCGGGTGGAGCGATACCGCCTAATCCTACAGAACTGGTGGCACGCCAATCCCTCGATCAAGCTATTGAGATATTGAAAGAACATTTCGATTATATCATTCTTGATACGGCGCCTATTGGTATGGTTACCGATACCCGATTGATAGCTCGTGTGGCAGATTTAAGTGTTTATGTCTGCCGTGCCGACTATACGCATAAGAGCGATTACGAACTGATTAACGAACTGAAGCATGATGAAAAACTGCCTAATCTGTGTACACTGATCAATGGTATCAACATGGATAAGCGCAAGAATGGCTACTATTATGGCTACGGCAAGTATGGCAAGTATGGAAAATACGGCTATGGCAAGAAGTATGGCTATGGTTATGGCTATGGTTATGGAAAAGACAATAAATAATAAAAAGTGAAAAATGAAGAAAGTTGCATTAATTACAGGTATTACAGGGCAGGACGGTTCATTCCTTGCCGAGTTTTTGATAGACAAAGGATATGAGGTTCACGGCATTCTCCGCCGTTCGTCATCTTTCAATACAGGGCGCATTGAGCACCTCTATTTGGACGAATGGGTGCGCGATATGAAGAAAGACCGATTGATAAATCTCCATTATGGCGATATGACGGACAGTAGTTCACTGATTCGTATTATCCAACAAATACAGCCGGATGAAATATACAATCTGGCAGCACAAAGCCATGTAAAAGTGTCATTTGATGTTCCTGAATATACGGCGGAAGCCGATGCGGTAGGTACACTCCGTATGCTGGAAGCTGTTCGGATTCTTGGATTAACTCATAAAACCAAAATCTACCAGGCTTCCACATCCGAACTGTATGGTAAAGTACAAGAAGTTCCCCAAAAAGAGACTACTCCTTTTTATCCCCGTAGTCCTTATGGTGTGGCAAAGCAGTATGGCTTTTGGATAACAAAAAACTATCGCGAGAGCTACGGTATGTTTGCTGTGAATGGCATACTATTTAATCATGAAAGTGAACGTCGTGGTGAAACTTTTGTAACGAGAAAAATAACTCTTGCAGCTGCTCGTATCGCACATGGACAGCAGGATAAACTGTATCTTGGTAATTTGGATGCTCGTCGTGATTGGGGATACGCTCGTGACTATGTGGAGTGTATGTGGATGATTCTTCAGCACGATTCTCCTGAAGACTTTGTGATAGCCACAGGCGAGATGCATACAGTTCGTGAGTTTGCCACATTGGCTTTCCGCGAGGCGGGTATGGAACTTCGCTGGGAAGGAGTAGGTGTTGAGGAAAAAGGTATTGACATAAAAACCGGTAAAGTATTGGTGGAAGTTGATCCTAAGTATTTCCGTCCGTGTGAGGTAGAGCAATTATTGGGTGATCCTACAAAGGCAAAAATATTATTGGGCTGGAATCCTATAAAGACAAGTTTTGAGGAATTAGTGCATATAATGATGGAGCATGATATGCAATGGGTGGTAAGGTCCTTTTGTTAATTTTTTACTTATTGTGAGGTAATTGTATGGCAGAAGTTATAAAAATAGCAGTGGTAGGAACTGGTTATGTAGGTTTGAGCATGGCAGTTTTGTTAAGCCAATATCATCAAGTAGTAGCTGTAGATGTGTTGTCAGAAAAAGTAGAATTGATAAATAATCGAAAATCTCCTATTCATGATGAATTTATAGAGAACTATTTGTCAGAGAAAAAACTGAATTTAATAGCTACATTAGATGCTTCGAGTGCTTATAAAGATGCTGACTTTGTGATAATAGCCACTCCTACCAATTATGATTCAGTGAAAAATTACTTCGATACAAGTCATGTGGAGGAGGTTATTGATCTAGTATTGCAGGTGAATCCCGATGCCGTGATGGTTATTAAAAGTACTATTCCGGTAGGCTATTGCCATTCGCTTTATGATAAATATGCGGCAAAAGGTTTTCCTAAATTAAACTTGCTTTTTTCTCCTGAATTTTTGAGAGAAAGCAAAGCTCTTTATGATAATCTTTATCCAAATCGTATTATTGTAGGTACAGACATGGATAATTCTTATCTGGTAGAGATTGCACAAACTTTTGCTACTTTGTTACGAGAGGCATCCAATAAAGAGGATGTTGCTACATTGTTAATGGGATTTACCGAGGCTGAAGCTGTAAAATTGTTTGCTAATACCTATTTGGCTTTGCGTGTGAGCTATTTTAATGAACTCGATACATATGCTGAAATAAAAGGTCTTGATACTACTGCTATTATAAATGGTGTATGCCTAGATCCTCGTATTGGTGTGCATTATAATAATCCCTCTTTTGGATATGGAGGTTATTGTTTGCCTAAAGATACTAAACAACTTTTAGCCAACTATTTAGATGTGCCTGAAAATTTAATTCAGGCTATCGTAGAAAGTAATCGTACTCGCAAGGATTTTATAGCTGACCGTGTACTTCGTCAGGCTGGTTATTATGATTATTATAGCCGTGGCGATTTTAAGGTAGGTGAAGAAAAGCATTGTGTAGTAGGGGTATACCGTTTAACTATGAAAAGTAATTCAGACAATTTTCGTCAAAGTAGTATTCAGGGGGTTATGAAAAGGATTAAGGCAAAAGGTGCAGAGGTTATTATTTACGAACCGACCTTAGACAGTGGAAGTACATTTTTCGGAAGCCGTGTGGTTAATGATTTAGAGAATTTTAAGGAGCAAAGTGATGTGATTATAGCAAATCGGTATGATGCTTGTTTAGATGAAGTAAAAGAGAAAGTATATACACGAGATATTTTTAGGAGAGATTAATACGATATAAATAGTTTTCTTTTTTACTCTTACATTATCATAGAATGCAAAAAATATGTGATGAAGATCTTTGCACAGGATGTTGTGCCTGTTTGAATAAATGTACTATTAATGCTATATCTATGATTGAAGATGACTATGGGTTTATGCATCCTCAAATAAATCAAGATATATGTATTAGTTGTGGAGCGTGTAGGAACGTATGCCCAGTTGTTCGTTTTTCAGATTTTCATAAGGAAATTATAGTATATGCGGCTGTATCAAGAAATAGTTCCATATATGTAAATTCGACCTCGGGTGGTGTTGCGACAACTTTATCAAAGTCTATGATTGAAGATAATGGTATTGTATATGGAGCTGCTTTTGATAACAAGTTTAATTTGAAGCATCAGTGTGCTAATTCTATAAATAATTTGGATGCGTTTCAGGGCTCTAAGTATGTGCAAAGCTATATAGGTGAATCCTTTAAGAAAATCAAGGAAGAACTCTCTACAAAGAAAGTATTATTTATTGGAACCCCATGTCAAGTTGCAGGATTATTAAATTATATACCCTCTTTATATAAAAAGAATCTTATAACTATAAGTTTTATTTGTGGTGGAGTTCCTTCTGTGAAATTTTTGAAGCAAAGTTTGAATGGTTTTTTAAGTGGAGCGAAAAAACTTAGATTTAGAAATGGTAAAGAGTATGGTTTTTGGATTGAGAGTGATAATAGGGAAGATATTTATTTGGAGCGGTTTTATAGTCAATATTTTCGGGCATTTGACAATAAACTGAGTTTAAGAAACTCTTGCTATAATTGTAAATTTGCATGTCGGGAACGTGTAGGGGATATTACAATTGGTGATTTTTGGGGATTGAAAGATGATCCTTTTTTTAAAGCTTTCCAAGATGGCATTTCGATTATTATATGCTCAACAGAAAAAGGGAAATCTTTTATAGACCATTATAAGCATAATTTTATTTTGCGAGAACATTCGATTTTGGAAACACTGGAATGTAATCCAAGGCTATTATCACCTGCAGAAAAAACTAAGGATGTTATTAAATTTCGTGTTCAATATAGGAAGAAAGGAAATTTTAATGTGGCGGTTAATTCTGTATTGAATTTGAGATATAGGGTTTATGAAATCAAAAAGAATCTAAAACAATATCGGCTATTGCGTTATTTGCATAATATAATAAAAAAGTAAGGGATAATGAAGTATACTAAAATATATTATAAGACGTTATTGCGGAAATTCATTTTACCCTTTATTTCTTTGTATCATAAAGAAGAATCCACCATTATAATCCCAGGTGAAATAGAAGCTTCATATGAAAATAGTACGATGAGATTAGAATCATTTTCTCGGAGCTTGTTAGGATGGGCAATGTTAGATGGTGATGATGAGATTAAAGAAACTATTTTTATGATGATAAAGAATGGGATTAATAGACAAAGTGATAAGTATTGGGGAAAAATTAAAGACAATGATCAAAAAATAGTTGAGATGTTTCCAATATTGTTGTTTTGTGTAGAAAATAAAAATCTTTATGAAAAACTTTTTGATAATGACGCTCGTGAGAATATGCAACAATGGTTCTTACAGATTAATCAAGTCCATATCCCTTTAAATAACTGGCAATTCTTTATTGTATTAGTTAATACCTTCTTACGATTATTGGGACTGAACTATTCAAAAAAAGCAATAGATGAGTCGTTTAAACAAATAGAAAGGATGTATATAGGTGACGGATGGTATAGTGATGGAGAGACATTTCAACGTGATTACTATATTCCATTTGCTTTGCATTATTATTCGTTATTGTATTCTAAATATTGTCCAGAAGATGAACGTGCAATAGTTTTCCTTGAGAGAAGTAAGTTGTTTGCTAAGTATTATATACGTTTTTTTTCGAAAGACGGTAATTCAATTCCTTTTGGAAGAAGTTTGACATATAAATTTGCTCAAGTTGCTTTTTGGGCAATGTATAGTAATTTTATTGAAGATGAATACGAATTGTCTATTATAAAAGGAGTTATTAATAGAAATATAGAATGGTGGTTGGCCCAAGATATTGTTGATTCGAATGGCTTTCTTAATATTGGTTATTCATATAGTAATCAATTTATGACAGAATATTATAATGCAAAAGGCTCTTCATATTGGTGTTTGAAAGCATTTATATTCCTTTTGAACAAGTCTGATGCTTTTTTTAATATTAAGCCACTGGAAATGGTAAGAGAAGATTATAACTCTTTTATTCCCGCATTGTTCTCTACATTGCTTACTTATAATGGTCAATCCTATTTATTTATGAATGGACAAAATAGTAATAACGAATTTGGCAATACTGCGGCAAAGTATGAGAAATTTATGTACTCTACTGTTTGTGCACCTTGTGTAAGTCGATCTCCGTATGGGATTGAAAATTTGGCGTATGATAATAGTTTAGTAGTTCAAATGGGAGAAACATTTTTAGTTCGTAAGCATTGTCAGGTTATAGAAAATAGTGAAAAAGCTCTGATATCTATATGGAATCCGATAGCAGGTTTATCCATACAGACTTATGTTTTTCCAGGTGTTCCTTATCACTATAGAGTTCATGTTGTTAGAACTAACTTAAATTTAAAATTATATGATTTTGGGTCTGCTGTTAGAAATGATAGGAATTTGGAGATAAGTATAAAGGAAAATCGAGCGATTTGTTGTAACAAGAATCAAGCTAGTTCTATATATACTCTTGGAGATAAAGGACTGGCGGATATTTGTATTTGTTCTCCTAATGTGAATTTGCAATATCCAAAAGTTGTTATTCCATATTCATGTTCTGATTTTACTTCTGGATCGTATTATATTATAAATTGCTGTTATAATGATATATCAGTAGGGAATGGTATTCTTGATGATATTGAGGTAGATAGTGGTGGAATTAGTTATAGAGGAAGAAAATATCATTTTAATGATTTTCCTCATTCAAATGGTTCTGTATATTCTTCATTTATAGGAATTATCAGAAAATTTAAACTAATAATGAAATATTTCCAGTAAGTGAATTAATCAATGTGCATGATATATAAAGTGAATAATGATTTGGGATGATGGGTACAGCGAATAAGAGTATAACGAAAAATACAGTTCTTCTTTATATAAGATTGATTATTACTATATTCATAGCATTTTTTACTCAGAGAATTGTTTTAAGTGCTTTAGGAATAGAGGATTATGGAATTTATAATGTTGTTGGTGGTTTAATTGTAGTTATTGGTGTTATAAATGCTGGTATGATACAAGCTTCACAACGTTTTTTTGCCTATGAAATAGGGCGTGGGGAACAGTCTGAACTTGTAGAGGTCTTTGGAGTTGCTCTTTCTATCCACGCTATAATTTCTATCGTAATTTTATTCATGGCAGAAGTATTTGGCGTTTGGTTCTTAAATTCAGTTATGACTATTCCACATGAAAGAATATTTGCTGCAAATTTAGTTTTTCAGGCGAGTGTGGGAGCATTGTTTATAATGGTTTGGGCTGTACCTTTTGATGCTTTGATTATTTCAAAGGAAGATTTTAATATTTATGCATATATAAGTGTGATTGAAGCTATTCTAAAATTATTTATTGCTTACTTAATATATTCAATGTCTTCTTTAGATAGATTGATTGTATATGGTTGTTTATTGTTTATTGTTACTTTAATTAGCAAGGGGGGGGCTGTCTCATATAGTAAATATAAATATAAGGAGTGTCAGTTTAAATTTAATAGGGATAAAACGAGAATAAAAAAAATGCTTTCTTTTGCAAGTTTTAGTTTTATCGGAAATATTGGTTTTATTCTTCGTAATCAAGGGGTAAATTTGGTTATAAATATATTTTTTGGTCCTGCTATTAATGCAGCAAGAGGTGTTGCTTATCAAGTTTCCTCTCAAATGGCTTCCTTTGCTGGAAATTTTCAAATGGCAGCAACCCCCCAGATAACAAAAAACTGTGCGAATGGAAATATCGAGCGAATGCAGTCTTTGATTTATAAATCTTCTAAGTATTCTTTTTGCCTTCTTTTTTTTATTTCTTTGCCTGTTTTGGTATATCCTCAGCCACTTCTTGATCTATGGTTAGGTGATCCTCCATTATATTCTGACTATTTTTTGCAATTGGCTATATTAGTTTCGTTGATAGATTGTATGGCAACTCCATTAGGTAAAGGAATAGATGCTACAGGTAAGATACGTTTTTTCCAAATAAGTATCTGTATTATCATGTGCTTAGACATTCCTTTTGCCATGTTGTTATTCAAATTGGGTGCTTCTTGCTATAGTGTTATGTTTATATCTATTATAACTTCTCTTTTGGGACTTTTTGTCAGATTAGTTATCCTTAGTCATCACATTTCACTCGTTACGATTTCATCGTATATGAAAGCTGTAGTCTTTCCATGTATATTAGTAATGTGTATTGATTATGTTATTGCATACTATTTGAGATGCTTGTTTGGAAAAACATTTATAGTATACTTGGTGTATTTTGTTTTAGTTCTATTTTTATCAGTTTGCACTATATATATAGTTTGTCTAGATAAAAAAGAAAAAGGTAAAATTAAGAACATGATAAGTAAATCGCTATGTCATATTGGTTAGCATATGTACTTGTTTTATTAGATATTGTAATCTTTAAGACATTTTTCCCCCCTTTTTCTATTTGGTGTATTGGGTATATTCTGATCATTTTAGGGTTGTTGAAGAAGGACCCAATGGATCCAAGATTTTGGTTATTTTTAGGTGTGAATATTTTGTTGGTGAATGGTTTTTCTGGGGTTTTATATGTTCCGGCTTATATTAAAATAGAAAAGATTATTATTTATGTACTTCTTACAGTAATATCTTTTCATTTAGGCTTTGGAAAACTTCCTTTAAAGGATAGCAAATCTATTAGTAAGTTTCGGATGGTGTTCTGTGCTTATTCAAATTTGAGTAATAGAGTACATATATTATTAGGAATTGTTGGAATTTTAGGAGCAATATTGATTTGTTTCGAAATGTTTATAATCTTTGGTGTATCACTTGATGATGGCGGGGAACGTCGTAGTCAATTTCAGAACCTATTTCCTTTTTTGACTTTAACCCCTATAGGAGTTATTTTACTAGGTGGAAGTTTTCCTAGTATATTTTCAATCTTTGGTGGTGGCTCAAAGGTTAATGTAATATTAGGATTATTGAATGTTATTGCATTGGCGCTGTCTTCAATGGCCATTGCAGGAAAGCAAGGTATATTATTTGTATTGTTGATACTTGTGTATATATATTTATTTCATAAATATTATAGAGTAACAATTAAAGTATCTTGGTTCGTTAAATTTGTGATTTTAGGATGTTTCTATTTTTTTATTTTGTACCTCTCTTTTCTTACCTTGGGTAGGCACAACGTGAAATATGATGGACAGTTGCTGAATACTGATGCATTTTCAAAGGAGTTTGTTGATGTCTCTCGAGAATATTTACCGCCAGTCGTTCAGAATAATTTTGCAGAATTTTTTGGTTATTATGGTAATCAGTTGCCATATGTGGCAGAAAGATGGGATATAGAGAATTTTGAGCTGAAGTATGGTTATTTTAGATTTCCACGGTTATTGGCTCCTTTTACTTTTTTGGAGCGTCAGATAATAAAGATTTTTCCTTTTTATCAAGATATCTATCCTGACGATAGAGTTGCTACTATAAAAAAGCAAACTAAGGGCTATTTTGGAAATGCTAATTGGGGAACAATTGCATTTTTAAATATAAAATATTTTGGGATAATAGGGGGATTAATTATATTTTTCTTTGTAGGAAAAGTCTCTAAGTATCTCTATAATTTCTTTTTTAAATACCCTAATTATATCACATTTCAATTGAACTATATAAATTGTGCTGGAATGTTTTATTTTGCAATGTTTTATTTTACACAAGAAACAGGACCATTTTTCTATCTTTTAATATTGCTGGGTATAACATATTGTTCCAGAAAGAAACGTTTATCCTTGTATAAATAATAAATTAATGAAAAATATAGCTATAGTTGTAGTTGCTTATAATAGAGTGACATCGTTAAATCGTTTGCTTAACTCTTTATTGCAGGCTGATGTTGAAGATGCTCCTCTTATTATCAGTATAGATAAGAGTAATACGGATACTGTCGAGAGATTTGCAAATAATTTTATTTGGCCGTTTGGAGAGAAAAAAGTCATAACTCATGATAAGAATTTGGGATTGCGTACTCATATTCTTTCTGTTGGAGATTGGCTTGATATGTATGATGCTATAATAGTGTTAGAAGATGATATTGTTGTTACACCTGGTTTTTATAGATATGCAGTTTCTGCTTATTCATATTATCATAAAGATAAGAATATTGCAGGAATATCATTATATAATTATCAATTTAACTATCAAACATTTGAACCCTTTGAAGCTCTTAAAACGGAATATGATGTATATTTTATGCAAATAGCTATGTCGTGGGGACAAGTATGGATGCGAGATTCGTGGAAACAATTTTATGAGTGGTATAAGAAAAATTGTCATATACAGTTAGAAAATATTGTAGATATATATTGTTTTAAAGATTGGGGTGAAAAGTCTTGGCTGAAGTATCATATAGCATATTGTATTGAGCAAAATAAATATTTTGTGTATCCTTATTTTTCATATAGCACTAATTGTGCAGATAAAGGTACACATATTGCTTCTAATTTGTCTGTTTTTCATACATCATTAAAGTGGGGAGGCAGCAAATATGGATATAAATTTCCGATATTTCCCAATGGAGTTGTTTATGACTCATATAATGAAAATGTAAGTTTATATAAGATATTGAATATGTCTTCTGAAAATCTGGTTTTGGATCTTTGTGATAATACAAAGCGATTTGACGGTAGACGTTATTTGTTAACTGTAAAAAAAATGAACTTTCATATCATTAAGAAGTTTGCGCTGGAGTTTAGACCAATAGAATTGAATATAATAATGAATAATTGGGGTGAGGGGATATACTTATATGATTTGAGTTTGCCGGAAAAAATGAATAAAGAATCTGTAACGTTACAAACAGTTTTATATAGATATCGAATACATAGTATTTTGGCAATATTACATAAAATAGGTTTTAAAAGTTTATTGGCATCGTTTTTACATAAATTGCATAGGTGTTTTTAAGAAATTATAAGATTGTACCTTTATCTTAATAACATGGTAACTAAGAGAATAGAATGGGTTGACATAACTAAGGGTATTGCAATCTTTTTGATGGTGTGTGGGCATACAAGTATACCACAGTCTGTAAGTAATTGGATTTGGTCTTTTCATATGCCTTTGTTTTTCATCATGTCAGGTGCTTTATTTAATGCTACTAAATATCCTAACTTTTCCTGTTTTTTGCTGAAAAGAGTTCATACATTAGTTATTCCATATATTATATTGTCGTTTGTTGTATTGTTGATAAATGACAATGTACTTATAGTTGAATGGTTATATAAAGGTTGGAATAATGGATATGCACTATGGTTTATACCGGTATTATTTTTTGCGGAGATATATTCCTATTTTATTATTCATTATGGGCATGGAGTAAAAAAGGTATTATTTTGGGCAGGTATTATAGGTTCAACAGGATATCTATTATCTTTTTATGGTATTCGTTTTTGGTATAATGTAGATGTCTCTTTTTATGCTTGCTTCTTCTATCTGATAGGGTATCTTTTGCGCAATAGATTGAAGCAAGGTTTGTTTTGTAATTGGTTTCTTATATTTGGAATCTTGTTTCTAAATATTGTATTGTCGCAAATTTGTCCTCGAACAGATATGGCAAGTAACACTTGTGGTTGGTATGGATTAAATGCTTTCAATGCACTTTTAGGAACTCTTGCAATTATTATGATTGCAAAAAAAGATGTTTTGAAAAAGAATAATATTGTACGGACTTTTTTTGTTTGGGCTGGACAGAATACTCTTGTTATTTTGGGACTTTCACAAGTTGTTAATGTACAACTTAAATTTGTAATGGAAAATATGCCAATGCCTGAATTTATAAATTTTATAATAAGGCATTTTTCTTTATGGATAATATTATGGTTATTGTCAGTTATAATTAGAAAATATTTACCTGAAGTGATTGGGCAAAAAAGAGATAGATGACATAAATTAGAAGATAGATGATGAACAGAGCACTTATTTGTAATATACTTCCTCCTGATTATCTTGTGAAGTTGAAGGCATCACAGGCTGCTTTTAATTTTTGTGAACGACTTATAGATGGAGGATGTTTTGATGATGTTAGATCAATAACTCCGTTTAGTTATAAATTACCCAAAGATATTTCTTATAAGGAAATTATTTTTTATATAAATAATGGAAGAGGGTATCTTGGAAAAATAATTAGGTATTTTGTATTGAATGTAAAATTGGCTTGGGATGTTCGTAGATGTGATCGGATATGGTTTTATAATTTATCTATTTCTTCTCTTCTGGCATACGTTATCTTGAGATTCCTTTTTTTAAAAAGGATATACGTAATTATGGCAGATTATACACCAGCCTCTTCGAGAACTTCATTACAGGGAATTATAGGTTGGTTATTGGAAAGATGCGAGGGAATGATCTCTTTGTCAGGACGTTCTTGTTTCAAGAATGTAAAAAAACTAAAAGTGAAAGCCGGCATTATTGATAATGAAATGCTAATTAGAAATAAAAAAGTGTCAGATATAGATAGAGTAACTTTCTTGTTCTCTGGAACATTGGCGTCTGTTACAGGATACGATATGGCTTTGAAAGTTTTTGCACAAATACCTCAAGCACAACTGTATATTTCAGGAAATGGCTCTTTCCCAGAGCAGTATAGAAAATATGAAAATATACATTTTATGGGAAATATGCAATATGAAGATTATCTTAAACTTCTTGATAAGTCAACAATCTGCTTAAATCTAAGAAATCCTTATTTATTAGAAAATAACAATAATTTTCCTTCTAAGATTCTTGATTATTTTTCTAAAGGTAAAATAGTGCTTTCAACTATGCAATATCCTGAAATAGACGGTGCAAATTATATATATATTCCTTTCGAAGAACAGGCACTTATTAGGAGTATTAAAGAGATTCTTGTTATAGATAATAGTGAGCTATTAAAGTATTCTGATAATATTTTATTTATTCGGCAGAATTTTTCAGTGGAGTCATGGAAGCAGACAATACAAGCTGTTGATTCAGAATAGGCTTTTTAATGGGTATAGAGAAATATTATCATCTTGGTTGAACAATAAAGTGATTTTTTATGAGAATAGTATTTTGGCAGAACTGTATTACTTCTCATCAAATGCCATATATAACACAACTTTTGTATGATAAGAGGGTGGATGAAGTTATTGTTATTTCTGATAAGGAATTGATATCCAGTCGGAGAAAAATGGGATGGAATAATAACTCAGTGCAAAATTCTGATTCATTTAAGGTTTATATTCATCCAAAAAATACTTTGATAGAATATATCTTATCAGAGAAATCTGAAGAAACTTGGCATCTTTTCAGTGGGATTAATGCGTTTCCTTATATTTCATTAGTATTTAAAATGAGTTTGAAGTATAATGTTAAGCGTGGGTTAATAACTGAGCGTCCTTATACCTTTGCGTTTGGTTGTTCAAATGGTAAACCACTTTGGCTTCATAGATTAAGGTTCTTTTTTCAAGACCAGAAATATGCTAAATATATAGATAAAGTGTTTGCTATGGGGGATGATGCCGTAAAATATTTTAAGTCTGTTTATAATGGGTGGAGTGTTACTCCTTTTATATATTGTACTGATTTTCAATATGTCGTTAATAAAAGAACTAAGGCTAATGTAAATTTTTGCTTTGTAGGTAGTTTGTCTTGTCGGAAATCGCCAAAATGTATTGTGAAAGCGGCAGATATGCTACATGAAAATGTGAATATTACATACATCGGTGGAGGAGAGGAAGAGGGAAAAATTAGAAAGTTTATAGCTAATCGTCAGAATCTAAAAGTTCAGATACTTGGTTTTCAGAATATGAACAAGATTCCAGTGCTTTTGGCAGAACAAGATGTTTTGATATTACCAAGTAGTTATGATGGCTGGGGTGCTGTTGTAAATGAAGCCTTGCAAGCAGGGCTTTATGTTATTTGTAGCGATAAATGTGGTGCAAAGGATTTATTGTGTAATTCTTTGTGTGGTTCTGTCTTTGAGAGTGGAAATATTGTGGATTTATCAAAAAAGATGAAATATTGTATAGACAATATTAATGAGATCAGAAATACTTGTCAGCACCGAATTACTTGGGCTAAAGAACGTATTAGTGGTAGCGTTATTGCCTCATATATGGTAGACTGTCTAGAGGGAATAGTTGTGAAAGAACCTTGGAAAATTTGATTCTCTAATATATAAGTGGTAGAAGAAGATTTAAGGATGTGCTCTATTAGGAATATATGTAGAGTTGGTTCAATATTTTAAGGGTAAACGTCCCCAAATAGTGCCTTTTCTGCTATCCATTCTGTTCCTACTTTAGTTGAAGAATTAAAAAATGAAGAATTGTGTCAAATGCTAAGGTCAATTTCTGCGATGTTCAAGCTTTCTATGAGTTTTGTACTGCGGGAATAGGATTTGAAGAATTCTGTTCGCAACAAGGTGTCAATTATTAGAAGCTTCAGGCTTGGCAAAGCGAGCAACTTTGGAATGAGAAAATCGGCAAACCCGTAGAGGGAAAGTCTATATTTGACGTTGTTTCTCAAAAATATCAAATCAGTTGGTCTGATATGGTTTGTTTTACAGAGAGTATCGAGATGACTTCCATGCGTATTGCAAATGCCGGTTGGTATTGGTAATTAGCTGATGGTTAGGTATTTAATCTGTTTTTGATTTGCATAAGCCTGCAATTCTTGAACAATTTGGCCGAATAAAGAATGAAGACGATTAAGCTGGATATGAACTGCTAGAATATCGGCAGCGAAGCTGCTGCCAAGCGGCATACTTTTATGCATTCCCTGATAGAAAGCTGTTCGTTGAATGGACTACACCCATACGAGTATCTGGTAACTTTATTAAGAAAGCACAAGGATTTAAAAGAAGAGGAAAAGCTGGCATATCTGTCGTGCTACTATATAAAATAACTAAAACTTAGTTTTTACAATTTGACCATATGACTAGTAACGCCTGATTTCCCGCGATTATCTGTCATACGGTGGTTTGTGGGACGTTTACATAGTAAAGGCGGATTATCCTATGCTACTGCTGAAAGTGAACAAGGAAACTTGTTTAAGGTTGGGATATAATCGAAAGATTGAGGTGATGGCAAAAGGAAAATGTAACAATAAATACTTTGTAGTAATAGAATGCAAATATAAACAAGTTTATTGACGCTAAAGAAATATATAATTACATGTTATATAGCATTTTCTGTAATTAATACGCTGATATTAACATGTATCTGTTACTTTACAAATAATTTTCTTTTATTTGCCGGCGAAAATTTTAATCAGTATTTGTTGGCGCAGAAAGTGTGTGAGTGTTTGGGATGGAGTAAGAAGATAGATTATGATGATGCAATATTTATAAATGTTTCTTATGGCAAAGAGTTGGTTCTGGAGCAGGGAGAAGGAACTGATGATATTGTTGGTAGTAATGTTATCACTGATAGGCGAAAGCTTTATAAGTTTCTTGAATTGTTGAACAAGAGTCAAAGATATAAATATGTACTTATGGATATTATGTTTGATAAAGATCATATCACAGAATATGATGATGTATTGTTTTCTCTTCTTGAAAGAATGAACAAACTTGTATTTGTGAATCATGATAGTGTGCGGATAGCATGTCCGATGTTAAAGAAAAAAACAGCTCATGCTGTATCTAATACTCAGACAGGAGAATTTGTGTGTGATCTTATTTATAAATATATTAAGCAAGATAGGAGCCGTTAGCATAAACAAAATACTAAATGGAGTCCTGCTATTCGTTTAGGCACAAAGTTTTTGATTCCATTGGATAGATTTGAATATTATTGTATCGCTTTTGGCGGGGGATATACATATCTTTCTATAAATCATAAATTCAGTTCATGGGATGCAAATGTTGGCTTTTTATGGTACTTTTAAATTAATTTTATAAAAATATAATATCATTTCCATTATTTTATTTCAGTTTGTATACTCTATAATAAACAGAGAAATGAAGATATTACATTATATTCCTTCAGTAGGTAAAATGGGGGGAGGAGTGAGTTCTTACCTTCAACTTCTTTCACATGACATGGGGCAGTTAGTTGATTTAAAGATTGTGTGTCATCATACGTCCGATGAACTTACATTTACCAATTGCACAATTCATTATATTGAAGGGAATATCCGACGTCCTTTTAAAATGAAATGCGAATTTTGTGCCATTCTTGATAAGTTTAAACCTGATGTAGTTCACGTTAATGGTTGTTGGATGTTACAATGTTCTTGGGTTGTGTTTTGGGCAAAAGCGAAAGGCTATCCTGTGGCTTTATCTCCCCATGGTATGTTGGAACCTTGGGATATTCGGAAGAACTACTGGACAAAGAAGTTGCCGGCTTTATTGCTTTATCAAAAGCGTAGTGTTAAGATGAGTAATATTTTGATAGCAACTGCTGAGTCTGAGAAAAACAATCTATTGTCATTAGATTATAATTCAAATGTTGTAATTGTTCCCAATGGGCTAATGATTGATGGCATAGAAGTAAAGAAATCTTGGGATGAAAAGAAACAGATTCTTTTTTTAGCACTATACCGTAGAAACAAGGGAATTGATTTTTTAATGCAAGCTATTGCTCAAATTAAAGAACAATTAGTCGGGTGGAAAGTGGTAGTAGCAGGAATTGAATCAGATTATACGGTAGAAGTTTTAAAAAACATGGCTAATGATCTTGGAATATCTTCTGTTGTTGATGTTGTTGGAGCTTTATATGGTGAAGATAAATGGGAGGCTTACCGTTCTTCTGATGTATTTGTTCTTCCTACTCTAAATGAAAATTTTGGTATTGTCATTGCAGAATCATTCCTTTGTGGGACACCAGTTATCACCACAAAAGGTGCTCCGTGGTCAATAATTGAACAAAATCATTGTGGTTGGTGGATTGATAGAACCATTGATGATCTTGTAAACGCTATTCAAGAAGCAATTCGTATTCCTATTCAAGAACGTAAAGAGATGGGACTTAGAGGCAGAGATTTGATAATTAGAAATTTTGCTAGTAATGTTGTTGCAAAACGTATGGTAGAGGTATATAATACTATAATTCGGAAATAATATATAATTGAAATGCTAAAAGAAAATATAGATTACATGCATTTTGTATCTCCATATACCACAACCAATCGTATTAAACGGATGCTATGGGAGGTATGTTGGACTCTATTGGCTCGTCCTTTTCCTAAAAGTACACTAATGCCTTGGAAGCGTTTTTTGCTTCGTATGTTTGGGGCGAAAATTGCAAGTACGGTAAATGTGTATGCTTCTGCAAAAATCTTTATGCCTTGGAATTTGGAAATGAAAGATTATGCTTGTATAGCATCGGGGGTAGACTGTTATAATGCAGCTCCGATAACTATTGGTGTAAATGCTACTGTTTCACAGAGGGCTTATCTCTGCACAGCTTCACATAATATATCTTCATCTCGGCATGAACAAATAGAAAAACCTATTATCATAGAAGATAGGGTATGGGTAGCGGCAGAAGCCTTTATTGCTCCGGGAATCATCATAGGAGAAGGAGCTGTAGTCGGTGCAAGAGCCGCTGTTTTTAAAGATGTGGAACCATGGATGGTAGTCGGTGGCAATCCGGCAATGTATATTAAAACAAGAAAAATAGCTGATAACACTTGATATGGAAAATGTTTTCGTGACACACCGGCTGTTAATCGTATTTTAGAATATAGAGTTGGAGGAAAATTTATTTATTTTATTTCAGCTTTGACATTGGAGATTTATATGGTGCAATATGCTATTTTTACAGATAAACTTAATGGTATATTCCCATTTAATATCTTAATAATTTACATAATCATATTTATTGCTGCATATTTATTGAAATGTGCTTCTCATCTATTTTCACAGATATTTGGAAACGAACCTTTTGATAGAAAAGGGATATATCAGGTCTAATAATTATATTATGAATAATACTATTTCCGCTATTATCCTTACTTATAATGAAGAAAAGCATATAGCTCGTTGCATCAACTCTTTAAGAGGTATTTGTGAAGAAATCTTTGTTATTGATTCTTTCAGCCAAGACCGGACACTAGAAATTGCAAAGCAGTTAGGAGCCAAAGTTTATCAAAATCCTTGGAAAAATTATGCAACTCAATTTAATTGGGGAGTGATGAACTGTCCGATAACTTCCGAATGGATATGGCGTATTGATGCCGATGAGTTTCTGGAAGGAAATTTAGGTCAGGCAATGAAATATACATTAGCTGAATGTAGTAGTGAAGTCAATGGAGTATACGTGCGTAAACGCATTGATTTCATGGGAAAGCCCTTGCTTCATGGCGGTTGGTATCCATCCTATCATTTGAAAGTTTTCCGTAGAGGTCATGGTGAGTGTGAAAACCGTTGGATGGATGAGCATATTCGTATTTTTGATGGAATAACTATTACTGTAGAAGAAGGCAATCAAGTGGATGCCAATCTGAATGACCTTACTTGGTGGACGGAGAAACATAACGGATATGCCACTCGTGAAATGGTGGATATGCTGATGATGGAGTATGGAATGGATGATAAAGGCAAAGAAGTGCAAGCTAAATTTTGGGGGACAGAGGAGCAGCGTAAACGCTGGCTTAAAATGAAATACATCAAAGCTCCTCTCTTCCTACGTCCTTTCATCAACTTCTTTATTCGATACATTCTGAAAGCTGGGTTTCTTGATGGCAAACAAGGTTTCATCTGGCATTTTTTGCAAGGTTTCTGGTATCGTTTTCTAGTAGATGCTAAGATTTATGAAATCAAAAAACAGTTTGACTTTGACAGTGAAAAAGTGAGAAGATATTTGAAAGAAAACTATTTCAAAGATTAAATATCCCATTTATGAATCAATATTTCAGTGAAAAGATAAAAGTAGTATCTTTCTTTTCTATAATCTTGGTCTTATATATTCATTCCGGTTTCCATGATTATCCCCATGAAATAGCAGGAATGCAATTCAATTTCTTGCTGCAAGATATTATATCGGGGGAAATAGGACGGTGCGCAGTGCCTATGTTTTATATGATATCCGGTTATTTGTTCTTTTTGAATGTGGAGAGTATCAATGATGTTTATCATAAGATGCGAAAAAGGGTGCATACTCTTTTAATTCCTTATGTGGTAGCATGCTTGTTCTTCCCATTATTTTATCTGCTTTTAGAAGTTGTTCCTGGAACTAAACAGTTTGTCAATAGTGCTTCTTTCTCAGAACAACTACAACAACCGATAGCAGATATTCTATGTTCTCTTTTTTATAAAGTAAAAGACGGCGGTTCTCCTTATGCTTTTCACCTTTGGTTTTTGCGGGATTTGATTCTGTTGGTTTGTATTTCTCCTATTTTGTATTATCTGCGTAAGCATATACATAAGGGATTGATTGTTGGGTGCTTATTTTTACTGACCTTAACAGAAATCAGACAATATGTTCCTGTTTTTGCAGCATTTTGGTTTATGGTAGGAGATGCTTTACTAATTGATTTGAAAAAGCATAAATCAATAATTATCTTATTCTTATTCCTTGGTTTTTCTATAGCGGAATTAAGTTATGATAGTGTGGCTTGGCGATGGTTGAATATACCGATTACGGCGTTAGGAGTTATAGGCTTATGGAATTTATATGATTGTTTGGTAGGAGTGAATTTCAAGTTGAAGGAACATTCTTTACTGAAAATGGTATGCGGTTTTACTTTTTTCATTTATCTGTTCCATGAACCTACTCTGAATATTGTTAGAAAATTACAGGTTGTTATATTGGGAAATTCTTCTTTTGGTTTTGCGGTTGCATATTTATTATCACCTTGGTTGTTTATCTTGATAGCAATACCGATAGCTGTATTACTGAAAAGATGGTTACCACGATTCTATATGCTTTTAGTAGGTAGTAGGAATTGAATGACTTTGTAAATAATTTGTTAGGTGAAATATGATATCAAGTGTAACTAAAATCATTGATAAGATAGGTGAAATATTCACAGTCTTTGATTTCTCTTATATCGTTTCGGGCATAGCTTCGTTCTCCATTATTTGTTATGGGTTATGGCAGAATGATTTATTAGGTAGCCTTGGTAGCACTTCGTTGAATGTGATTGCTGCTATTATTTTTACTTATTTATGTGGTTTACTTTCGTTTACTATTGGTAAGACTATTAGAGCGACAGTCATAATGTATAGGCGGAAGCATTATGTGCTATTGGTGAAAGTGGAAGAAACAAGATTCATGACCTGCTTTAAAGAAGCGGTAAGGTATGCTAATAAAAAAGAGAAAATTTTGGCAGATTATACTGACGAAGATGATTGTAAAATGTATTATACGGAAATGTGGACCTACTTGCGGGAATGTGAAAATGCCGCTGCTACGATGGCATTTATCAATAAATATTGGGTAATGCAGGCGGTTTATGAAGGGCTGATAGCATCTTCCTTGATAGGATTGATAGTAGGATTCATATTGTATCAAGGTGGGTTCGGTCTTGTTTGTATCCTGCTTTTTTTAGCTTCAGGTTTTGCCTGTTGCTTTTGTTGCCACGAGGGAACCCGTTATGCGGAAGTACAAATAAAGGAAATTGTAATAGCATATAGATACTTTAAATTAAAAGAATAATATTATGGGAGAACAGAATGAAAAAAAGATGTATGATCATAGCTTTATTTTAGGAGAAGAGACTCGGCCTAAAATAGAAATTTTTACTCAAGAAGATAGCGACATAACAGTAAAGAATTCTATCTTTTACAAACAATATCGTCAGATCTTGTCTGCCATTGCTGAGCATCTCTTGCTTTGTAAGGAAGGAGAGAAGCAGGATGCCATTTATTCTTCTTGGGAATTTCCCAATAATATATTTGTTTTTGCAGGAGAAAGAGGTTCGGGTAAAACTTCGTGTATGTTGACAGCGAGGGAACTACTGTGTATGCAGAAACGGGATCATAAGGTTGTGCTTGATGATTTGTTTGAAATTGAAGATAGTGTAAAGAAAAACCAAGATAAAGCAAAAATAAAGGAAAAGGAGATAGATATTTATAAAGATATTTTGAAAGATATTTTGAAAGAAACTTCTTTTTATAGATGTGAGGTGATTGATCCGCTCTTCTTTGACAGTAACCATAATATCTTGGAATTGTTTATTGGGACTTTGTTCCGTGATTTGATGAAAAAGGAAGAAAAGGAACCACAATATAGACATGACAGGAAGTTGCTTTTGTCCCGTTTTGCAGAGATTAGACGGATATTTCCATTGTTGGGAAAAAAACTTGAATTTTCTGAATTTGGCGACCTTGAGCAATTGAAAGATCTGAGTGCATCCCTTGAATTGAAAGAAGTTCTTAGAGAGCTGGTACGGGACTATCTGGAATATGTTTATAAAGATACGAATGGCAAATTGGTGTTGTGCATTGACGATATAGATTTGGATATGAAAGATGGTTATGGATTAGTGGAGTGCATTCGTCGTTATCTCAATATGCCAGAGTTGATTATTTTGATGGCGGTTAAGCTGGAGCAGTTGGGGAATGTGATTCGGATTAAATATACAAAAGATTTTCGTCCATTGCTTGAGAGAGAGGAAAAATATATTGAAAATAAGACTGTTAAAGGGGATGATAATTATAATGAGGTGGTGAATCATATAGTAGAACGGTATATTACCAAACTGCTTCCTCTAAACCAACGTATTATAATGCCTTCTGTAAAGGATTTATTTGACAAAGATATTCAGGTTTGCCGTAAGCAAGGAGGGAAAGTAAGGAAAGTCAACATACTCTCTCCGATGAAAAACGGTATATTGGAGGAAATCTACAAAAAGACCCGTTTGTTATTTTATAATACAAAATCGCAAGTCAATTATATCATTCCCTATAATTTACGTGAGTTTTGTAACTTGCTGCATTTGCTGTATAATCTGGATGACGTGGAAAGTCATGAGGGAGCATTACCCAATCTTATTCCTTTTAAGGAATATTTCTATGGAGTATGGTGTACGAATAATTTGGATAAAGGCGGACTCTCAATTATACAAAAGCTGCGGGATATACAGGATTATGGGCTTATCAATCAGACGGTAATAAAGCATTTGAAACGGAGGTTTGAAGTCTTAAGGAATATAGAAATCAGTAATGACCCTAAAGATGCTGCAAAAGATAAAAAAGAGACCAAAGAAAGTAGATTGAGTGATAGCAGTATGAAAGAGTTGCAGAATATTCTTGATGAAGAGAATATGATGTATAATATATCATTGGGAGATGTACTGGCATGTTTGGATTGGCTGGGTAAAGTTTCATACCAAGAAGACGATCGGAAACTTTTCTTTGCTATGAAAACATTTTATACTTTTTCTTTATATGAGACTTTCCGGAAAAGAGAGGAGATAGCAGAAGAAAAGAAAAAATTGACTCAAAAGGAAGTTATAAATAAGGAGATATTGACTAATAATGAGATTGTCTATGGAGATATTGTTAATGGTAATTTTTTGAATTCTGAGTATTTGAATGTAGCTCCTTATGAGAAGATAGATAAGGATAAGGGAAGTGTTTCAAGATGTAGAAGAGTTATTGATAATGAAGCAATAAGTGATTTGATTAAGTACATTTCTGGTAGGGAACCCAAAACGGATATTTGTAGTAAAATTGTTAAAGAGAATTTTAAAGAAGAACTTCTAAGAAAGATTGTAGAGTTCTTTTTACTTACAACCTCTTTTGTGGTGGAGTCTAAGGAAAAAGAAAGCAACAGTTCTTTTTCTCAATATAGGAAACGTAATGAAGTGTACTATGAAAAGAATATAGCTCAATCCCGTAAATATATTTGTTTTGATGTACTTTCCATATTTTATAATTTGGTGAATGTAGCTCAAAGCTATGGCCGTTTTGATAAATTAGTTTTGGAAAATAGTCGTGAGGTAAAAGCAAATGAGGAAAAAGAGCTAAATAAAGAACAGGATGCAGAACAGGGGCAAATAAAAGAACAAGAGCAAAGACAAGAGGGAGAACAGGTAGAGGAGCAGGAACAAAAACAGCAACAGAGTGGAGAACAAGAACAGAATTTAAATGAGGGGCAGCAACCTATTGAAGCTCAGAATTCTGGTGAAGTAGAAAAGGTAGATGAAAATCCAAAGAAAGATGAAGAAGATAGCGAACTGGAAAAGAGTGCAAAGCAGAAATTTAAAGATGAGATGTTGTCAAATAAAGCTAAATATCCGTTATATTTAGCAATGTTAGACTACATTATAGGTAATGAGCCTTTACAAGCATCTGCTAACGAGAAGCGTGATCATGAGTGGGCTAATAAGAGACTTGTTTATAAAGTGAGTTTAAGAAACATTGATTTGTTGGAGCAGATTTCTTATCGACTTCAGCGTCAAAGACCTGATAAAAGTGGTGATACTGTAAGACTATTCAAAAAAATGTTTGACAATCTTGCTGAGATTGAAATCTCAACTTATAGGAATGGACAAGGATTACAAGCTAATATAAAATATGAATTCTTCGGTGTTATTCGTGATTTTATGGCAGAGCTATTAAGTCCTGGAAATGAGGAGTATAAGGCGATTTTTGATAAAATATATGCAGACTCTTAAAGACAATATCCCTTCTTGAGAATCAATAAAAGCAATAATATAGATTTTATTTAATAAGTCATGGATAATATTCGTGCGGTTATCGATACTTTGTTCTCTCAAATAAACAGTGCGGAGATCCTACATCACAAAAAAGACTGGGATGCCACTTTAGGAGTGACGGAGGATATGTTTTGCAGCAAGTTTATGATAGAGAACAAATGCTATACGATAGACCAGGTAAGGGAATTATATTATTTGCTGAGGTCGGATTGGATATCCTTTCCTACAGAGTGCTTGGAGTATAGACAGCCCGACTTCTTCTATGTGTTATTGCATTTCAGTCAAAAGGTACTGATTGAAAAAGATTTTCAGCCATGTTGCAGATTTCAGGAGTTATTGAGATGGCGCATGCTCACTTATAAGTTGGGGGAGGATTTGTTTACGACTTCCTATTTGGCTTTTAATAATTTCAATGCCAATATAAAACGGGATTCTTTTTTCTGGCCTGTGGTATTGATGCAAGATAATCCTTCCATTGCTCACATTTTGCGGAAAGGTGTGTGTGACCTGCATTTTCATCTGCGGGGTTCTTCCTTGAATTATGAATTGAATTGGCTCTCTTTGATGAATGATATGTCTGGTCGGCAGGCAGAGTTTGAAAAATTAAAGAAATGTCTTTCGCATAAAACAATTACGACAGATAATGAAAAGTGGGAAACAGCTCATTTGACTACTATAAAAGCGTATGCCATCCGCTATTATTTGTTTATGAGAATTACAAATAAAAAAAAGGCGGAAGCTTTTTTTCCGGTACTGTTAGTGATTTTACAATGCGAGGATGAGATGGCTATCCAAACAGTAGGGGCTATTATGGAAGTAAATGGCCTGATAGATAGTTATAAATTTACGGAAGGAAGCAAGTTGGAAATCGGCGATAAATCTTTTTATCCGGATTATGCGATTTTGGACAGTTTCGGAACTGTGGAACGTTGGAATCTTGCAGAGAAAATCTTATCGGGAGAACGTTGTCTTTTGTATAATATGTTCTATTTCATCTTTTCAGGAAATGCTTCCGCCGAAGATAAATGGTTATTTTACGCTTATTTATTACAGAAAGGACAAATTAGGAGAGAACTGATACAACTGAATGAAAAGGCGGGATTTAGTAACTTTTCCGATTATGAACGACGTAAGGAGATATTTATAGAAGGACGTTGGGGATATCAGGAACTCATACCGAAACTGGCGGTAGATATGGCTTTTTCCAAAGAGTATCTTAAGTATTTGGAATGTCGGATTACCCCTAAGGATACCAGTTCCCAGCTGATTCATTCTATTGAGCTACTTGAACGGCAGATTAACAGACGGTTGCCAGGAGAGAGAACAAGTGAAGAGAATAGAGAAAAGCAAAAGAAAGGTAGGAAGCATTATTACATACTGCATTTTATTAAACAACGTGATGCCGAATCGGACAATAGGTTGAATTCTTTGATCGAGTACCCGTGTGTGATGGTAGATTATAGGCATTATGGATTTCGTCGGAAAATAAAAAAACAGGGAGAGGCCATACTGGAAACGGTGAGAGAGAGACCGCGTATGGCAGAATTGATTGTAGGAGTGGATGCTGCTAACTCTGAATTGTATTGTCGTCCGGAAGTGTTCGGACCGGTTTATCGTTATATGAAATGTTTCTGTAATTATAGTCCGGATTTTCATGAGTTGGGATATGACCATTATAAAGGACTCCGTTCCTTGAATTTTACTTATCATGTCGGTGAGGACTTTTGGGATATTACGGATGGATTGCGAGCTATAGACGAGGCGGTGTTATTTTTGAATTTGAAGGCCGGAGATCGTATCGGACATGCTTTGGCTTTGGGAATTGATGTGGATTTATATTATAAACATCGTAATCATCGGGTGGTCATGTCTAAGCAGAATATGCTGGACAATGCGGCTTGGCTCCATCACAAGGCACGTGAATTGGGGATACAGCTTTCTGTTAATGTCGCTTTAGAACTGGAAAATATTTTTGAGAACTTTTATGATGAAATTTATTTAGGAAAAAAGGAGCGGGAAGGAGAAAATATATTTGTTGAAGATGAATTGTTGGATCCTGGCAGAAACCTTACTACTTATTACTATTCATGGCTGTTGCGTGGAGATGATCCTGCATATTACCTAAACCCGATAAGTCAACTTACTGAATATCAATATCACACTTGGTGGGAAATTACAGCCTTGAATACATTGACTGCTGATATGGCTCATGTGAGAAAGGACAAGATTGCTGTATGGTTATATCATTATTATCATTATGACAGCGGTGTTCGGCGAAGAGGAGAGGAAAGATGCGAAATATGTTTGTCATCGGAAATCATAGGCTTGATAAAGAAAGTGCAGCATGCCATGCGCAAGGAGATTGCTTCAAGGTATATAAGTGTTGAAGCCAATATCACTTCCAATCATCTGATTGGGAGTTTTAAACATTATGCGCAACACCCCATTACACAATTGTACCGCTTGGGATTACCCTCAATAGGTGAAGAAGAACTGTGTCCGCAAGTATCGGTTTCTGTCAATACGGACGACCGGGGTATTTTTGATACTTCCATCGAAGATGAATATGCCCTCTTGGCATTGGCTCTTGAAAAAGAAAGAGATTTGGAAGGAAAAAAGCGATATGCACCGAAGGAAGTTTATGAATGGTTGAACAATATTCGTAGACAAGGGTTTGAACAACAGTTCCGTAAACATAATGGAAGCAAATATGAATAGTGTAAGAGTAGGTGTAGGCGGGGTATTGCAAGACAACAAAGGCAGGCTTTTTTTGTTGAAAAGGAAGAAAGCGCCGGAAGTCGGCTGCTGGTCGATTCCGGGTGGGGCGGTGGAATATGGTGAGACAGTAGAGGAAGCGATAATTCGTGAATTTGGTGAAGAAACGGGACTTGCGGATTGTACAGCCAGGTTTATAGGGTACACTGACTATATCCTGCCTTCGGAAAATGCTCATTGGTGTTCTTTGTTTTTCGCTATGCATAGCTGTAATACAGAATGGGCAGTGAACCGGGAACCGGATAAGCATGAAAAAATCGGTTGGTTTGCTTGGGATGACTTGCCGGAAAACTTGTCACAAAATACGCAGAGAGCTTTAAATATATATAGAAAATGGTACGAAGAAAATTGTCCGTGATAGCAAAAGGTCGTCATTTTGACCATTGCTATATCTGTCATCGTCCATTAAAAAAGGAAGAAATTCCTTTTTCAATGTGCTCCGAATGTTATGCTGCCAATCAACGTAAGTTACAACAACTTCAGTGTAGGGACACTACTATGGCAGGAATGATGGTGCTGGTTACGGGAGCGCGCATAAAGATTGGGTATCAAGTCGGATTGTCCTTGTTGCGTAAAGGGGCAACGGTACTTATAACCACTCGTTTTCCTGCAAATGCAGCGGAAAAGTATAGTAAGGAAAATGACTTTGCGGAATGGTCCGATCGTCTGTTGATTTATGGGATAGACTTTCGGGACATTAGGAAAGTGGAAGAAATGATTGCTTGGATGAATGCAAAGCTTCCTTATTTGAATATTATTATTAATAATGCTGCTCAAACTATTGCACGTCCGGAAGAATATTACCGGCACTTGAGAGATTTGGAAAAGCATGAAAACCATAGATTGTCTCCCGTTCAGGGTAAATTGTTGCGGTATTATTTGGAACAGAAGCAAAACTGTGGGAATATTGAGAGGACTTTTATGCCGGATAAAGTCGATGAAGATGGTTTTTTGGAAGATTTGAGAACGCATAACAGTTGGATATCAAAAGCTTGGGATGTGTCGCTTAGAGAGTTTTTGGAAGTACAGTTAGTCAATGTGACAGCACCTTTCTTGCTCTGTTCGCGGTTGGTGGGATTATTGAAGAAAGCCCCTGTTAAAGAAAAATTCATAGTAAATGTTTCTGCAATGGAAGGTTGTTTTTCCAAAAAAAATAAAAATCCGTTTCATCCTCATACCAATATGGCCAAAGCTGCTTTGAATATGCTTACCAGAACTGTTGCAGAGGACTATCTGCGTTTGGGAATTTATGTGAATAGTGTTGATACCGGGTGGATTACGGATGAAAACCCTTATCCGATAGCAAAGAGAAATTTGGAAAGTGGTTTTACGCCCCCTCTTACTGTAGCTGACGGAGCGGCAAGAGTGTGCGATCCTTTTCTCTCTTATTTTTATTCCGGTAAAAAGGAGTTTTTGAAGTCCGGATTGTTTTTGAAAGATTATCATGGGATAAAATGGTAGTGGTTTTTCAGATGAATTTGTACTCTTCCTTTGCATCAAAGCAAGGACACGCTTTCTTGATATTCGGACTGACCTGATAATGCCCCAGTATCTTTGCCTGCGGATAATCTGCCTTCAATTGCCGTAGCAGGTCCAGCAACGAGCACTTTTGTGCATACGTACGTGTATCGGCGGGCACGCCTTTTTCCGAGAGCCCGCCCTCATAGCAAATGCCGATGCTTTTGTCGTTCCAGCCGGTGACATGTGCCCCGATTTGATGTGCGGGGCGGCAGATATGCACCTTGCCCTCGCGGGTAATGTAGAAATGATAACCTATACTGGCAAAACCGCGTGACAGATGGCTGCGGTGCAAGGCATCGAGCGGAAAGTCACGATTACAGCGTGTGGCGCTGCAATGAACTATCAGGAGGCGAACCTCCCGATAGTTTTGATAGAAACTGCCTGATTTCATACGTCTATTTGGTACAGGCGCTTAAACCGAATATACCAGCCAACGTGGTGCTGATGGCGATAACTACTTTGAGGATAACTCCCCAGATTGATTTTGATTCTTTCTTCATGATAATTGTTGATTTGAAATTTTAAATGTGATGATAAAAGGGAAATAGGCCCGTATGACGGTTTTATCCTAACGGATTTTCTTCCTCTTCACCGGAGCCGCCGCTATTGCCGCCACCACCTGTGGAACCGCCGCCGGAAGTGTCTTTTCCCGAAATATCTACCATTGTCTCCCCGGCCTTTTGGGCTTTGAGCACGGCACGGGCTGCCGCGCGTGTCGGCACAGGGGTGAAGCCCATACCTGCAAAGATGTTTCTTAAATCTTCACCGGGCACAAACTGAATGTTGACCCCGGTGATGTTGGCTGCGGTGAATTTCTCGGCTGTTTCAGCTCCGCGGCTGGTGATTTGAAGACGGAACTTTCCCAGTTCTCCGAAATCCACCTGTTCTCCTGCACGCAGACTGTCTATCATGTTGTCCACGGTAGCAATCAGCACGGCAGATACATCGGCGCGGCTCACGGTGGTTTGACCGGCCACGAGGCGGCTCAGCTCTTTCAGCGTCAGTTCCTGACTGATTTGTGCCTTTGCATAGGCTTTTTTAGCTTCACCCGGTTTCATGGGGTTGGAAAGCATGGAAATACTGTAATTTAATGCCATAAAATAAATTATTAATTGGTTACGAAGCAAAGATACAACCTGCGGTAAGGGCGAAAATGAATATGGCGGAAAGAGCGTGAGCGGATAGGAAATAAGATGAAAAACAAGGACGGAAAGTGATGGTTGTGTAAGAATATTTTTGTAACTTTATACTCTAAAAATCAAAAAGTTATGGACATGAAAACAACTATGGATACAGAGAGAACGGCTTTAGAGAAATGTTGGGAAATCAAACCTTATTCCAAGCAGGAACTGGCGCAGGCCTATGCTCCCGATATAGCGCCGACATCGGCGCTGAACCGCTTGGCACGCTGGATTAAACTGAACAAGGCACTCAGCGAGGCTTTACAAAATGCGGGATATTACTCCCGTCAGCACGTATTTACTTCATGGCAGGTAGAACTGATTTTTGCACATTTGGGCAGGCCTTGAAGCGGGGACCGGCATTAGTAGTCTCGTGAACGGATGAGACTACTCTCACAGGGCTCCGAGGATAGTCTCGACAGGCAGTGAAAGTAGTCTCGATTTTGTCACCTTGACACCTTTGACACTTATATATGGAAGTTTTAGATATAATGGTTTGTTAATAAATGCATGATGGTGAAAACGGATTTTATATATATAAATTCTGCATACGACTTTAAAAAGTAAGTGTCAAAGGTGTCAAGGTGTCATTTGTTACGGTTGCTCGGCTGCGGTTGAAGAGTCGCTGCCGTAGCGGGCGGCGGCGCATTGATTGCGATAGATTTCTTCGGCATTGTATTCCACAGCTCTGTATCCTCGCTGACCGCCGCAACGGATGTTCTCAAACCCCAGTTGCTTCATGATGATGCCGATTTTAGTGGAGCTGAGCGGATGCTTGATAAGAGCGTTGATACGATTCAGGATATGGGCTGTAGTGATGAAAATGCCGTTTTCTCCGGGCAGCGGCCGGCGGAAATGGGTTAATATCAGCTCTTTCTCCAGATTGGGAGTCTCAAAATTCCGGTTATGCTCATTTAGTACGTCTATTTCTTCCCGATTGAACCAATACCGGAAGCCGCTTTTCCAAAGGGCGAATGCCTGGCTGTATATCCCTTCATAGTTGAAAGGATAGAGATTGGGGTCTTTAATCTCCTCTACCTCAAAGGGCAGCCAACGACGATTGCCGGTGGGGTCGTTCAGAAACTGAATGTTATTGCCTGTACCGCAAAAACTGGCGATGTGCGTGCGGTGTTCTTTGTTGCGTCCGTAAGCGGCGCGTTCATTGATGCCTTTCATGGTGACTAATGCCTTGAGCTGACTAAGTTCGGCAGGGCGCATCTCGTCGATTTCTTCCAGGCAGATTAACACGAATTCGGTCAGTGTAAACTGGTCGTCTTTGGTGATGCGGCCGCTGTTCATCTTGGTATAGAAATAACGTTGCAGTTCGGGCGGCAGCAGATGGTTGAACCAAGTGGTTTTGTAGCTGCCTTGCGGACCGATGAGCACCAGTATTTCATGATTGACAGAATGCTCCTCGAACAAGGTCGGGAGAATATTGACAAACCATTTCCGAAAATAGTGCTTGAAGCGCTGCTGATCTCCTTTGACACGGACGGTGTCGGCCAGTTCTCCAATATAGTCGGTTATGCCGTCCCATGGCTTCAGGTTGAATAGAAATTCCCGGAACGGATTGAACTGAAGCACGTATTCGGAGTGCAGCACATTATAAATATCGTTCAGACGGACACGGCTGATTTCTTTGTTCATGCGGCTCCACAGCGTGTTGACGTCTCGGTCGGTGAGCGAGGTATATGCAGGCTTGCCGGAAAAGTCGTCAAGGGTTTTGAAGGCCACTTCGCATTGCCGTGTGATGATATTCTGCCGGAAAAGGGCCTGTGAGGCCAGAAACTTTTCTATTTCTGCTACATTGGCGTATCCCTCTTCTTCGGATGGGGCGGAGCCGTTTCCTGTCAGCGGGCGTGTGTTGTGCTCGTCGGTGTGGCGGTAGCATGAGCGGATGATGCCTGCCGCATCGCCGTCGTAGTCGGCAAACTGCCGGGCGGCCCATTCCTCGGTTTCCTGCAGGGGGATGCCGTAGGTGTTGAGCAGATATCCCATTCGCATGATGTACTCGTTACGGTGATGGGCTTCGTAGGCGATACCCTCTTTTTTCAGAATACGTCCGGCGGCTGTCAGAGCTTTCTTCAATAATCGTTTTCCGGCAGGTTTTGCATTGCCGGGCGTGCGTTTCTGAGGGATAGCGATGTGGAACGGTGTTGCGTCGGGATTAAAATAGACACCGGTATCATGGGCGAGTCCGCTCAGGCGGGTGGCATTTTTGCATTTCAAGTCGCATGTACATCCCGTGAGGTCGGCATAATAACGGTTCCCTTGTTCAAAAGCCTTCTTGTAAAGTTTTATGTTTTGTTCGGTATCGTCGGTCAAGCCGTCTATCGGGAAAATGATGCGGATGCCCCTGCCGCTTATGGTAGTATAGCAAAGGAGAGTGTGAGGACTGCCGGTAATCTGTTCTCTTATTTCCGGCAGTTTCTCCGTGGGTACATTGTCTATGTCTACAATGCCCAAAGAAGTCCAGCTTTGGATATGGGCTTGCTGCTTGCCGCCCGCAAAAGTGACGGCAACGGCAAAGCAGGGGCATGAGGACTTTTCGCGGGCAGCTGCAGACAGGCTTCCTTGCTCATGGTAGTAACGGTATTTCTCTGTATGGTCGCGTACGGACGGGTCGTTCTGAATCAGATTGATTATACCTTGTAGGGTGATGGTGTCCGGTACGGTATCCGGATAGCCTTTGAAAAGGCTGAGTTGAAGTTCTTTCATATAAAATTATTTCGTTGATAAATGAGAGCCTGCATCCTTTGGGGCAGGTTCTAAAAAGTGTCGAAGTTCACAATATTTTTTTGTTGCAACAAAATTTCATGACCGTCATGGCGGTCATGAACCGTACGTGATTTAACATTCTTAATAAATTTAAACTAAATGAAGAAAAGCAAGCAAGCTGCGGATTTCGGGCCTAACCTGGAATTGGGAGACCTTTTGGAACTATTTCGCTATAGCTATATGGTGGGTGGTAAGTTTTTGACTATAAATGAGGTATGCAAAATGGCCTCTATGAGTACCCGCACTTACTATAAGGTAAAAAAGGGGTTAGCGTAGATATAAACCAGTATTACCGTATTCTACGTATCTACGTGCATGCCGCGGACAAAGAGGAACGATGGCATTTAATACGGAATGTGTTCGATAGATTGGAAAATGATTACTTCAATAATGTGTAAAGGAGCGCGTTGTTTTATTATTAAATGAAAGTATCCATTATCACTTCCTGCTTTAACAGAGAGGCGACCATAGGGCAGGCCATAGAAAGTGTGTTGTCGCAAGACTATCCGGATATAGAATATATCGTTGTGGACGGGGCAAGCAAAGACGGCTCTTTGCAAGTGATAAACCGATATAAGGACCGGATTACCAGAATTATTTCGGAGCCCGATAAAGGTATGTACGAGGGCATCAATAAAGGAGTGCAGGCCGCAACCGGAGATATCATAGGGCTGTTGCACTCGGATGATTTTCTGTTCGACAGGCATGTCATTTCGGATATTGTGCGAAAATTCAGTGAAACAGGAGCCGAACTGGTATATGGCAACGGATTGTTCGTAGATTTTGAGCACACGGACAGGCCCGTGCGCGACTGGATTAGCGGGAACTATCGGAAATGGAAAGTGAAATGCGGCTGGCTGCCGCTGCATCCTACGGTGTACATCCGGCGCGAGGTGATGGGCCGGTGGGGATTGTATAACGAGAACTATAAGATAGCGGCGGACACGGACCTGCTGGTGAGGTATCTGTATGAGGCGGATTTGCGTGTGGAGTATCTGAACAAGTACATCGTGAGGATGCGTATGGGCGGTTTGTCCACCGACAGTGCCAGACGGAAGCAGATGTGGAAGGAAGATGTGGGCATATACAGGGCGCACGGTTTTCCGGGAGTACCTGCAAAGCTGATGAAGATGAGCTGGAAAGTACCGCAGTTTATCGGAGCAAGGATTAAACGGATTGGTGCGGGAAGGTAAATACCAGGGATATGGAAAATATGGGGCGTGATGAGGAACTTTTCTTCCACTTTCTGAGACTGGGATTGTGGGGAGAGGAGCCGGATGAACCCGGATATGACATGACCGGACTGACACGGGATGATTGGTGCCGGATATACGATATGGGGCATCGGCAGGCAGTGTCGGGCATTGTGACGGACGGCATCGCGCATTGTGGCGTGCGTCCGGACGGAGAGTTGTGGGGGCAGTGGATTGCACAGTTGATATATATGGAACGGATGAACAGCCGCATAGCCAATGAGGGCTCTTTCTGGCTGGAAAGTCTGGAAGAGGCAGGCATAGAGGCGGAGGTCTTTAAAGGGCCGTCGGTGGCGCATTGGTACAATAGGCCGATGTATCGCAGCTATGGCGATTTGGATATTGTAGTGCATGCGGGCTGGGAGAGATTGGAAGAGGTGCTGCAAAAGTGGAAATTGCCTTATCGGGTGGAGCACGAAGATGTTGTGCTCCGGAACAGGGGAGTGTTCGTTGAATTCCATCGGCAGCGGGAATATCTGTATAATCCGGTGGTGCATAACAGGCTGACGCAGCTGTTGCATGCGGATAAAGAGGGGTATGAGCTGTATCTTGCCTGTCTGATTCTCCATTTACGCCGCCATGTGCTGACCTACGGAATTGGGTTGAAGCAGGTGTGTGATGTGGCGGTGATGCTGCGCAATGCCTCGCTCGATAGGAAAAAACTGGTGGGGATACTGCGTGAGCTGAATATGATAAGGTTCAGCAGGGTGCTTTTCGGCTTTATCGATGTCTATATCAAGGGCGTCAGGGAGTTTCCGCTACGACCTTTGCATGACAGGAATATGCAGTTATTGCGAAATATCATCTGGCGAGACGGCTATCTGTTGAAAATGGAGCGGGAGCAGTGCAGTGAGAACAAACGAACAGTTGCCGGCAGGGTGATGGGGAACGGATTCTTTTGGCTGAAACGCTGTTCCTTACTGTTTGGCCTGATGCCCGACGAAGCTTGCTGTTTCCCTTTCTATATGGTGTGGAGAAGGCTGAAAGGCAGTTCCGTGAAGTCTGTGAATGCCGCCTTATAGACAATTTATCACATACTGGTGACCGAATGTCTATTTGCTTACCCGTTTTTTCTCTTTTTTTGCAGCTTGATAAAAAGAAACAAGCAGATAACGAAGAATGGTAAGAATACAATCATATAGTAAACTGATAAAGGCTACGGTAATTATTGGAGACACTTTATTATGTGGCGTTATCTTTGAATTGTTCTGCTTCTTTCTGGCAGGTACGCATTGGGAGAAAATACTGAGCGCTCCGAAAGCTCAGATTATACTGACCTTGTTGCTGTGCTACGTGCTGTGTAGCATGAAGAGGTCGGTTATTCTGTATAAAAGAAAGGTGTATGCTTATCAGATTGTAACGCTTGTATTCCTTAACGTATTCTACTTTGCCGTTTTGTCCGGGGCGATTCTTGCCATAGGGCAGTATATGGATGTGTGGTCTTATTTCTTTTTGGGCTATATCGTCGTACTGTTTGTCTGTATCGTGTCTTTCAGATTGCTTTTGCGTTTTTTCATCAAGAATTCCCGTCTGAAAGGTAATAACCTGCATTCGGTGGTATTGGTGGGCAGTACGGAGAATAATCTGCAATTGTATTATGAATTGACGGCACAGCCTTGGTCGGGATATAAAGTTGTGGGGTATTTCGATTATCAGCCCAATCCGGCTTTTCCTGAGGAGTGTACATATTTGGGCAAGCCGCAGGAGGTCGTCGGATTTCTGAAGAAACGTACTTATATACGCAGTCTTTTCTGCTGCTTGTCTTCGGAGCATAAGGATGTCATTGTGCCGATGATTAATTATTGCGAGAATAATCTGGTACATTTTTACAGTGTGCCCGATGTGCATAATTATTTGCAGAATCAGATGTATCTTAATATGGTGGGCACTGTGCCTTATCTGAGCCTGCGGCAGGAACCGCTGAACCAATTAGGCAACAAGGTGCTTAAAAGAGGGTTTGACATTGTGTTCTCGCTTGTGTTCCTATGTACTTTGTTTCCTATTATTTATGTAGTGGTGGCCATTGTGACGTGGTGTACCATGCCGGGGCCCGTATTCTTTAAACAGAAAAGGAACGGACTGAATGACAAGGAGTTTTATTGCTATAAGTTCAGGAGTATGAAAGTGAACAGTGATGCCGACCGGATGCAGGCCACCAAAGGGGATGCCCGCGTGACGCGTTGGGGAAGCATACTGCGCAAGACGAACCTTGACGAGACGCCGCAATTTGTCAATGTGTTGTTGGGGGATATGAGTATTGTGGGGCCCCGCCCTCATATGTTGAAGCATACGGAAGAGTATTCGCAACTGATAAATAAATACATGGTGCGGCATTTTGTGAAGCCCGGCATTACGGGGTGGAGCCAGGTGTCCGGTTTTCGTGGCGAGACGAAACAGTTGAGTGATATGGAAAACCGCATCAAGAATGATATATGGTACATCGAGCATTGGAGTTTCGGGCTGGATGTATATATCATTTATAAAACGGTTGCCAACATTGTTCATGGTGAAAAAAACGCTTATTAGACGGAAAAGACAAATAACAATAATTAATATATTCAATACTAAGAGAAAATGAAAAAATTAGCATTTTGCATGATGCTCTTCTCCCTGCTTTGGAGCGGTAGTATCGGCGCACAAACGGTGGAGCAGGATTCCATCGACATGATTGAAAATCCGCAGCCTACCGATGATGAATATCGTGTGGTGACCAACCGTTTCTGGGATAACTGGTTTGTACTGGGAAGTGTGGGCTACCATGCCTTCTTTGGTGACTATGGCAAGGTAGAAGATTTTGCAGGAAAACTTTCTCCCGACTTTAATGTGGGTGTGGGTAAGTGGTTTACTCCGGGCATCGGTGTGAAACTTCAGTTCGGTATGGGTAACTCCCGCGGATATAGCAAGGAACCGACTCCCTTTACATACGGACAGATTCTAATAAATAGTGACGGTGTTCCTTATTGGAAGACGAAGAACAAATGGTGGGATTTGAATGCCAATGTTATGTTCAACCTGTCCCGTCTTTTCTGCGGATACGAAGGTATCGATTCCGACAAGCTGATGAACCAGTTTATCTTTTCTGCGGGTATCGGCGCTTTGCATCACAGAGATATCGGTCCTCAACGTAATGAGTGGAGCGGACACCTGGAAATGCAGTACAGCCGTTTCTTCTCCAAAAAGAAAAATCTGTCTTTGGACCTGAAACTGTACACAACGTTGTTCCAAACTAATTTTGATGCAGTGACATTAAAGGCTACCGGTGAGAGCAGCAAGTGGTTCGACAACAATACGGGTATCCGTATCGGTATGACTTATTACTTCAAGAAACGCGGTTGGGAGAGATGTGCGCCTTGTGCGAAACCGGTGTATATTACCCGTCCCGTTATCAATCAGATTATCAGCGATTGTCCTGAATATAAGTCAATGGTATTTTATGTGTTCTTCCCGAACAACTATTCAGGACGGGATGATGCTCCGGTAGTGTTTGATGCTGCGGTGAACTCCATCGATTACTTGGCATCGGGTATTTTCACTCAGAAGAAGTTCGAGGACAATGATGCGGTAGCTGCACGTCTGGCATCGGGCGCTTCACTGTCGACATTGCGTACTACGGATGTGGCTACGGATGAAGCCGGTGAGTCGGCCGGTATGGCAGGTGTTTCACGCGGTTATGAAATATCTTCCTCACCTATTTCACTGGATATGGACGCCGAAAGCATGAATGCCTTTAAAGAGAAAAACGGATATTACTATGCTCCTGTATACAGCGGGAACAAGGCTTGGTACTATCGTGTGGATAATGCTACCAAGAATCAAAGCCTGATGAGTGGAGACAATTATAAAGAGAGTACTTCTTATGGCTTGAATGCGCATGCCGGCCTCGGATTGGTGAAAGAAAACATGAAACTGGATACTGATGCCGAGTTGTTCAGCTTTGCCGATATATATGCAGCTATCGAGGGTAACGAAGGTTATACCGGACAGTTTGCCGACTCCGCGGCCGTGAGTGCCCTGAAGAGAATCTTTGAAGAGGGAAGAATACTGCACGTACAGGCTGAGGGATTGGCTACCAGCCAGGACAACTACACGGGTAAGGATGCTGCCAATGTTGGTTTGGAACGTAATAAGACATTGGCTCACAACCGTGCTTATTCGGTTATCAAATGGCTGAAGGAAAATGAGCGGTTCAAGAAAGTGGTGGGAAGCAATTTCTCTCTCAACACGCTGACCGATCCTATTGCCACCGTGAATGATAAGAGTACACAGGGACTGGATGCAAAATTGAATCGCTGTGTGAAAGTTAAAATACACTATGTGGTTGACAAATAAATAGACATAACGTCCTATGTCGTCGTGAGACGAGTTCGCATTCCTGCTTAGCGAAGCGGGAATGCCTGAACGGAAAGTCATAAAAGACTTTCTTGTTTGTTTTGTTTGTTTGCGGGCCGCCTCAGGATTTAATGAGGCGGCCTTCTTTTTTCAACGGATACTCTTTTTTTAGAACTGAACGTGTACAGAGGATGAAAAAGGTTTTTGATAATGAAGTGATATTGCCGGAGGTGGCACGGCTGATTGAGCAAGGACATTCGGTGACTATTCCTGTGCGGGGAAACAGTATGAATCCTTTTTTGGCGGATGGTCGTGACCGTGTTACTTTGGGTGGTTTTATTCCTGAGGAGCTGCAAACCGGAGTTACCGTATTGGCAAAGGATGCGGAAGGGCGGTTTGTGTTGCATCGCATTATAGCCCGCAGGGATGATAGACTTATATTGCAAGGTGACGGCAACCTGCGACAAACCGAAGAAACTACTCCTGCACAAGTTGCAGGGAAGGTGATTGCCGTGATACGGAAAGGCAAAAGGTATGCCGCCGGCGGTGTGTTGTGGCGCACGTATTCTTATTGTTGGGTGAGGCTGGCGCCTTGTCGCCGGTATTTGCTGGCATTGTATAGACGATTATAAATATTGAGTGATGAAAGAAGACTTGATACCTGCTCTTACAGGGAAGAATCTGAAAGATAAAATCTGCTATTTGTGGAGAGTTTCTGCCGGACAGCGTTGGGCGGTTTTGGTGAGCTGCGCGCTGGGAGCATTGTCCGTATTGTTTTCCCTGGCCTTTATCGGGGTGTCTAAATATGTGATAGATATTGCTACGGAGACGGTTACGGGTAGTTTGCCGGGGGCGTCTCTGTTGCTGGTCGCTTTGCTTGTATTGCAGTTGCTTTGTAATATTGTTGACAGTTGGGTGGGCATACGTATGCAGATTGAGCTGGGAAATACGCTGAGACGCCGTCTTTTTACCCGCCTGCTGCATAGTCGCTGGAATGAACTGGAACGGTTCCATACCGGAGATATTGTGAATCGTGTGGAGCAGGATGTTTCATCAGTAGTGGGGTTGCTTACCGGGTCTTTTCCATCACTGGTGGTGACCGGAGTGCAGTTGCTGGCGGCCTTTTTATTCTTTTGTTACTTAGACCCGTTTCTGCCGTGGATTGTGGTAGCCGTCTTTCCGTTGTTTCTGCTGGGTAGCCGTTATTATATGAAACGTATTCATCGCTATACGCATAAAATTCGCAGAAGTGACAGCCTGATACAGGCTGTTATTCAGGAGAGTTTGCAACATAGGACGGTTATCAAGACATTGGAGCAGAGTGGTAACCGTGTCAGTAAGCTGGACGAGTGGCAAGATACGCTACGCAATCAGGTTCTGGGGCGTACACGCTTTTCGCTTGCCGCACGTTCTTTTGTATCGTTGGCCTTTTCCGGAGGGTATCTTACCGCTTTTCTGTGGGGTAGTGTCAGTCTCAGTACGGGGGCTATAACTTTCGGTACAATGGCCGCTTTTCTTCAGCTGGTGGGGAAAGTACAGCGTCCTGTGCTGGACCTGTCCCGGCTGATACCTTCCTTTGCACAGGTATTTGTGGCCATAGACCGATTGGAAGAGCTGGAGCGGTTGCCGGAAGAAAGCGGTGAGGAAAGTATGCGCTTTGCTGAAACTCCCGATGTGGAAATCGATAATATTACGTTTCGCTATGTGGAAGGCGAGGCACCTGTATTCAGCCATTTTTCCTGTAAGTTTCCGGCGGGTAGCTGTACGGCTGTAATGGGGGAAACCGGCAGAGGGAAAACAACCTTGGTGCGTATGTTGCTTGCTCTTGCACTGCCGGAAGAGGGGAGCATTGTACTTCGTACGCATTCACAGTTGCAGGAAGAGGTTTGCCTCGTTTCTCCGTCCACGCGCTGCAATTTTACTTATGTACCCCAGGGGAATACTCTGTTTAGCGGTACTATTCGTGAAAACCTCTTGATGGGCAATCCTGAAGCTACGGAAGAAGACATGAACCATGCTTTACGTACGGCAGTGGCCGATTTTGTGTTCTCACTTCCGGATGGGATAGATACTCTGCTGACCGAACAAGGCGGCGGACTCAGTGAGGGACAGGCACAGCGTATTGCCATTGCCCGTGCACTGCTTCGTCCGGGCCATATTCTGCTATTGGATGAAGCGACCTCTGCACTCGATTCGGAAACGGAGCGATTGCTGTTAGGGAATTTACGCCGGGATTGTGGGGGGAAGACGTTTATCTTTATTACGCATCATCCGGTGGTGGCAGAGGAGTGCGATGAGGTGGTGAGAATATAACTCCAATCATTTCCTGCTCTTAAATGCAGAAAATATTCGTTTTCCGCAAGTTGTATTTCTTTATTGCTTTTTGGTTCCAAAATATCTAAGGATAGCCTTCTTGTTACTTCAGCATATTCGTTGCACAACATGCAGGTATCGGCTTTCAGAATCAATGCCCTGTTTCCTGTATTTTCGATAGTGACGGTACGATTGGCTATTGATACACGAATGGTGGTTCCGCATAATGCTATATTTTCGTTTGTGTGATACCAGTGGAATATACGGGTATCACCTGATAGCCGTTTCACCAACATGTCTATGTTTGTATACGGATTACATTCGTATGGGGGATTGTCGGATAATGTTCTGGTCCATGCCGCATTCAGATAACAGAGAGGAATATGTGGCAGGGTATATGTAGTGAATATGGATTCTTGGCTTTTGGCATAATCGGGTATATATCTTTTCTCGCGTATATATCCACCCAAGCATACTGTACCGTGGCAGTCCCCAGGTACATTTGTTCCGCATCCCCGGTCTTTATCATCATTTTTGCAGACGGAGGCGCTGAAAAGATGCGGATTCCTCTCAAAATGTAAAAGTAGCCATTCCTCGAAACAATGCGACGAGAATGCAATGTGAAGCCCTTCAATCTCTTCAGCCAGCTTAAAGGCTGTTTGGTGGTCGGTAAATGTATCCTTATCGAATACAGCCCAACCTTCTACATAACCGTCTTCTTCCATATACAGTTGGGTTTCACGTACATATCGGGTAGGTTGTGCTTTATACAGTTCATATTCTTCATCTGTATGCTCCCATTTGCACCAGTAGTGTTTATCTGAATGCAGACTTGGAATGGGTTGCCGTAATGTCTTCTTGCGTCTACTTCCTTTCTTTTCCCTGATAATCTCATCGGCTACCGGAAGTATTTTAATATCGGAGAAGCTGTCGGGATGCAGTTCTTCAACATAACTTTTCAGGTCGCAAAAATATTTTACTTCCGTGTCCGAGCCTTCGCATAGTATGACGATGTTGTTTTTGTGTGTTGTTCGTTTACAGCGTGCCATTATCTCCAAATATGTAGTCTATGTTACCGAATTTTGGTAAAGCTCCAAATCTGCCGGACTTGTACCATTTGTCAAACGGAATGTTGATGCTTATGTCATCGAAATCTTGTGCAGAATAAAGCTGGGAAGCTCCGTCTTCTTTTTCGGCAAACCATATTTGGTCGGCGCGCAACATCCCGTCTCCCGCAATGGAGGCATCGTGGGTGGTAAATAGCAACTGGGCGTTATGAGGATTGGATTTATTATTGTTGAACAACGATACTATCAATTTGAACAAGGCAGGATGAATGGCAATATTTATCTCGTCATAAGCAAGTAAACCTCCCGTTTCCAGGATGTCAAGTACCCGGGCACCTATGCCGAAGAAGTTTTTTGTTCCGGTAGATTCAAACTGCATCGGGAGCGTGACATTGAGTGCCTCTTCATCGTTCACTACTTTATGTACCATTCCAAATTCCCACTTGTTTTGTTTGATAAATGTTTGTCTGACATCGTCTGAAACCGAATCCGGGAATTTGAACTCGGTATCACTATGTTTTTGCATTGTAATGTCTTCAATCCCCATATCGGCAATATGTATCAATCGGCGTAGCCTTTGGAATAGCTTTGAATCGTTGCTTTTCAATATCCGTTCTGCAACGTCGAAACTGTTGAACTTCAGGTCGATGGCATCTCCTACCGGCTGCGCCTGCAATGTGGCGAGAAATGAATATACGTTTTGCAGTCCGTTTGCCTGTCTTGTTCCCAACATGGACAATAACAATTGGTTAGGCAGCAGTTGGGCGTTTGAAATATCCAATAAAGTGCTTTCCCAACTTGTTCCGATTGATACGTGCCTTTGTAGTGTTTCTTCGTTTACCTCGACATTGAATATATTTTCGGCTTTATTGCATTTCATTGTCGATAAAGTTTCTTGATGGATAACTTTATCGAACTTTATTGCATATCGGTACTGTTTTCTATCTACAATGAAGTTGATAGTAAATTCCGTAGGTTGATTTCTTGTTTTTGAGTTAAGAACGTAGGGGGTATAGGGTATAGGGGTGTTGACATCGTACTTCAAAGAACCTGCCACCATGTGGGACAAACTGTACAATGCCCAAATAAGGTTGCTTTTTCCGGAAGCGTTGGCACCGAACACTGCGGCTGTCTTCAACAAACGAATTGTTTCTCCGTTCTCCAGTTCGATAGCCGTGGTGTTTTCACTTCGGAAATCCATGTCCAATGCCTCGAATGAAAACTCGGTTTCGTCTTTGTATGACCTGAAGTTCTTTATCTTGAAATCTATTATCATTGCACTTTATCTTAGAATATTGCAAAGATAATGAAATGGTTGGAAAAATGTCGTCTTTCCAGTAGAATTATGTAGGGGCAATGATTCTGTCTCTGGGAAGCTTATTTTCTGTTACGAACAAAAAAGCTCTTTCCTGACTGAACTATTTTACTGTAAATTATTGTATGTTCTGTTTGTAAGGTAGGGGTGTATGCTTGTAAAGGTCTGCTTTGCGGGACTAAAGTAGACCTTTGGAAGAACGCTGTTTCAGCGATTGTGTTCTTGCTTTATTCTTCAATGATTACTATCCCTTGTTCTTCTAAATGACGGAGCAGTTCTTCTATGTCGTTTTGCGCTTTTTCTTGGCTGACATCGTATATTTCTGTTAATCTCAAAGTGAGTTCTTCCGGTGTGGCGGGCTGTTTTTGGAGCTCTGCGATAATCCATGCAGCGGTATCATTGAGCATTAGCATTTTGGAGAAGTCAATCTGCTGGCCTGCACCGATGAGTACTTTTTCGTTGGCGATGCTGTGTAGTATAAAGTCGGGTTTCAGGGTGGCTTTCATTATGTGGGATAGTCTACGTCTGTTGTTTGGGAATAAAATAAATGTTCAAAAGGCTGCAAACCGCTGTTGACGGATGTAGCCTTTTGAATATTATTTGGATTATTTGAAAATTAGTCTGTTTGAGGGCAACTCTAAGACAGGCTCTTCTAAGGCTGAACGGGTCGTAGGGGAAGGAGTGCCGACCGCATCGTTCATCTGTGCTTTTACCAACATTTGAACCATGTCTTTGATTGTGAACACAACATACATGTTATGGTTGATATTGGGCTGAAGCAATATCCCCTGTTCTTTTATCGCAATCTTAACTTGTAATAAGTGTGAAGGCGGAGCGTATGTAGTGTTTTCCGTGTCTCGCTTTGACATTCCCATGTATATGATTAATGAGTTAGTATAGTCAAGAGACAAATAGTGACCAATAGGAAGGAACGGATAATTATCACAAGAACTGCTTACACCATAAAACTCTCGCTCTGTAGCGTCCGAACCCCAATGAAAAACTGATTTTTCATTCATCCAAGCAGGAAAGTTCAGATTGCATAAATAGAGAGGACCTGTTGTTTGGTAGTCTACCGTTGCGGCAAGGAAGTCATATTCAACAGGAAAATTCTCAATGACTTTTTTACGAATAAAGTAGTCGTCTACACCATATCCTTGATCGAATTTGTTTGAGATAAAGTCTCTTAAAGCGTTATTGTTAGCTGCGAGTTCTTCAGAGGAGAAAAAATCTTCAGGGGTTTCTTTTAGTTTAGTAAAAGCTTCTGCCAAGGCATCATTTGTAAGGGAAATAGCACTAACAGTAGTTGTTCCACCATCTACTCCTGTAATACTTATAGGCGTATTATCCTCATAACGGTCTATTACTATTGTGTATATCGTAATCACTCCCGTTAATCGCCTCATTTTTATTTTATATTCGTCAGCAAGTACTGGTCTATTATTTGTATTTAAATAATAGAGGTCTATTTTATCGCTGTTTTCACTGTTCCTAATAAAAAAAAGTCCTTCTGTAGCAAATAGTTTATCACCATATTCTGCATAGCCATTCCCATTATAATATAAATCCTGTCCGTCAACATCTATAGCTTTCGGCAATTTTATTTTAGAGTCATTTTTTTTATCAGCTAAATTATAAGTCGTAAAGAAAAATATTCTATTGCCAGGAACACTACTTATATTATCCCCAATTTCAAAGTAAAGGTAGTCCGCATTTTCTGTTACATCTGGAATATTGTTGATTAGTACATACTGCTTTCCATTGTTGGTAGCAGTAGTCGTAAAGTAAATAATCTCATTGTTTTCATATGTGAGTTCAAGAAAATCATCTTCTATATAATTTTTTACTCCTTCATTATATACATTAATATAATAGTTTAGATCATCCGGAAGCACACTCGAAGGATTTCCACCAAAACCGATATCTTCAGCGCTTCTTGTACTAATATCTGTATTGTTGCCAGCTTCGATTTGAGAAGATATGGTTCTTTTTGTCCATGTCAGTTTGGAGAAATCAAAATCAGGTCTTTTATCTGTATTGTCAATATCGGGTTCTCCATCTATATTGTCGATAATGTCGTTTTCAGAGGAGCATCCTCCTAATATTAATCCACTTACTAAAACAAGTAAGTACATCCATTTGAATTTTTCCATTTGAATAATTGTTTCGTTTTGTTGTTAATTATTAGCGATCACGCCTGTTCCAATCCGTATCCCATGTATTACTTAAATCTGTACTTCCAGCTGTAACGTCTTTCTCCTGATAACTGTTTTCACCCCACAGCATACTGCTGTTACTACCTGGATAGGCTGATGCTTGGACTGCGATACAACTATTCAAGTCTATTTCTACGAATTTTATTGCAGGCTTCTCATACCTTTGTTTTTCTCTTCTCATCATATCATAAATTGTTGTCTTGTTATTTTAAAACTTTCTTTTTCCTTTTGCGCACAAAAGTACGGTTATAGAAGAAGACTGACTGAATAAATAGTCATGATGAAGTGACAAATAGTCCTTATGAAATGTCTGTTGATATTAGAAAATAGCAGTGAAATGGGGTTATACTCTGTTTAGCTTAGAAAAGGGTATAGAAAAGAACGTTTTTAAGCAAGAAAAAAAGTGGAAAGTTATATGTATACTCTTTATTCTTCATCACTGAATTCAACCTCGCTCTTTAGTTTCATCTTCCGATGTTTTATAAAAAACTACAACAATCTCTCGTTGTGAAACTTTGGTTACAGCTATTTATCTAAGTAATTGATATATCGTCCTGAATTGTTTTTGATGAAATCAGTAATGTTGTCTTCTTGTGTCGGTAATAATTTTTTCTCTCTTTCTTTTAATTCGGTAGATAAATTTTCATCGCTGGGTGTAAATTGCTGTTTGAATTTTGCTACAGCCCTTTTTCTTTTAGGATACATACAACTCCCTTTGCAAGGGATAATGTCCGGACCAAAGCATTTGGAATTAGGAATATAATGACTTTTGAGGGTATATATGGATGAATTATTGCTCATAATTTGTCCTGGTCTTCATTCTTCACCATCCCCCTATACTGTTCTGGCAATGCGCTTTCTACCGCTGTATAAGCTTCCGCCATAGTCGCTTTGATATTCTCCGCCCCTTGTCCTTTGGGAGCAATCGGTTCATGAATCGTCAGTATCATGCGGTGACGGTGTATCCACTTGCCGGTACGGGGAAGTATCTCGAACGAACCGTCAATTGTCACAGGCACTACCGCCAATTGCAGTTCGTCTGCCAATTGGAAAGCCCCTCGCTTGAAGTACCCCATATGTCCGGTGAATGTGCGTGCACCTTCGGGGAATACCACTAATGACACTCCGTTCTTTAAGGAAGCCTCTGCCTGACGCATGGTAGCCAGTACTTTCCGGGGGCTGGAACGGTCTACGAAAATATGCCCGGCGCTTTCGCAAGCCTTGCCCACGAATGGAATCTTACGCAGGCTTTTCTTCATCATCCATTTAAAGTTTCTTCCCAGAAAGCCATAAATCAGGAAAATATCGAAAGAACCCTGATGATTGGGGACAAATACATAAGAAGTACGTTTATGGAGCTTCTCCCGTCCGTTTATTTTTACCGGAATAAGCAGGAGATAGCAAATCAGTTGTGACCATATTTTACCCGGATAATATCCCCAGAAATGAGCGCCACCCAATAAGGAACCGACAATTGTGACCAGTGCGGTAAGAATAGTCAGCACCAATAATATAGGCAGTGCAAAGCAAATCTGATAAATATTATAGAGTATCTTCATAGGTTTTGGATTTTATTGCCACAAAGATAGACCTTTTTTAGATTTTGTCACTCATTCTCGCTAACTAATTTTATAACGGTGATTTCGGGCCATGCACCGAAGCGGAAAGGCAGTCCCACGTATCCTATGCCGACATTGACATACAAGGCTCGTTTGCCTTTGTAGTACATGCCTGCCCATTCCGGGTAGATGAGAGAAGCTAACGAATGTCCGAACATTTCCATCTGCATGGCATGCGTATGTCCGGAAAGGGTTAACTCTATATCCGAGCCCGGCAGGACTTCGCGTCGCCAGTGCGTAGGGTTGTGGCTGAGCAGGATACGGAACATGCCTTCCGTGCCCTGCATGGCTTTGGGCAAATCGGCGAATTGTGAGAAAGGCGGCTCCCCATCGTTCTCGACACCTATCAATGCTATGCTGTCGCCCTTATGATATAAAATGTCATGTTCGTTATTCAGCATTTTCCAGCCCATCTCTTTTTGCTGTTCTATTAAATACTCCAAATTGGCCGTTTCCTCTTTTCGGTTACGCCAGCGGTAGTAAGTCCCGTAATCATGATTGCCGAGAATAGAATATACTCCGTCGGGAGCATGGAGCCGGGAAAGTATCTCCTTGAAACCGTCCAGCTCGTGGCTTTGCTGATTAACCAAATCACCGGTAAAGACAATAAGGTCTGCTTTCTGCTCATTCACCAGTTTCACCAAATGCCGGACTGCTTCCGGATTCCCCAGCCAGCTGCCTATATGTATATCCGACAGCTGAAGGATGCGATAACCGTCAAAGCCTTTGGGTATGTTGGCCGAGCGATACTCGACATCCTTTACCTCAAAGCGTGTGATACCCGCAATGGCTCCGTAAAGAATATTGGCAAAACTGATTACCCCCAATATCAATCCGAGCAGTGTGTAAGGAAGCCGGTGTGCGACGAAAGGAGAGCGGGGGCTTCTGAACGGCGTACGGAAAATGACGAGCGACAGAAGCCGGCTGATTCCCCGCATCAATATACCCAGCAGCGAGCAAAGCATGAACACCGTTTTCGGAACGGCAAACAGCATCACGGCCACTGCCAGCCTGCCGATGCCTTGCGGATGATGTGAAAGGGCATTATCCCCTGTCATATAGATATAATACATGTATATGGCCACCAACATAGCGGTGGGAAGCCAATACGTACTGCGCCAGACTATGTTACGCGTTTTCTTTACAATGTACACCAGGTAGATGTACATATCCGGCAGAAGCAGGAATAAAATGAGTATAAGAGTTATTCGGTGCATATATCTTCGAGTTCTTCTATATTCTTTTTAATACTGTCGAGATGCTTATAAACAACCTTTTTATAGATGAAATAAATAAGAATTACGTCCCAGATGACGCAGAATCCCAGCATGGCGGCTTGCGCTATGAGAGGCATCGTGTAGTAATCCATTACCCAGTAGAATAGTGCGGTGAAGATAACGGCCCAGACAGCCACTGCCCACACTTCGTAGCGGGTCCAGTAACGGAACGTGGCCATGCGCCGGCTTACTTCGGCTACGGACATCTCATCCACCCGGGTATTCCTGTTCCAAAGATAAGTTTTCCGGTCCCACCACATACCGCCGAGGATGGTGACGGTGATGAAAGCCAGAAATATGGCAGTCTTGTTTTGCAAGTGCTCATTGAAGCCGAAAGTAGGTAGCAAAAGCCATATCAGCAGGATGACGGCCAGCCCCACCGCACCTACTCCAAGCGAGAAGCGTTGCAGGACAACGAGCCGCCTCAGGCTGCGCCGGGTATTTGTTTTATAGCTCGCAAGCAGTTCCTTTATTTGTTTTTCATCGGCGATAGGTTCCTTTTGCAACTGTGCATCCAATGCATTCCATGATTTTTTCAGTTCGTCCAGTTCCATATATTATTCCTCCTTGTTCATCTTTTTCAGTTTATCTTTAATACGGTTGAGTTTGGTAGCCACATTGGTTACGGTCAGTCCGGTGATTTCGGAAATCTCCTCATAACTCTTCTCTTCCAGATAAAGCAGGATGATAGACTTTTCCAGTTGCCCCAGCCGGTTTATCATCTGGTAGAGTTGCCGTAACATGGCTTGTGTCTCGTCGTCCTCTTCGCTGCGGTCGGCTTCCTGTGTGAGGGTTACAATCTCCGGAATGTTCTTTTCTTTCCGTATGAAGCTGATACAGGTATTCAAGGCGATACGGTAAATCCACGTCGAGACTTTACATTCCTTTCTGAATTTAGGAAAAGCTTTCCAGATGTTGAGTACTACTTCCTGGTACAGGTCGCTAAGAGTCGCGTTCGGAGTGGTGTACAGGTAACACACCTTATAGATGACGCGCTCATATTCCCGTATGACGGACATAAACTCTTGTTCTATATTTTCCATTGTATTGTTTCTCGAATCGCTTTTTATTTGTTTGTCGTAACGGAAACCGGAAAATCACACTCCCGGTTCTTAACTCTTCAGGTTGGCTGCAAGAAACTTTCGCATTTCATCAATCGGCTTACCGCGTCGGTGGGCATAATCTTCCAGTTGGTCTTCACCAATCTTGCCTACGGCGAAATAGTGTGACCGGGGATGTGAAAACATAAGACCGCATACAGAAGCATGCGGATACATGGCTCCGTTTTCGGTGAGTGTGATACCTATCTGTTTCATATCCAGCAGTTCATCCAATATGAAGTTTACGGATTGGTCGGGTAGGGAAGGATAGCCTACCGCCGGACGGATACCTTGATATTTCTCAGCCAGCAAGTCTGGAATGGAAAGCGATTCGTCGGGAGCATATCCCCAGACCGCTTTGCGCACATGTTCGTGCATCTTTTCTGTCGCGGCTTCGGCAAGCCGGTCTGTCAGGGTCTGTACGAGGAGATGTTTGTAAGGGTCGTCTTTGTAGTAGTTTTCATTTTCCGCACTGACGGAAGATGCGAAAAGGCCTATCGTGTCTGCCACCCTGGACGAGAGAGGCCGTATGAAATCGCTCAAGCAGAGAAACGGACTTCCGTCCGGGTGAGGGGTCTGCTGACGGAGCAGAGGGAATACCGTATCCTCGATAAGGAGATTGTCCCCTTCCGCATTGGCGCTGCACAACCTGTAAATGCATTGCACCGTAATTACCTCATCCAATCGGTTGAGTACTCTGTTGGCTTCCTTAAACAGTTGCATGGCTTCGGCGGCTTTGGCACGCTCTTCTTGAGGAAAAGCCGCAAGCCACATGGCACGGCAGGAATCGCAACCGTGGATATCGGCTATTGCCGCAAACTTGGGTTGAAAGCCCCAGGCATGGAAAAAATAAATCCAGTTGATGTAGGGACTTACTTCATGTATTTTATAATTGATGGTTGACAATGGATAATGTATATATAATAAGTGTTGATAATGTATATATAATAAGTTAAGTAAATAAGTAAATGTTTAGATTTAATTTGTATCGGTAACAATGAGTGTATATAAGTAACAATAATGTAGCGTAACCTAAGGCTGAAAGCCTTTTTATCTTATAGCCCGGGGTAACACCCCGGGAACGTGAATATGAATAACATTGCGCCCTGTAAGGGCAATATATTTGCAGATTAATCTTTTGCCCTTTCAGGGCGCAGAATGTCGGGAACATTTATTCCCGGGGTGTTACCCCGGGCTATAAGATAAAAAGGCTTTCAGCCTTAGGTTACGCTACATTATTGTTACCTATATACACTCATCGTTACTTATATACATTCATTGCTACTGATATAAATTAAATTTCAATATTTCAACATTTATTTATTCTCTGAATCGGTTATGTATTACGCTCCCGCCGACGGATAATCGAATCTCAGCTCTTCACCGCGATAAGAATCGTCTACCATATCGCCGTTATAAATAAGGTGTCCGTTGGCAAACGTTTTTTCTACTTTCCAGTTGAACGTATGTCCCTCTAAAGGGCTCCAGCCGCATTTGCTCAGAATCTTGTCGGCGGTAACTTCCCAGGGAGAGTCGGGGCGTACCAGCACTAAGTCCGCCTGATAGCCTTCACGGATATATCCGCGTTGGCAAATACCGTATATTCGGGCAGGCGCATGACACATTTTCTGTACAACCGTTTCCAGTGAGAAAACACCTTCATCCACCAGCCCTAACATGCTGACAAGAGAGAATTGTATCATAGGCATACCTGACATCGCTTTCAGCGCTCCGCCTTCTTTCTCGCTCAACAGATGAGGAGCGTGGTCGGTGGCGATAACGTCAATCAGCCCTGAGTTGACGGCAGCCCGCAGAGCTTCCCGGTCTGTTTTCCGTTTGACGGCGGGGTTACATTTTACGCGTGCGCCCAGACTGTTATAGTGCGCCAGTGTAAAGAGCAAATGCGCCACGCATGCTTCGGATGTGATATTCTTGTCTTCCAGAGGCTCGTCACTAAACAGTTGCAGCTCTTTGGCCGTGGATACGTGCAGAATATGCAGGCGCGCTCCGGCAATTCTCGCCAGACGGACGGCCAGCTCGGAAGATGCGTAACAGGCCGGAACGGAACGGATACCGGGATGGGCGTTGACAGGAATGTCATCCGCTCCTTTGTATTTTTGCCTGTATTTCTCGATATTGGCTTTTATCGTTTCCTGGTCTTCGCAATGAGCGGCAATCAGCATATCCGTACCATTGAATATTTTCAGCAGGCTGTTCATTTTGTCCACCAGCATATTACCGGTACTGGAACCCATAAACAGCTTGATGCCGCAAACGCGATGCTTGTCCAGCTTGTCAAATTCCGTATAGTTATCGTTGGTTGCGCCGAAATAGCAGGAGTGGTTGACGATACATTTCTCATTCAGCAGGTCGAACTTGGCATTCAGGGCATCCAGCGTTACGGTCAGCGGATTGGTGTTGGGCATATCCATAATGGAAGTCACCCCGCCGGCGGCAGCCGCACGGCTTTCCGTCAGGATATCCGCTTTGTGGGTAAGGCCCGGGTCGCGAAAATGCACGTGGTCGTCGATGATGCCGGGCAGCAGGTAGCAGCCTGTTGCATCGATTACTTCTTCACAAGGGGCGGAGAGCGGTTTCCAGTTGGTAAGAACTTCGGCGATGCGTCCGTTTTCTATCACTACCGAACCTTGGATAGACTGTCCTTCGTTGACAATCGTCGCATTGTGTATCAGCGTTCTTTTCATATCTTTAGTTTTTCAAGTTTGGATATTTATGAAACCAACTGTCCCATTTCAGCCGGATTACTCCGAACACGGCTTCTCCGAAAATGCTGCTGTTCATCTTGGACGTTCCCAGTTCCCGGTTGATGAAGATAACCGGTACTTCCTTCACATCCGCTCCGCACTTGTAGGCGGTGAACTTCATCTCTATTTGGAAAGCATAGCCTTTAAAGCGGATGCCGTCCAGATTGATGGTCTGCAATACCCTGCGGCGGTAGCACACAAAGCCGGCGGTAGTATCGTGAATGGGGAGCCCCGTAATGATACGTACATATTTGGAAGCGAAATAAGACATGAGCACACGTCCCATAGGCCAGTTCACCACATTCACGCCGCTGACGTAGCGCGAGCCGATAGCCACATCCGCCCCTTCTTCGGCGCAGGCTTGGTAGAGGCGGGGCAGGTCTTTGGGGTTATGGCTGAAGTCGGCATCCATTTCGAATATATATTCATAGTCGCGTTGCAACGCCCATTTGAATCCGGCTATGTAGGCCGTACCCAGTCCCAGCTTTCCCTTACGCTCCACCATAAACAGGCAGTCGGAAAACTCCCGTTGCAAGTCTTTTACGATAGCGGCAGTACCGTCGGGCGAACCGTCTTCGATAATAAGTATGTGGAATCCGTGCTCCAGGGCAAAAACGGCACGGATGATATTCTCGATGTTTTCCCGTTCGTTGTAGGTAGGGATGATGACAATACTGTCTGATGTCTGCATATTCATTGAAAATATATGGGGCTTATTAATGGGAGCAAATGTAGTGCTTTTCTATTACTTACAGATAGAACTAAGGATTATTTATGTATTTTTGCAACGGAAATTCACCGTAACAATGATTATTACCGAACTGCAACAATTATACGCCGCCCATCCCAATGTAGAAGGCATGTGCAGGCTGCTAAAGAACAATTCCGTCCGTCACCTCTACTGCAGCGGCCTGTGCGCTTCTGCCGCTTCGCTGTTTTCGTCCGTGCTGGTACAGCGGGCTGAATGTCCGTTTGTCTTTATTCTCGGCGATTTGGAAGAAGCCGGGTATTTCTATCACGACCTGACACAGATTTTGGGAGCCGAACGGGTGTTGTTCTTCCCCTCTTCCTTCCGCCGCGCCATAAAGTACGGACAGAAAGATGCCGCCAACGAGATTCTCCGCACGGAAGTGCTGAGCCGCCTGCAGAAAGGCGAGGAAGGGCTTTGCGTGGTTACCAGCCCGGATGCGCTGGCGGAAAAAGTCGTTTCCCGTAAGGAGCTGGGAGATAAAACCTTGAAACTCCATACGGGCGAAAAGGTGGATATGGACTTCGTGACGGAAGTGCTGCGCAGCTACGGCTTCGAGTACGTGGATTATGTGTACGAGCCGGGGCAATATGCCGTGCGCGGCAGTATCATCGATGTCTTTTCCTTTTCTTCCGAATGTCCTTTCCGTATCGATTTCTTCGGAGATGAGGTGGAGAGCATCCGTACGTTTGAGGTGGAGAGCCAGCTTTCCAAAGAGAAGAAAGAGGATATCGTCATTGTCCCCGATTTGAGCCGTAGCCTGGAGCAGGGCGGCAATGGCGGCATGGTATCTTTCCTGGACTTTCTCCGGCCGGACACCTTGCTGGCGATGCGTGATTTCCTCTGGCTGCGCGAGCGTATTCAGGCCGTTCACGACGAATCGCTGACCGCCGCGGCCATTGCCGCCCGCGAAGCCGAGGAAAACGGTGCGATATCTCTGGAAGGAAAGTTGATTGACGGGGGAGAGTTTACCTTGCGCGCCCTCGATTTCCGCCGCATGGAATTCGGAACGAAGCCTACCGGAACACCGGACGCGACAGTATCATTCAGTACCGCAGCGCAACCTATCTTCCATAAGAATTTCGACCTGGTGGCGGAAAGCTTCCAGGACTACCTGGCGCGCAACTATACCCTCTATATATGCAGTGACAGCCTGAAACAAACCGACCGTATCCGCGCTATCTTTGAAGACCGGGGAGATAACATCTCCTTTACCCCCGTTGAGCGTACCTTGCACGAGGGCTTTGCCGACGATACTCTGCGTCTCTGCATCTTTACCGACCACCAGTTGTTCGACCGTTTTCACAAATACAACCTGAAAAGCGATAAAGCCCGCAGCGGCAAGGTGGCTTTGAGCCTGAAAGAGTTGAATCAGTTTACTCCCGGAGATTACGTGGTGCATACCGACCACGGCGTGGGACGTTTTACGGGATTGGTGCGTATTCCCAACGGAGATACGACGCAGGAAGTGATGCGTCTGGTCTATCAGAATGACGATGTGGTCTTTGTCTCCATCCATTCTTTGCATAAGGTTTCCAAGTACAAAGGCAAAGAAGGCGAAGCTCCCCGTCTCAACAAGCTGGGTACCGGCGCATGGGAGAAACTGAAAGACCGTACCAAGACCAAGATTAAGGATATAGCCCGCGACCTGATAAAGCTCTATTCGCAACGGCGCGAGGAGAAAGGTTTTCAATACAGCCCCGACAGTTTCCTGCAACGGGAGCTGGAAGCGTCTTTCATTTACGAGGATACCCCCGACCAAAGCAAGGCGACCGCCGACGTAAAGGCGGATATGGAAAGCGCCCGCCCCATGGACCGGCTGGTATGCGGCGACGTAGGCTTCGGCAAGACCGAGGTTGCCGTGCGTGCCGCTTTCAAGGCGGTGGCGGACAACAAGCAGGTGGCCGTCCTCGTTCCCACCACCGTTCTTGCCTATCAGCATTTCCAGACTTTCAAGGAGCGCCTGAAAGGCCTGCCCTGCCGTGTGGAATATCTGAGCCGCGCCCGGACGGCGGCACAGGCCAAGGCCGTTGTCAAGGGTCTTGCGGACGGTGAGGTGAATATCCTTATCGGTACCCACCGCATTTTGGGTAAAGACGTTAAGTTCAAAGACCTCGGCTTGCTGATTATCGACGAAGAACAGAAATTCGGTGTCTCCGTCAAGGAGAAGCTCCGCCAACTGAAAGTGAACGTGGACACCCTGACCATGACCGCCACGCCCATTCCCCGTACCTTGCAGTTCTCCCTGATGGGCGCGCGCGACTTGAGCGTCATCCAGACACCGCCGCCCAACCGTTATCCCATTCAGACGGAAGTGCATACTTTCAGCGACGATATCATCACCGATGCCATCAATTTCGAAATGAGCCGCAACGGGCAGGTGTTCTTTGTAAACAACCGTATCTCCAATCTCTCCGAACTGAAAGCGATGATAGAGCGCAACATTCCCGATTGCCGTGTCTGCATCGGTCACGGGCAAATGGAACCCGCCGAACTGGAAAAGATTATTCTCGACTTTGTCAACTATGATTATGACGTATTGCTCGCCACTACCATCATTGAGAGCGGTATCGACATACCGAACGCCAATACCATCATCATCAACCAGGCGCAGAATTTCGGCTTGAGCGACCTGCACCAGATGCGCGGCCGTGTGGGGCGCAGCAATAAAAAGGCTTTCTGCTATTTGCTGGCTCCCCCCTTGTCCTCGCTTACGCCGGAAGCCAAACGCCGCTTGCAGGCTATCGAGAACTTCTCCGACTTAGGCAGCGGCATCCACATCGCCATGCAGGACCTCGACATTCGCGGCGCGGGTAATATGCTCGGCGCAGAGCAAAGCGGCTTCATTGCTGACCTGGGTTACGAAACCTATCAGAAGATATTGTCCGAAGCCGTGCACGAGCTGAAGACCGATGAGTTTGCCGACCTCTATGCCGACGAGCTGAAAGGCGACGGTACTATCAGCGGTGAGCAATTTGTAGACGAATGCCAGGTGGAGAGCGACCTTGAGCTGTTGCTGCCCGCCACCTACGTCACCGGCAGCAGCGAGCGTATGTTGCTCTATCGCGAACTGGACGGCCTGACGCTGGACAAGGACGTGGATGCTTTCCGCGCCCGTCTCGAAGACCGTTTCGGACCTATCCCCCCCGAGACGGAAGAATTGCTCCGTATCGTTCCCCTGCGCCGTCTTGCGGCACGTCTGGGAACGGAAAAGGTGTTCCTCAAAGGCGGCCGCATGACGCTGTTCTTTGTTTCCAATCCGGACAGCCCTTACTATCAGAGTCAGGCTTTCGGCAAAGTCATTGCCTACATGATGAAATATACCCGCCGTTGCGACCTGCGGGAGCAGAATAACAAGCGGAGCATGGTAGTGAAAGACGTCACTACCGTGGAAGAGGCTGTGGCGGCGTTACAGGAGATTGTGGCGATGCAGGTGGAAGAATAGGTCAGTCTGTTGTTGCTTTGATATATATTTTGTGTGACCCTCTGCCCGTATGGCCGATTCCGCTTTCGGGCATTTCGCTCCACTGTTTCAGCTCTTGTGCGGCGGCGTTGCGCAGTAGTCCTGTCAGTTCGCAGTAGTCACCTACTTTCAGCAACGGATGCGACTCTAAATAGTCTTGCGCCAGTTTCAGCCGTTGTCCGGCGGTGTAGCGTGAGGAGGAGTGCCGGAACTTCCATTTAGAGCGGTCCAGTATGCAACTTCGTCCTGTCTCGTAGATGAAATCCTTGTCTGCACGGAAGTTGATGTTATCTACACAGATACTTCTTACGTTGCGTTTTTGTCCGCCCTGTTCGGCGCTTTCCCGTTCAAAACCTTCGCGCAACCCTAACGAGGGAGTGAATACACCCAGTCCGTCCACTTTCACCGAGTGTCCTTCGCCCATTTCACGGGCTATGGCCTGGGTGAGTGATTTTACCAGTCCGATGATGTCGCCGGGAGTAAAGGTACTGGCGTAGTTGATGCGTTGGGCAAGGTAGTCCAAATCTACCTGTCCCCAAATCTTGATACGGGGGAAGAGTATTTTTTCACCGTCTTCGTTGGGAAGATTAGAGGTCTGCATTTGATATTCTGCCATGATGTTTTTTGTTGTTTACGGGTTGATAATTCGGTGATGGATGTCCGTCCTGCATGGGGCTAAGGAAGAAGTGGCATGGGGTAGGGACGAAAGTAGGCGGACTTGCTTACCGGGGAGACTTAACCTATGCTTTAAACTGTATCTTCAGTTTAAAGATATGTATCTTTAGGCTGGAGATGGCGGTCTTTAACCTAAAGATGTTCATCTTGAGCGTAAAGATACGGCTTATTTCCTATATGAGCAAGCCTTTCTCCTAAGAAGTGAGTACTTGATACGGGGAGTGTGAGTGCTTCTTTATGAATGGTTGGCAATTCGCTGTTTGACAGCGGTTGTTGGGAAGATTGGGACGGAGTACTTTACTTGTCCGTATCTTCCTATTTCCCGTACAGTTTGTCAATCAAGTCCTTCCGTCCTATCCGCCGCAGTTCATTGATGATATTTCTCCGTTCTTCGGGTTTGTACCAGAAGAAGAACTGACGCTGCGCCAGTTTCTCGCGTTGTGTTTTGGCGCTGAACACGGGTTCCAGGGTATAGGGGTGGAAACCTGTGTACCACGCTTCGGTGGCGACGGTCATGGGGGTGGGAGTAAAGTCCTGTACCTGCTCCAGATGAAAGTCCAGACGCTTGGTAATGACGGCAAGTTCCGCCATGTCCTCTTCCTTGCAGCCTGGGTGGCTGGAGATGAAGTAGGGGATGAGCTGCTGCCGCAGGCCTTCTTCACGATTGATTCGGTCGAATATCTTTTTGAACTCTCCGAACTGGCTGAACGGCGGTTTGCGCATGATGTCGAGCACGCGTTCCGAGGTGTGTTCCGGCGCGACTTTAAGGCGGCCGCTTACATGACGGGCTATGAGTTCGCGGGTATATTCCTGCGTGCTTTTGTTGGTTTTGGGGTCTTTGCTTTGGTGCAGCAGCAAGTCGTAGCGCACACCGCTGCCTATGAATGACTTTTTGATGCCCGGCAGACTGTCTACCGCATGATAAATATCGAGTAGCGGGCTGTGGTCTGTGTTCAGGTTAGGGCACACTTTGGGGTGGATGCACGACGGGCGTTTGCATTTCTTGCATACGGCTTCATTGCGTCCCCGCATCTTGTACATATTGGCGGAGGGGCCGCCCAAATCACTGAGATACCCTTTGAAGTCCGGTAATTCCATTACGGCCTTTACTTCCTTCAAGATGCTTTCCTTGCTGCGGCTGACGATAAACTTGCCCTGATGCGCCGAGATGGTACAGAAAGCGCAACCGCCGAAACATCCGCGATGGATGTTGACGGAGAACTTAATCATATCGTATGCGGGTATGCGCTTTCCCTTGTATTTGGGATGTGGAAGGCGGGTATAGGGGAGGTCGAAAGAACGGTCGAGTTCCGCTTCCGTCAGGGGCGGGTAAGGCGGATTGACAACGACGGTTTGCCTGCCTACGGTCTGCAGGATGCGCGATGCGGCGTATTTATTGCTCTCTTCTTCGATATGGCGGAAATTGGCGGCCTGTTTCTTCTTGTCTTTCAGGCATTCTTCGTGCGAGAAAAGGGTGATGTCCCCTTCCTGCGGCTGCACTTCTTTAGTAAGATAAGCCAGTTGGGGGATGTCGAGAATAGGTTGCTGCCGCTTTAATCTTCTTACAAGCTCCACAATGGGTTTCTCACCCATACCGTACGTCAACGCATCGGCGCCGCTGTCCGCAAGAATGCTGGGACGCACGCGGTCTTGCCAATAGTCGTAATGCGTCAGCCGGCGCATGCTCGCTTCGATACCGCCCAATATGACGGGCACATCGGGATATAGTTTTTTAAGGATTTGGGTATAGACAATCGAGGGATATTCGGGGCGCATGTCCGGACGTGCGTCGGGAGTATAGGCATCATCGCTGCGCAGACGTTTGTTGGCGGTGTATTTATTGACCATACTGTCCATACAGCCTGCGCTGACGCCGAAGAAGAGGCGGGGACGCCCCAGTTTCTTAAAATCCCGTAAGTCGTCTCGCCAGTTGGGTTGGGGAATAATCGCCACACGCAGTCCTTCCGCTTCGAGTATGCGCCCTATGACGGCTGCCCCGAACGATGGATGGTCTACATACGCGTCACCGCTGAACAAAATAACGTCCAGTTCATCCCACCCGCGAAGTTCCACTTCTTTCTTGGTTGTAGGCAACCAATCAGTCAGTCTGTATTCTTTCATGGGTGCAAAGATACGGAAAGTTTTAATTACTTACAGAACTGCACCAGCATTTCCTCTCCGTCATAAATCTCACGGAAGCCGATTTGCTGTTCGGCGAGATACTCCTTGAGGTCATTAAAGGCGGTTGCGTCGTCCATAATGATTTCCAGTTTCTCGCCTTTCCCGGCTTCGCACATGGCCTTTACGGCGGGGATGAGAGGGCTGTAAAGCTTCTGTCCGCGTGTGTCGATGGTTTTCATTTATCTTCTTCCTCTTCTATGGTTTCTTGCCGGGAAAGCCATTGCAGGTAGAGCTTGATAAGCTGCTGCAGCCCGAAGGCTTTCATGTTGTTGTGATAGATAACGTCGATGCAGAGGTCGAGCAGGTCTTTACTGTCTTCTTCCTGAGCGGCGATGAGGGAACGGATATTCAGCTTGAGCTTGTCGAGCACGGTTTCGTCCACGATGCCGTTGCTGTCGATGAGATGACGGAAGAGGCCGTATTTCTCGATGGTGGCGAGATTCTCTTCCGATATTTCCAGGTTGCGGGTTCCGCTGGGATTGGCTTGTATAGTGTACATGGCGTTAATGTTTTAATGATTAATGTTTAGTAATCGATGTTTTCTGTAAAAGCAAAGATAAGTTTTTCACCACAGATTATGCATATTTCCACAGATTATTTATCAAGATTGTCGTTATTATCTGTTCATACCCGTATTATCTGCCGTAAAGAAGTGCAGTATGGATGCCATAACCGCTGTTCTGTTTGCTTCTTCCCGAATGCTTTCAAAGGGAAATGACATGACGAAAGTACGGTAGTCGTTACCTTTATAGGCTATGGCGGCCGGTTGGTTCCCGTCTGCATAGGTCATGACTGGAAAAGCGGTTGCCATAGGCAGGATACAGTCGGGGGCCGTTACGGGATAGGCCTGCTCGTTGGGCAGACGGGGGATGCTGAGGCTGCGCCCCAAGCCTTGTATGCCGATTTGCCCGCCGGATGTCTGTAAACTGTTACCGAAGCGGTATTTCAGGACGTTTTGGGTAAATTCCCGGTTGCCTTGCGAATCGTTCATGTCGCTGCCTATGTAGGCGCCGCTGACCAACAGGTTGCCGCCCGACCGGCAGTAGGCTGCCAAGGCGCGCTGCATGGGCGAGGAGAAAGTTTTGTAATAGGCTGTCCGTGACAGGTTGCCGTCCGCTTTTTCCAATCCCAGAATATAGTCTGCTATCGGATAGTCTTCCAATGCCACACTGCCGCTTTCCACAGCTTCGTCACTGCATGAAGTGAAGCTGTAGCCGCCTGCCGCCTGTATGGCTTTGCCATGCATAAAGGGGTAGTCGAAGGTGTTCCCGGCTATTTTCATGCCTTCATATTCATTGCCGCTTTCTCCCAAACGTTTTCCGGCTTCTTTACGGTTGAAGTTCTGCTGGATGCCGCAGAGGGATATATCGTATAGATAAGGTACGCCGGGGTCTTGAACCATGTCAAATCCCGCTTCGTCGGGCGTGTTTACCACAGCGGGACCACTGATGCGGTCGAAGCCGTTGATGATAAGTACACGCGCCTTTTCGTGTTCGGACTTGTAGGCCGCGAGGATTTCGGACGGGAAGCTTTCTCCACCCCGGTTCACTGCCGTTACTTTGAAAGAATAGACGATGCCCGGTTCTATCTTTACGGTATGGAACGGATTGTTTACACGTACGCCGTTGTCAAATCCGCCCCGTCCGATACGTGTGTAGACAATGTATTCGCGGGGTGTGGCGGTGGGTTCCAGTGGGTCGTTCACTCCTTTCCAGGAAAGCTCCAGCGTATTTTTCTTCTTGCCGAAGCGGATGGCGAAATTGCTGACGGGCAAGGGCTGCACAACGTATTCTTTCTTATGCTGCGTGCAGATATATTGCAGGATGGATTTGTACAGGGCGCGGCTGGCCGTGAACTTGAAATTGGGGTCGTGTCCCAAACGCATGTCCGCAAAGTTCTGGTGCGAGAGAATCTCCACGATTGCGGAAGGAACGGCGGGTAGGCGGGTTTCGCTGTAATTGCGGTTCCACATGCTGCGGCGTGTCCAGTCCGTATTGAAAATGGAACGGATGTCTTGCCGCAAGCGGGTGAGGAACAGGTCGGCAAGGTCGCGCGAGGCGTAACGGTCTGTTCCCGCCGCCAATTCGCCGTTATTGAAATCGGTGGTATAGATGCCGAGTGTTCCTACGATCCGGTCGTCGGTCTTGAAGCCGGCATCGCTGTGCAGTGCCATGCTCATTTCAAACGGTACTCCCAATCCCTGTTCGCCGGGATTGAATACGGAGCCGCCCGACAGATAGTTGATGGCACGCGAACGTACATTGATGTCGTCCGAGAGGTCGTCCTTGCCTTTGTATCCGGCATATACGGGATAGGGCATACCCGCCCATTGCGCGGAGTAACGGGCGCCTTCCAGATAGCGGGGCAGACCGCTGGTTTTGCCGCCGCGCGCAATGTTGCCCATGCCGCCGCCGAAACGTACGGCATCGGCGCATACCACTCCTTTCTCCCGGCTTTCATTGCTCAATACCACCATACCGTAGTCATTGCTTCCTTTGTCGAAAGTAAAAGTACCGAGGTATACCCATGTGCCGCCGCCAATGCGCTGGTTAACTTTAAACTCTGTGACACCGCCGTTGTGGAATACGAGGTATTTGGCATCGCTCACGCTGTTCGGCAGGCTCTGATAGGAAACGTATACGGCGTATTCTCCGGTTTCCGGAATATCGGGAACCCACTCGGCGAAGGCTTTGTTTTTCTTCTTTTCGGTCTGCGCGAAGCGTGCCGTGCCGTCAAGGAAAGGGTTTTCTCCTTCCGCATAGATGCGCTTCCGCTGTGCAAATCCCGGCAGAGAGGTCTTTTCCCAACGTGCTTTCCTGCTTTTCACTTCGAGATAGAGGGAGTTTGTACCGTTCCGGTTGCCGTCGTTGTCTACGATGATTTCCCGTTTCTGCGTGTCGCGTTCGCGAGGGGTGAATACGTTGGCTCCCGCATTCTCCAGCATCGGGATGAGGTAGGGGAGGATGAACGATTGCGTGAATTGGTCTTCGGAGGTACAGAACAGGCGGGGACGCTGCCAGCCCCATTTGTCCTTGCTGTTGATGTAGTACCTTCCGTGACTTTGCCACAGGGCGATGTGCCGTCCTTCCAGTCCCCGGGTTATTTCAAAGGGACGGGATGCGCGGGTCACCCAGGGGGCGCCTTTGTAATGTATGTCCGTAAACAGGCGGTTTTTATCTTTCTTTCCGTTTCTGTATGCGTTGGGGATAAGGTCGCCGATGGAACGTCCGCCGGTAAAGACGGTGATGTCGAAATAGGTAACGGGGCCGGGGAGTATCTTCTTGATGTCCCGGTAAGTCTTTTCCACCGTTTCAGGCCGGAAGGGCTGGTAGGAGAATTTATCATCGGCGTAGATGCTGATGGTTTTTCGGCGGAAGTCTACGCGTACGCTGTCGAGCCGGCATGTACCGATATTGACATCGGCAGGGGCATATGCTTGGAAGAAGGTTTGCAACCGCTCCCGGACGGCCTGTTCTATTTCTTGTGAAAAGAGGGAAGTAACTCCTGCCGACAGGAGCAGTATGGGTAAATATAGCTTTCTCATATTCAATAGTTAAGTACCGTACAAAAATACACAAAAAAAGAGTGGGAAGTTCATCGCTTCCCACTCTCTTATCGCTATTTAGTAAACATTTACAGCGGAATGTATTCTACGAATGCTTCCATGGCTTCGTAAGATGCCAGCCCCAAGCTGTCGTACAGTGCGGCTGTACCGCGGTTGCGGTCTTCACTGCGCTGCCAGAACAGGCGTTCGTCGTTACCGAGGAATGGTGCGCTTTCCATCTGGCTTTGGTGCTTCAGGATGGAGTTACGTTTGGCGCGTAATTCCTCGGGACTGATGGGCACCGCCATTTCGATGTTTTCAATTTCCCACTCTGCCCATGCGCCGCGGTACATCCAGATGCGGCAGTCTTTCAGCCATTTGGCGCCTTCTTCCTTTTCAAGGTCGATAGCGGCAAATACGGCATCCGTACAAACACGGTGTGTTCCGTGCGGGTCGGCAAGGTCACCGGCGACAAAGATTTGGTGGGGTTTTACTTCGCGCAACAGGTTGCGTACGATTTCCACGTCGGCTTCGCTGATAGGGTTCTTCTGAATCTTACCCGTTTCATAGAACGGCAGGTCGAGGAAGTGGCAGTGATCCAACGGGATATTGTTATAAGTACATGCCGTACGCGCTTCGCCGCGACGAATCAGCCCTTTGATGGTCAGGATATCGCGGGTATCCATATCGCCGTCTTTCTTATCTTTCAGATAGTTGCGGATTTCGGTGTATTTCTCGTTGATGACCTGGTCTTCGCTGTTGTTGAAGAGCTGGTTGAAGCCGTTGATGAAGTGCAGGAAGCGGATTACTTCTTCATCGCCTACGGCAATGTTACCGGAAGTCTCGTATGCCACATGCACGTCATGTTTCTGCTCTACCAGACGGCGGATAGTACCGCCCATAGAGATGACGTCATCATCCGGGTGCGGAGAGAATACAACGACACGTTTGGGATACGGTTTAGCACGTTCGGGACGATAGGTGTCGTCTGCGTTCGGCTTGCCGCCCGGCCAACCGGTGATGGTATGCTGCAGGTCGTTGAAAATCTTGATATTTACGTTGTATGCAGAGCCGTAAAGGGCAAGCAGTTCACTCAAACCGTTTTCGTTGTAGTCTTTGTTGGTCAGCTTTAGAATCGGTTTTCCGGTCAGTTGGCACAACCAGACGATGGCGCTGCGAATCAGCTTGTCGTTCCATTCGCAGGAAGTTACCAGCCAGGGACGTTGGATACGTGTCAGGTTGGCGGCTGCCGAAAGGTCGATGGCGATATGGGCATTGTTGTGCGTTTGCAGGTAAGATGCGGGGATTGTATCTGTTACGTTGCCTTCTACACACTCTTTTACCATTTTGGCCTTTTCTTCACCCCATGCCAGCAAATATACTTTCTTGGCCGAGAGAATTGTGGCTACACCCATTGTAATGGAACTTACCGGAGTGCTTTCAATGCTTCCGAACATCTTGGACGCTTCGTTGCGTGAGTCGCTGTCCAGCAAAATCAAACGGGTGGTGGAGTTCAGGCGCGAACCCGGTTCGTTGAAACCGATGTTGCCGACACGTCCGATACCCAATACGGCTACGTCGATACCGCCGAAGCTTTCGATGCGTTGCTCGTACAAGCGGCAATATTCGAAAATGGTGTCTTTGGCGATAGTACCGTTGGGGCTGAATACGTTCTGCATGTCAATGTCCACGTGGTCGAGCAGCATTTCCTTCAATGCGTTGAGGTTGCTGTTGACTGCGTCCGAAGCCAGCGGATAATATTCGTACAGGTTGAATACCACTACATTGCGGAAACTCAGTCCTTCTTCCTTATGCATACGCACGAGGGCTGAATAGACATTGCGCGGCGAGTTACCGCCGGCCAGCGCCAATACGCAGAAACGTCCGGCTTTCTGCTTGTCACGAATCACTTGTGCGATATCCAAAGCAATCTGGTTGGCTCCTTCTTCGGGAGACTCGTAAATGTCTGTCGGAATTTTTTCGAGACGTGTCAGTACCGATCGCTCGAAAGCGTTCTCAGGTCGATAGTACCTGGGGGATACTCTGTTCAGAGTAATTTGAGAACTAAGATTGGTTTTCATACAATAATTGGTTATTAATAAATGATTAAAGCTGTTCGCTTGTTCAAAACTTAACAAAAATACGAAAAACAAAGTTCATTCGCATTATGTTGAAATAAATTTTATGATAAAGTATCGGTTTCAGGCACTAATTTGCCCATTGCCCATACCGCTCTGATTTTCAAATCTTCGTCCATTACGATAATGTCGGCGTCTTTTCCTTTTTGGAGCGAACCCTTACGGTCGTATACGCCCATAATGCGAGCCGGTGTTTCGGACACCATACGCACGGCGTCCGCCAATGGTATGTCGGCCTTCTGTACCATTGTGCGTATCAGGCGGTCCATCGTTGCCACGCTGCCGGCAAGGGCGGAGTGGTCGGCCAGCTTGCATACGCCGTCCTCGATGATGACACGCGGGTCGAAAGCTTCCTTGCTGTCGCTGGCGGCACATGCCAGAGCATCGGTGATGGCGCACATCCGTTCCACGCCTTTTATCTTGTAGACCAGGCGCAGGATTGTGGGCGGTACGTGGATACCGTCGGCCACTACTTCCACGGTCATGTCGTCCATGAGGTAGATGCTCTCCACGGTACCTTCGTATTTATATTCACGGCGTTTATGGAATCCGGGCATCGCGTTGTAGAAGTGCGTGGCATGCGTATATCCGGCTTCATAGGCGGTGCGTATATCTTCAAATTCGGCTTGGGTATGGGCTACCGAGGCCAAGATGCCTTTTCCGGTGATGTATTTACCGAACTGCATGGCTCCGGGTAATTCGGGAGCGGCGTCCCAACGCTTGATGCAGTGCCAGTTTTCTACGATGGGGATATATTCGTTGGGGTCGGGGTTCTTGATGTTCTCGGGCATCTGTCCGCCGGCCATCGCCATGTTTAGATAGTGGCCTTCGAGGTGCAGACCCAGTATCGGGCTGTCTTTTTCCGCCATCATCTTCGTACAAGTTTCTGCCGCCTGTTCAATCATCGGTACGGTAGAAGAGGACAGGGTGGGGAATATGCTGGTGGTTCCGTATTTCATGTGAGTTTTTACGGCACCGCGAAAAGCGTCTTCGGTACATTCCATAAAGTCGCGTCCGCCGCCGCCATGTGCATGGATTTCTACACCGCCGGGCAGTACATACATTCCTTTTACATCAATCAGTTGTGCGCCGATAACGGCAAGGTCGCAATTGGTTACTTCTAAAATTTTCCCGTCTCTGATGAGTACGGAACCATCCTTGAGCCAACCTTGCGGGGTCAGGATGCGTGCGTTGATAAGTTGAGTCAACATAGGATTTAGGGGTTAGTGTTAATAAATTAATTGTTTCAGTCGTCAGACATCGTTTCAAAGGACAAAAATAACTACTTTTTGGGTAAGATGCACTCCATGCATTTAGGTATTTTCATTAAATACTCTAAAATTTGATGCGTAATGTTTAAAGAAATACCTATTTAATATCTTTTAATCGGGATGACGGTCAGCGAAAACTTTAATTTCGTTACTTTGAAGAAAATAGGAATTAAAGAGAGTTAGAGGGAGTTGTCACTCCTTAATAAGACGAATCAGGAGTTTAAACAGCAAATAGCTAAGTATGATTGAGCAATTAAACCGATTAGATGATTAAATTGATTAGATAATTAAATTGATTAAACTGATTAGATAATTAACTGATTAGACAAATTCTAAGCCTGAAGGGCTTTTATCTCTCAGCCCGGGGTAACACCCCGGGAATGCGAATATGATTACCATTGCGCCCTGTAAGGGCAAAATTTGATATTCAAAGATTTTGCCATTATAAGGCGTGAGTGCAGAGAACATTTATTCCCGGGGTGTTACCCCGGGCTGAGAGATAAAAGCCTTTCAGCCTTAGGTTACTCTATTATTAACTCTTGATTCGCATTAATAATAAAAACGATTGATTATGAAAACATGGAAAGCAGAAGCCGCCATTATTGCTGTCGGTATGGTTTTGTTGGGAGTGGTAATAAAATGGGGTATAAACGATTTTATAGATAAGGAGCGTATTGTCAGCGTAAAAGGACTGGCTGAGATGGAAGTCCCCGCCGATAAGGTAATATGGCCTTTGATGTATAAGGATATCGGGAACGACCCGTCTTTGCTTTATGCCAATATGGAGCAGAAGAATAAAGTTATTGTGAAGTTTCTGGAAAGTAACGGCATCGCTAAAGAAGAAATCAGCATTGCTCCGCCCGAAGTGATAGACATGCAGGCCGAACGTTACGGGAACCGTGATATAGCTTATCGGTACAATGCCACATCGGTCATTACGGTCACTTCAAAGAATGTAGACAAGGTGCGGAAGTTGATGTCGGAACAAGCCGAGCTGCTGAAACAGGGTATTGCCATCAGCGGGGGCGATTACCGCTATAACGTGGTATACGAGTTTACGGGCTTGAATGACGTGAAACCGCAAATGATAGAAGAAGCTACGAAGAATGCCCGTGCCGCAGCCGAGAAGTTTGCAAAAGACTCGGACAGCAGTCTGGGTAAAATACGGAATGCTTCGCAGGGACAATTCTCCATTTCGGACAGAGATGCCAATACACCTTATATTAAGAGCATACGCGTAGTGACTACCGTGAACTATTATCTGAAACGATAGTGAAAGAATCCGCATCTTTCCATGCGGGAAACTTGTTTCTGAATGCTTGCAGTGCGGAAAGTTCGAGGGGTACGGTGGCTGCCCCTTCTTCATTGTCGGGTACTTGAGCCATCAGTTCGCCCTTGTATGAGTAGATTGCGCTGCCGCCGTCGTAAGGGAATCGATTACCGTCTTTACCGACACGGTTTACGCCGCAGACGTAACTTATGTTCTCCAGCGCACGCGCTTGCAAAAGAACGTCCCAGACTTTTCGCCGGGGTACAGGCCAGTTGGCGACGTAAATCAACAGGTCGTATCCGTTGTTTACATTCCTGCTCCATACCGGGAAACGAAGGTCGTAGCAGACAAGCAACAGTATGTTCCAGCCCCGGTAAGGGATTACGGTACGGCGATTGCCCGCCGTGAAATGTTCCGTTTCGTTGCCCATGCGGAACAAGTGCCGCTTGTCGTAAAAATAGGCTTCTCCTTCGGGAGTGAGGAAAAAGGCGCGGTTGTAATAGGCGGGATGTTTGCGGGATAATGAATTATCTTCGGATGAAACGGAGTTTTCCTCGCAGGAAATGTAGCTTCCGGCGATGGCTATCCGGTATTCAGACGCCCATTGGCGCAGCGTGGTGATGGTGTCGCCCGTTACCGGTTCCGCCAGTTTATCGGTATTCATGCTGAATCCGGTAGAAAAAGTCTCCGGCAAAACAACAATCTCCGCCGCTCCGCGAAGTGTTTCCAGCTTTTCGCGAAGACGACGGAGATTGTCTTGTTTATTTTCCCAAGCAATATCCGTTTGCAGGATACTGACACGTAGTCGGTTCATTGTGACGAACGGTTGTCGGAAACCGTTTTTTTAAATCGTTCCGATTGAGAAGTTCTCGGGAATCTTTCCATGAAAGTCCTTGAAATAGAGTTTTATCTCATGCATATCCTTTTCAAAATCTCCCGTCGGCATTATTGCCTTGGTGGAAGTTATGGTCTTGGAAGGATAATCTATACCGATGAGCATGATGGGAACTTGCGCTTTCAATGCAATGAAGTAAAATCCCTTTTTCCAGTTAGGGTTGGGTTTACGCGTTCCTTCCGGGGTGATGGCCAAATGGAACTGTTTGCTTTCGGCAAATTTGTTGGCCATCTGGTCTACCAAGGAAGTATTCCGGCTCCGGTCTACCGGTATGCCGCCGACGGCTTTGAATATCAATCCCAAAGGAAAGAAAAACCACTCTTTTTTCATCATGAAGCTGGTCTTCCGTCCGATGGCGCCGTAAAACAGTTTGCCGATAAATAAATCCCAGTTGGATGTATGCGGTGCCGCGCAGATGATGCATTTGTCATAGTTGGGCACTGTTACATTTGTTTTCCAGCCTAACAGGCGATAATAGATAAAACTATATAGTCTTTTCTTCATTCTTATTATTTAAGTTTGCCGATAGCTTCAATGATCTCGTCTACTTTTGCGTTAAAATCAGAACGGAATTTTTTGTAGTAACCTTTTACATTTCCCGGTTCGGTGTGGCTGATGCGGCTGATGAATTCATCTTGCATTTTCAGAATCTCACTCATTAGCTCGTCGGCTTTCTTCTTGTCTGTTCCGGGTACATACAGGCTGTTCACAAGACATTCGGTGAATAACTCACCGGCGATATAGTTGACGTTCTTCTTCAATACTTTTCTACTTGCCATAATCTTTACTTTTTATGTGAATAAATTGAATTATTTTCGGTAAAGATAGTGTTTTTCTCAATGACTGGAGAGGAAAAATGGGATTTTATGTGTTTTTAATGAGAAGTAGTTCGTAGAATAATTCTACATTTGTGGAGATTTTCTACAATGCAAGTGTGGAAGATGAATGTGACGGGGATACTTTATGCGTATGCTTATAGCTGATAACTAAACTATTATATAACAAATATAGCCTTTGTTGTGTTTTGGCATCGCGTTTGCTTTGAAAAGAGAAACAGGGTTAATTTTAATAAACAAACAAGCATGAGACTATTTTTTACGAAAAGAGAATTAAAGCTGAGAAAGAAAAGGGTAATAATGATGATAGCCTGTATGGCGGTACTGCTTGCCGGTTATCTGATATTGACCTGGCCGAAGAAAGTTCAGCCGGAAGCGCCCACTGTGATTGTGGAGCCTGCCGAAGTTGGTGATGTGGAAATTTTTGGCGAATATGTAGGCCGTATCCGCGCGCAGCAGTTTGTAGAAGTTCGTGCGCGCGTAGAGGGATACCTGGAGAGTATGCTTTTCGCCGAAGGTAAGTATGTAACAAAGAATCAAGTCTTGTTTGTCATCAATCAGGACCAGTACCGTGCAAAGGCTGATAAGGCCCGCGCGCAGTTGAAGAAAGACGAGGCGCAGGCGTTGAAGGCCAAACGTGACCTGGAGCGTATTCGCCCTTTGTATGCGCAGAATGCCGCCAGCCAATTGGATTTGGATAATGCGCAGGCCGCTTATGAAACCGCCGAGGCTTCCGTTTCCATGAGCCAGGCCGATTTGGATCAGGCGGAACTGGAACTGGGGTATACAATCGTGCGTTCCCCCTTGTCGGGACATATCAGTGAAAGAAACGTGGACTTGGGAACATTGGTAGGTCCGGGAGCCAAATCGTTGCTCGCTACCGTGGTGAAGAGCGATACCGTATTGGTGGACTTCAGTATGACCGCATTGGATTATCTTAAAAGCAAGGAACGCAATATCGAGATAGGCCGTCAGGATTCTACCCGTTCCTGGCAACCCAATATTACGATTACTTTGGCTGATAACACTGTCTATCCCTATAAAGGTTATGTAGACTTTGCCGAACCGCAAGTCGACCCGCAAACGGGTACATTCTCCGTTCGCGCCGAGATGCCCAATCCGAACAGGGTCTTGCTGCCGGGACAGTTTACGAAAGTGAAGCTGCTGCTGGATGTGCGCGAAGGTGCGGTAGCGGTTCCCCAAAAGGCGGTTACCATTGAAAAGGGCGGCGCCTATATCTATGTGATGCGCCGCGATTCTACGGTTGAGAAACGTTTCATCGAACTGGGACCGGAGTTTGGCAACAATATGGTTGTTGAGCGCGGACTGGTGGCGGGCGAGCAAGTAGTGACGGAAGGTTTCCACAAACTCACTCCGGGTATGAAAGTGCGTGCGCAGGCGGCGGTTCCAAAAGAGGAAGAAGAACAGCCGGCAGATTCCCTGAACAAGAAAGCCGTTTCCGAGAATAAAGCAAAGGATAACAACCTCTCAAAGTAATGACAGTATGAAAGTAAGTTTCTTTATAGACCGCCCGGTATTCTCGGCGGTGATATCGATTGTGATTGTAATTGTCGGTATCATCGGTCTGACGATGCTTCCGGTGGATCAATATCCGCAGATAACGCCGCCCGTCGTGAAAATCAGCGCATCCTATCCGGGAGCAAGCGCGCTGACCGTATCGCAAGCGGTGGCGACTCCTATCGAACAGGAAATAAACGGTACTCCGGGCATGTTGTACATGGAGTCCAACAGTTCAAACTCCGGCGGCTTTTCGGCAACGGTGACTTTTGATGTGTCTGCCGACCCCGATTTGGCTGCCGTAGAAATTCAGAACCGTGTGAAGCTGGCGGAAAACCGTCTGCCTGCCGAGGTTATCCAAAACGGTATCTCGGTGGAGAAGCAGGCGCCCAGCCAGTTAATGACCATCTGCCTGACTTCCAGTGACCCGAAGTTCGATGAAATCTATCTGAGTAATTTTGCTACCATCAACGTGCTCGACCTCTTGCGTCGTATTCCCGGTGTGGGCCGTGTGTCCAATATCGGAAGCCGTTACTATGCCATGCAGATTTGGGCTATGCCGGACAAGTTGGCGAACTTCGGTCTGACCGTGCAGGACTTGCAGAACGCATTGAAGGACCAGAACCGTGAGTCGGCTGCCGGCGTATTGGGACAACAGCCGGTGCAAGGCCTCGACATCACCATTCCTATTACGACGCAAGGCCGTCTGAGTTCCGCTAAACAATTTGAGGATATTGTGGTCCGTGCCAATGCCAACGGGTCTATCATCCGTCTCCGCGATGTGGCGCGCGTATCGCTCGAAGCCTCTTCTTACAGTACGGAAAGCGGTATCAATGGCGAAAACGCAGCCGTTCTCGGCATCTATATGCTTCCGGGAGCCAATGCCATGGAAGTGGCGGACAACGTGAAGAAGGCTATGGAAGAAATCAGCGCGAATTTCCCCGAAGGAATGAGCTACGAGATACCGTTTGATATGACTACTTATATTTCGGAGTCTATTCACGAGGTATATAAAACATTGTTCGAGGCGTTGATTCTTGTGGTATTGGTGGTGTTCCTCTCGTTGCAGAGCTGGCGTGCCACTTTGATTCCCGTTGTCGCGGTGCCCATATCCTTGATCGGTACTTTCGGCTTCATGCTGATTTTCGGCTTCTCGCTGAATATCCTGACTTTGCTGGGATTGATTCTCGCTATCGGTATCGTGGTGGATGATGCCATTGTGGTGGTGGAGAATGTGGAACATTTAATGGAGACGGAAAAACTCTCGCCCTATGAGGCCACCAAGAAGGCTATGAGCGGTTTGACGGGCGCTTTGATTGCCACTTCATTGGTGCTCTGCGCCGTATTCGTTCCGGTGAGTTTCCTAAGCGGTATCACCGGGCAGTTATATCGCCAGTTTACCATCACTATTGCGGTATCCGTATTGCTTTCTACGGTTGTGGCGCTGACGCTCAGTCCTGTGATGTGCTCGCTTATCCTGAAACCCGGTAGCGGAAAGAAAAAGAATATCGTGTTCCGTAAGATTAATGAATGGCTGAATATCAGCAATCATAAATACATAGGCGTCATCAGCCGTGTAATCAAACATCCCAGACGCTTGATGAGCGCATTCGGAATGGTGCTGATCGCTATCTTCATTATTCACCGTTTGATACCGACCAGCTTCTTGCCGGCCGAAGACCAGGGATACTTTAAGGTGGAGCTGGAACTGCCGGAAGGCGCTACACTGGAGCGTACCCGTATAGTGACCGATCGTGCGGTGAAGTATCTGGAAAAGAACCCGTATGTAGCTTATGTGCAGAACGTAACGGGTAGCAGCCCGCGTGTAGGAAGCAATCAGGCACGCAGTGAACTGACCGTTATCTTGAAACCTTGGGAAGACCGCAAGAATACTACCATTAACGAAATAATGGAGAAGGTGGAAAAGGACCTGACGGAATATCCCGAATGTAAAGTCTATCTTTCCACTCCGCCTGTGATTCCGGGATTGGGAACATCCGGCGGTTTTGAAATGCAACTCGAAGCTCGCGGTGAGGCTACCTTTGACAATCTGGTACAGGCAGCGGATACGTTGATGTATTATGCGCAGAAGCATAAGGAACTGACGGGACTTTCTTCTTCTCTGCAATCCGAGATTCCGCAACTCTATTTTGATGTGGACCGTGACAAGGTGAAGATGCTGGGTGTGCCGTTGGCGGATGTGTTCTCCACGATGAAAGCCTATACAGGTTCCGTATATGTAAACGACTTCAATATGTTCAACCGTATATATAAGGTGTATATCCAGGCGGAAGCTCCGTATCGTGAGCATAAGGAGAACATTAACCTGTTCTTTGTAAAGGCCGCCAACGGCGCAATGGTTCCGTTGACCTCGTTGGGTAATGCATCCTATACCACAGGCCCGGGTAGTATCAAACGTTTCAACATGTTTACCACTGCCGTTATTCGCGGTTCGGCTGCGCAGGGTTACAGTTCCGGCCAGGCGATGGAGATTATGGAACAGATAGCGCGCGAGCATTTGCCGGATAACATCGGTATCGAGTGGAGCGGACTTTCCTATCAGGAGAAGCAAGCCGGCGGGCAAACCGGATTGGTACTGACGCTGGTGTTCCTCTTTGTGTTCCTTTTCCTCGCTGCGCAGTACGAAAGCTGGACAGTGCCTATCGCAGTATTGCTTTCTTTGCCGGTAGCCGCTTTAGGAGCCTATTTGGGTGTTGCCGTCTGTGGGTTGGAGAATGATATCTACTTCCAAATTGGTTTGGTAATGCTCGTGGGACTTGCGGCGAAGAATGCCATCCTTATCGTAGAGTTTGCAAAGGTGCAGGTAGATAACGGGGGAGACTTGGTACAGTCGGCCATTCATGCCGCCCAACTTCGTTTCCGTCCTATCTTGATGACTTCCCTTGCTTTCGTGCTGGGTATGCTTCCTATGGTACTGGCAAGCGGACCGGGGTCTGCAAGCCGTCAGGCAATCGGTACGGGAGTTTTCTTCGGAATGATTTTTGCCATTGTATTCGGTATTGTACTTGTACCGTTCTTCTTTGTCCTGATTTATAAGGCAAAGGCGAAAGTGCAGCACAAAATCAAGAAAGACTGATGATTATATTGTAAACGAATTCTGATTACATACTTATGAAAAGAAAAAAGATATATATACTTCTGTTGCTCACCTCGGTTCTTTTTGCATCGTGTAAGGTAGGTAAGAGCTATGTACGCCCCGAAATGGTGTTGCCCGACAGTCTGGCGCAACAGCAGGACAGTATCAGCATTGCCGATGAGCAGTGGCAGGCGGTTTATACCGATCACACCTTACGCAGTTTGATAGCCCGTGCGCTGGAGTATAACAAGGATATGCTCATAGCTGCGGCCCGTGTAAAGGAAATGGCGGCTCAGAAACGTATCAGTGTAGCCAATCTGCTGCCTCAGTTGAATGGAAAGATAGGGGCGGAACGTGAAGTTGAGAACTATGGCGGTCATAGCCGTGATGTAGGAAACAGCTATGAGGCCAAGGCACTTTTGTCGTGGGAACTTGACCTTTGGGGGAATCTGCGTTGGAAGAAAGTCGCTGCGGTTGCCGACTATCTGCAAAGTGTGGAGGCACAGCGTGCCCTGCGAATGACGATTGTTTCCGAAGTAGCGCAGGCGTATTATGAACTGGTGGCGCTTGATACCGAATTGGAGATTGTCCGTCAGACGCAGAAAGCCCGTGAGGAAGGCGTGCGTCTCGCCCGCATCCGTTTTGAAGGCGGACTGACTTCGGAGACTTCCTATCAACAGGCACAGGTGGAGTTGGCGCGTACTGCTACGCTTGTTCCGGATTTGGAACGCAAGATTTCCATAAAGGAGAATGACATCGCCTTTCTTGCCGGGGAGTTTCCTACGCGTATCGAACGTAGCCGTTTCTTACAGGAACTGGATGTACCGGAATCTTTGCCCGTAGGCTTGCCGTCCGATTTATTGGAGCGCCGTCCCGACATTCGTGCTGCAGAACAGCAACTTATAGCGGAACATGCCCGTGTAAAGGTAGCTTATACCAATATGTTTCCCCGTATTTCGCTTACCGGTCAGTTCGGTTTGGAGAGTGATGTCCTGTCCAACTTCCTTCAATCTCCTTATTCATTGCTGAATGGTGCGGTACTGACGCCGCTTTTCAATTGGGGAAAGAACCGGGCCGCGTTAAAAGCGCAGAAGGCTTCCTTTGAAGCCGAAGTACATAGCTATGAGAAGTCGGTGCTGAACGCTTTCAAGGAAGCTAAGAACGCGATAGTGGATTTCAACAAAATAAAGGAAGTGTATCAGTTGCGTCTCAAGTTGGAACGTTCAGCCAAAACGTACGTGGATTTAGCGCAGTTGCAATATATTAACGGTGTCATTAATTATATGGATGTTCTTGATGCCCAACGTGGATACTTTGATGCGCAAATCGGCGTCAGCAATGCCATCCGTGATGAACTGATAGCAGTAGTAAATGTTTATAAGGCACTGGGCGGAGGCTGGCAGATAGAGGAATAAACCGTAAACTGTCTACGATAGAAACCAAGAGCGCTCTTGCTGGTTGCGGGAGTACTCTTGGTTTTTTAACGGGTATGTAAGATTTCGTTTTCAGAAAACACCTGTCATATTATAAATATCCGTAACTTTAACCGCAGGATTTATTCGAACTGATATTAGGTTAAAACACAAAAGAAGTATGATTGATGCTACTCAAAACCTTATTCTGATTAATGGAGAAAATAAGACCTTACAAATAGAAGAAATAGGTCGGGATGACGCGGGTCGCTTTAATGTGAAGTATCGCGGTTCTTCTAAGGTATATAGATATGGCAGTGAGAAAGTTGTATGGCTGACGTGCGCAAAACAAATTGACATCGATCATAATCGAATATTCATTCGTCAGCGTAGAGTGTACGATTTAAAAGAAGTATTTTCTTTTGAATATAAGGGTAGTACTTATTGGTATGTAGTTTACACTTCCAATTACTCACAGTATCTCTTGGATGAAGAATTGATAATCAAGACTTCATGTTTGAGTGATGGTAAATCGCAAAGTGTATTTGAATATTTGAAGGCGGTGGCATCTACTAATATTCTCGGTAAAGAGGAAGAAAAAGATAATACCGGATTGCTTTCCAAACTTTATGAAAAGATTGATTTTATTGATGATAGCAGAGCTATCGCTCCATATTTAAATCCAAAGAAAGCATTGAAAAAGGATAAGAGCGGTCGGCTTATATACCCTTTTGGATGCAATGCCAGTCAGAAACGAGCTGTAGTTTGTGCTTTTGAACATCAGATAAGTATCATTCAAGGTCCGCCGGGAACGGGGAAGACACAAACTATCCTCAATATTATAGCTAATATTATACGAAAAGGAAAGACTGTTTTAGTCGTTTCAAACAACAATTCAGCTACGACCAATGTTCTTGAGAAGCTGGATAAGGCAGGACTTGGCTTTATAGTGGCGCCATTGGGCAGGAAAGGAAATAAAGAGGCGTTTATAGGTAATCAGCCTGCTGTACCCGATGAACTTCAAGACTGGGAGTGCAATGTAGAGGAAAAACTCCGGAAAGAGGAAGAGGCGGAGAATCTTTTGAGGAAGCTTGACAGGATTTTTACAGTACAAGAGGGGTTGGCTTTGTCCAAACAAGAGCTTCAGGCTGTAGAGTTAGAGTATAATCATTTCAAACGGGATCAAATATTTGAGTTTACTTCTTTCAATAGTGCTAACTCTCTATCTTCCACGCGTCTTTTAAATTTGTGGTTGCAGTTTCAGGCATATGCAGAGAAGGATGTCATTGTTCCCAAAGAATGGTGGAATAAGTGTTTGGCGGCTCTTCAATGGTGGTGGATGAATTTGATAGGACGATATGTATTAAAACTGAACTCTAAGTTTGATAAGCATAATCTATCTGCTATTATCACGGAACTGCAAACTTTGTATTACCATCGGAAGATTGAGGAATTAAACGAACGGATAACGAACTTGCAAGCCGAATTGAAAACCTATGATGCCAAAACTGAACTGAATAGATTAACAGAAGTATCTATGCAGCTATTCAAAGTATCCTTGTTTAAGAAATACGGCAAGGAAAAGCGTAAGGTATTTTCTTCTGTTAGGGATTTGCGAGTGGATTATCAGAGTGTACTGGAACAATATCCGGTAGTGCTGAGTACTACATTCTCTTCACGTATTTGCTTGTCCGATCAAGCGGAATTCGACTATCTGATTATGGATGAGGCATCGCAAGTTTCTATTGAAACGGGTGCTTTGGCGCTGACATGTGCAAAAAATGTTGTTATCGTGGGAGATACTTTGCAGCTACCCAATGTAGTGACAGGTGAGGATAAAGAAAAGCTTGATGCTATTGTCGCGGAATTCGATATCCCTTCCGGTTATGATTGTGCCGGAAACAGCTTTTTACAGTCCGTATGTACTCTTTTGCCCGATGCCCCGCAAACATTGCTTCGGGAACATTACCGTTGCCATCCTCGTATTATTGACTTTTGTAATCGTAAGTTTTATGGCGGTGGTTTGCTCATTATGACCGAGGATGATGGAAAACCTGATACATTGCGCGCAATCAAGACAGTGCCGGGACATCATGCGCGTAAACACTACAATCAGCGAGAAATTGATGTAATTCGTGATGAAGTGATAGCTCATTTACCCGAACAGACGGATATTGGAATTATCGCTCCTTATAATGTTCAAGTCAATGAATTGTCTCGGCAATTGCCTGAAATAGAATCTGCTACTGTTCATAAGTTTCAAGGACGGGAAAAGGATACTATTATTATGAGTGTGGTGGATGATCAGATAACCGAATTCAGCGATGATCCGAACCTGCTGAATGTTGCCATATCAAGGGCCAAAGAGCGGTTCTGTCTGGTTGTCTCGGGTAACGAACAGCTTTTGAAGGGTAATATCAGTGAATTGTTGTCTTATATTGAATACAATAACTTCACAGTCAGTGAAAGTAGGATACATTCTATTTTTGACTATCTGTATAGTCAATATACCCGTCAACGTTTGGCTTTTATTCAGGCACATCCGAAAATATCTGAGTATGATTCGGAAAATATTACTTTTGCTTTTATACAAACGGTTTTAAAAAAATATCGGGAGTTTCATCATTTGGGAGTATTATGTCATATTCCTTTACGTCATCTCATCAAAGATACTATCCTTTTAAATGAAGATGAACGGACATATGCCGCTAATTATAATACTCACGTGGATTTTCTTATAATTAACCATGTCAGCAAGAAACCAATATTGGTAGTGGAGACGGATGGCTATTCCTATCATAATGAGAAAACACTGCAGTATCAACGAGATATAAAGAAAGATCATATTCTTGCATTATATGAGATTCCTATTTTGCGGCTTTCAACCGTGGGGAGCGGCGAAGAAGAAAAATTGATGAAAGCGCTTCAAGAGATATAAGTGATATTCTCTCTTGTTTTGTTTTAGCGCTCACTTTTAATTATTTCCCTTTTCGGTTTGCATTTCTTGCGGAAAAGAGCGAAATTTGCGACGCTTTTAAACGAAACTTTATTAACACCTTTAAATATTGAAGAGAAATGACTAAAAGTGCATTGCAAATTGCAAGGGCTGCCTATCAGCCCAAACTTCCGAAAGGGCTGAAAGGTACTGTAAAAGCAGTGGCTGGTGCGGCTACTCAGTCGGTTGCCGATCAGGAAGATATCAAAAAATTGTTCCCTAACACTTACGGAATGCCTTTGATTAAGTTCGAAACTACCGATGAGGCTGCTAACTTCCCCGCTATGAATGTGGGTGTTATCCTCTCCGGCGGTCAGGCTCCCGGTGGTCACAATGTGATTTCCGGTATTTTTGACGGTATCAAGAAGTTGAACAAAGACAGTAAACTGTATGGTTTCATCCTCGGCCCCGGTGGTTTGGTAGACCATAATTATATGGAACTGACTGCTGATATCATTGATGAATATCGCAATACCGGTGGTTTTGATATTATCGGTTCAGGTCGTACAAAGTTGGAAAAAGAAGAGCAGTTTGAAAAAGGTTTGGAAATCTTGAAAGAACTGAACATTAAAGCGCTGGTTATCATCGGTGGTGACGACTCTAATACAAATGCCTGCGTATTGGCTGAGTATTATGCTGCCAAGAATTGCGGCGTACAGGTTATCGGCTGTCCGAAAACTATCGACGGTGACTTGAAGAACGAAATGATTGAAACTTCTTTCGGATTCGATACGGCTTGCAAGACGTATTCTGAAGTAATCGGTAACATCCAACGTGACTGTAATTCTGCACGCAAGTACTGGCACTTCATCAAACTGATGGGACGTTCCGCTTCTCATATCGCTTTGGAATGCGCATTGCAGGTACAGCCTAATATCTGTATTATCTCCGAAGAAGTGGAAGCTAAGGATATGTCTTTGGATGATATCGTAACCGGCATCGCTCAGGTAGTGGCTAATCGTGCCGCACAGGGCAATAACTTCGGTACGGTTCTTATCCCCGAAGGTCTGGTTGAGTTCATCCCGGCTATGAAACGTCTTATTGCCGAACTGAATGACTTCTTGGCTGCCAATGCTGAAGAATTCTCTCAAATTAAGAAATCACACCAACGCGATTATATCATCCGCAAACTGTCTCCGGAAAATGCCGCTATCTATGCAAGCCTTCCTGAGGGCGTTGCACGTCAGTTGTCATTAGACCGTGACCCGCATGGAAACGTACAGGTATCGCTCATCGAAACAGAGAAGTTGTTGTCTGAAATGGTAGCCGCTAAATTGGCTCAGTGGAAAGAAGAAGGTAAATACGTAGGTAAATTTGCTGCACAGCACCACTTCTTCGGTTACGAAGGACGTTGCGCCGCTCCGTCTAATTTCGATGCCGATTACTGCTACTCTTTGGGTTACGCGGCATCCGCACTGATTGCTAACGGCAAGACCGGTTATATGTCTTCCGTACGCAACACGACCGCTCCCGCCGAAGATTGGATTGCAGGCGGTGTACCTATCACAATGATGATGAACATGGAACGTCGTCATGGTGAAATGAAGCCTGTTATCCAAAAGGCTCTGGTGAAACTCGATGGCGCTCCTTTCAAGGCGTTCGCTGCTCAGCGTGACCGTTGGGCTGTGGAAACAGACTATGTTTATCCGGGTCCTATCCAGTACTTCGGTCCTACGGAAGTTTGTGACCAGCCTACCAAGACTTTGCAACTGGAACAAGGTAAATAATTGAAGTTCCTTAAGAACCAGATATTGATTTTTTTAGGCACGGATTGCGCGGATTTCACGGAGAAAGAATAAAATATAATCCGTGATATCTGTGTAATCCGTGCCTGAATTTTATACTACACGCATATGCCTGCTAAAACCGATACTGTGGCTCGCCACAAACCTGCCTCTCGTCGTAAGCCTGCTTCTCGCGGCATCGCTTCTTCCCGGAAAAAGAAACAGGCGGTATCTCGTACCATGCCTGTATGGGTACGCAATTTATTGGCTTTTTGTATTATTGCAATATTTTCCGCCGGATTTTATTGGTTCTTTATCCGTCCTTACGCTTATCGTTGGAAACCCTGTTACGGGCTGAAAGGCTATGGAGTATGTATGCCTTGCAATTACGAAGTGCATGGCATTGATGTTTCCCACTATCAGGGTATTATAGACTGGGATAAGCTTCTCCATAATAAAGAAGCGAAATTTCCCATACACTTTATCTTTATGAAAGCCACCGAAGGCGGTGATTATGGCGATGAGAACTTTACCGAGAATTTTGGCCAGGCACGGAAACACGGTTTTATCCGGGGGGCTTATCACTATTTTCTGCCTAAGACGGATGCGCATAAGCAGGCTGATTTCTTTATTAGCACCGTACAATTGTCAAAGGGGGATCTTCCGCCTGTTCTTGATGTGGAAACTACGGGAAAGAAGTCACCGCAAGAACTGAAACTTGCCGTTAAAACATGGCTCGACAGGGTAGAGGCGCATTATGGAGTAAAGCCGATTCTTTACACTTCTTACAAATTCAAGAAACGTTACCTCAACGATTCCATATTTAATTCTTATCCTTACTGGATAGCCCACTATTACGTCGATTCCGTAAAATACGAGGGTAAATGGCATTTCTGGCAGCACACCGATGTGGGTGATGTCCCCGGTATTGAAGAAGAAGTCGATTTGAATGTATTTAACGGTACATTAGAAGAATTGCTTGGCATGACTTTGCGATAGTTAACTTCATGGATGCAAGAAGTTAACTTGTTATCGTTTACTAAGTTAACTTCCTTACATCTGCTTAGTTAACATCATGAGGCTTCTGAAGTTAACTTTCCGCTTTCTCCCGTTTACCTGTTTGTTATGATACAAACTTTACCGCAGCCCAACGATTCTTCTCCTTATGATGTACGAAATGCAGTCCGTTACGTTCCGCTTCGGCTTGTATTACAGGGATGTCGTCCACATAAAAACCGCTCATGTATAGTTCCGAACCCGGGTGCATGCAGCTAACATATTGCTTCATGTCGTTCAGCAGGATATTACGGTTGATGTTGGCGATAATTACATCAAAAGGTCCTTTACCCTTCAGTGCGGAAGCGTCTCCTTGAAAAACGGAAATGCGGTCTACACCGTTTAATTCTATGTTCTCGAGTGAGTTGCGTACGCACCATTCGTCTATGTCGATAGCTGTACAGGGTACGGCGCCGCGCATACGTGCCAGTATGGCGAGAATGGATGTTCCGCATCCCATGTCAAGCAAGGATTTGCCTTGCAGATTGTTGTCCAGCAATTCACCGATAATGAGGCTGGTCGTTTCATGATGGCCTGTACCGAATGCCATTTGCGGGTTAATGACGATATCGTATTCTGCTTGAGGAATGTCGTGGTGAAAGGTGCTGTGAATGACACAGCGGTCGCCAATGATAATGGGTTGGAAGAAATTCTTCTCCCATTCCTCATTCCAGTCTTTGTCTTCCGCTTCCTGATAAGTATATTCCACCTGTGTATCGGGCAGAGGAAAATAGGCAAGAGCTTCTTTGAGGGCATTCTCACTGTATAAATCCTTTTGAATGTAGGCTGCTATGCCGTCAGCTTGCTCTACAAAACTCTCAAAGCCTACTTCACCCAACACTGCCGATAAAACATCGTTGACGACTTCCGTACAAGGAGTGGTATGAAAAGCAAATTCTAAATATTTCATTGGAATATGATTGTTTGTTAAATGCAAAAGGCAGACATAGGAGAGAAACCTATTTCTGCGTATATTTGTTTTGGATACAAAGATAGGTGCATTTAGGGAAATCCCTATAAATCTTTGGGGAAAATCTTCTGTATGGGGTAAATCCCTGCGTTATCTTTGTGACGTGGAAAAGTATGGAATTGTAAACCCGTAAACCAAATGAATATGAAAAAGATTGTTTTTTTATCGCTTTTTGCTTTGTGCCTTCCATGGGTGCTTTCGGCTCAAAGTATAGATGACGACCTTTACTACGTTCCTTCCAAGAAAAAAGAGGAAAAGACGGAGAAGAAAAAAACTCCGGCTACCGATGCGGTTGTAGTAAAGACGAATGCGCCGACTACGGTTTATGCGTCGCCGGGCAACACGACAATTGTAGTGAAAGACCGTAAAGGGAATATCCGTGATGTAGACGAGTATAATCGCCGCTATGATTCTAAAGACTATGACTTTTCACAAGAGAATGATACGCTTTATGTAGACGAAAAGGAAGATGATGGTCTGGACGGAGAATGGGTAAACGGTTTTGACGGTTCGGAAGATGATTATGAATATGCTACGCGTATTATCCGTTTCCGCAATCCTCGTTATGCCATCAGTATCGGCAGTCCGCTTTATTGGGATGTGGTCTATGGCCTGAACTCATGGGACTGGAATGTATATACGGATGGATTGTATGCGTATGCATTCCCGACGTTTACCAACCGCCTGTGGTGGGATTGGCGCTATAACTCTTACGGTTGGGGTGGTTATCCCTATTATGGCTGGGGTTGGAACAGTTGGTATGGTCCAAGCTGGGGCTTTGGCTGGAGTGTAGGATGGGGCGGCTGGTATGGCGGCGGTTGGTGGGGACATCACCACCATTATCATCCCGGATATTATCCCGGTGGCGGACACTGGGGTGGGGGGTATTACCCGCGCAATACGTATACCTACCGTCGTTCTTCGGGAACAAGCAGTTATAGAAATCCTTCTTCCTCTTCTGCGGTTCGCAGGTCGGGTTCAAGCGTGACTCGTGGCGGTTCAAGCTCTACTGTCCGTTCTTCGGGTACTTCGTCTTACAGACGGAATGCGCAAAGCGGCGCAACGACAACAAGGCGTGTGGTAGGTACACGTTCATCCGGGACACGTAGCGGAGTAACTACACGTACGGATGCCTCTTCTACAAGACGTAGCGCATATACCCGCCCAAGCAGTACACGTGTGGGTTCCTCTGCTTCTACAGGCGTATCTCGCGGCAGCAGTGTAAATTCTACCGGAGTAAGGCGTTCAGGCAGCGGAAGTTCTTCCACTTATAATCGTGGCAGTTCCACATCGGCGCCCCGTAACTATTCTACGGGAAGCAGCAGCCGTCGTTCTTATACGCCCGTACAAAACAATTCTTCAACCCGGAGTTTTTCTTCGGGTAGCAGTAGCGGTTCACGCAGCTATTCCAGCGGCAGTAGCGGTGGCGGTTCCACTCGTTCATCCGGTGGCGGAGGTGGCGGTTCTTCAAGAAGAAGATAGGTATAGTATTAATAGAAAAAGATTAAAAGGATATGAAGAAGATAATAACTTTGGCTGCTTGGGGGCTGCTGGCTGCAGCAGTCCCGGTGAGTGCGCAGACTGTGTACGATGCTGCTAAGATAGCGAATAAGGATTTGAATGGAACGGCACGTTTTGTAGGTATGGGTGGTGCCATGGGAGCGTTGGGCGGTGATATTTCCACTATCGGGACAAACCCTGCGGGTATAGGTATTTACCGTAGTAATGATGCGATGATGTCATTCAGTTTTTCTTCTTATGGTACGGAAAGTAACTATATGGGAAGTAAAATAAATTCAGATAAAACAAGGGCTTCCTTTGATAATGCGGGCTTTGTACTCTCTTCAAAGATAGGTAATGCCACAGCCTTGCGTTATGTGAATTTCGGTTTTAATTACCATAAGGCTAAATCTTTTTATAAGAATATGTCAATGGGCGGTAACTTGGGAGCATACTCCCAAACCTTCCAAATGGCAGAACAAGCCAGAGGTATCGAAAGCTGGGGAAGTCATCCTTATAATGACGATAATGTAGGTTGGCTGTCCATTTTGGGCTATGACAGTTGGCTGATTTCTAATCTGACAACAGATAATACGGGTATGCCATATAAAGATGAAGATGGAAATCAGATAAAGAACAGTGACGGTACGCCGCTTTATGAGATGCCCGGTTTCTATTATGGGATGTATGAGAATGGCGATGCCACTTTCCGTTCGGAAGAACGTGGCGGTATCGAACAATACGATTTTAATGTTTCCTTTAATATAAACGACCGTGTATATCTGGGTTTGACTATCGGAGCTTATGCCATAGATTATAATAAATATACTTTCTATGATGAGAATTATACGGGAGATTACGCCGGTCAGGGATATAATCTGACTTCTTGGAATAGAATACAGGGTTCGGGATTCGATTTTAAATTCGGAGCCATTGTCCGCCCGTTCGAATATTCTCCGTTACGTATAGGTTTGGCTGTTCATACTCCTACTTTCTATAGCTTGGATTATAAGACAAGCGCTTTGGTACAGGCGGACGTACGTAATGAGGTAAGTGGAAATATCGAGCAGTATGATATTTATACTCCTGATATGATTAACGGTGATATGATTCGCCAATTCCGTCTTCAAACTCCGTGGACATACAATGTCAGTTTGGGATATACGATAGGCAATAGTTGGGCGCTGGGTGCGGAATATGAATACGAGGACTACTCGTCAATGAAGTTTAAGAATCCGGATGACGGTTTTTCCGATCTTTTCGAATACGAAAACAGTACCACGCCCATGATGAAAGGTGTAAGTACGATTCGCTTAGGCGCGGAGTATAAGGTGATTCCTCAATTTGCTTTGCGTGCGGGATATAATTATAGCACTGCCATTTTTAATAATGATGCTTATAAAGACCTGCCCTTAAATTCCATTCAGACCGATACGGATTTTGCCAATACAAAGGCGTTGAGCAACTATACTTTGGGTATAGGTTACCGTGGTTCTATGTTCTATGCGGATTTGGCATATAAGTTCTCTTCTTATAAAGAGAATTTCTATCCGTTCGTGGAAATGGAGCGCGAAGTGGAAAACGGAGTGGAGTATAGAGTACTTCAGGGTACTCCCGCTGTAACGAAAGTAAAGAACACCCGTAGTCAAGTATTGTTGACACTGGGCTTGCGTTTCTAAAAAAAACATTGTTTTTCAGAGCAAAATAACCTTTCATTCAATACCTTAGGGTATGAAGAAATCCCCGCTATGATTCTGTAGCGGGGATTTCTGTGCATAAAAAAGGACTTGCAGATTCTGCAAGTCCTTTCCCATATATCTGTATTTCGGATTATTTCTTGAAATAGCGGTTGTACAGGCCTTCGAAACCTTTACCGTGACGAGCTTCGTCCTTAGCCATTTCATGAACAGTATCATGGATAGCATCCAGATTCAATGCTTTAGCGCGGGTAGCGATGCGTTTCTTGTCTTCGCAAGCGCCTGATTCGGCGTTCATTCTCTTTTCGAGGTTGGTTTTAGTATCCCATACGCAGTCGCCCAGCAATTCAGCAAACTTAGAAGCGTGTTCTGCTTCTTCCCATGCGTAACGCTTGAAAGCTTCAGCTACTTCGGGATAACCTTCACGGTCTGCCTGACGGCTCATAGCAAGATACATGCCTACTTCAGTACATTCACCCATGAAGTGGTTGTTCAAATCCTTAATCATTTCATCGTCACATCCTTTGGCTACGCCGATAACGTGCTCGTCGGCAAAAACCAACGGACCGCCTTCCTGCGCTTCTTCTACTTCAACGAATTTGCTTGCAGGAGCTTTACACAAAGGACATTTCTCAGGAGCTGCGTCTCCTTCATATACGTAACCGCAGACAGTACATCTAAACTTTTTCATTTTACTTCAGATTTTAATTAGTTGAATTAGTTATTCGTTATTTTGGTTAATTGTTCGTTTTCTAAACAGCTTTTGCAAATACCTTTATAATAATAATGGATTTCTTGCACTTCATGCCCGCCCATATCCATGTCCTCTACCTGTTTGATGTTGGCGTTGCATTCCAAATCATATATTTTTCCGCAATGCTTGCACAAAAAATGGGCGTGAGGAGTGGTATCCGCATCATAGCAGGTATTTCGTTCGTCAATTGTCAATGTTTGTGCAGCACCTTGCTCACTGAGTAACTTTAAAGTGTTGTAAACAGTTGTTTTAGACAATGTAGGAATGGAAGGGGAAAGCGCCGTATAAATCTCGTCCACCGTGGGATGCGTACAATGCTCCATCAGATAGTTCATAATGGCTATGCGCTGTACTGACGGTTTGATATTATGATTTTGCAATCGCTTTATTACATCCATATCATCTGTAATTCAAACTTGTAACAATTACATTTTTAATTCTCTTGCAAAGATAGGTACTTCTTTGATTTATCCAAAAGAAATTAGAGATTTTTTTTATACAGAATTGTAACAGTGTAAAGCGAAAAAGCTGATTATTTTGTGTTTATTGATAAATTGCCGTATTTTTGTGCCCTAATATTAATTGGATTCTTATGAATTACGGATATGTCAAAGTAGCGGCGGCTGTACCCCGTGTCAAGGTAGCGGACTGTAAGTTCAATGCCGGACAAATTGAAAAAGAGATAATCATTGCCGATGGGAAAGGAGTGCAGATAATAGCCTTTCCGGAGTTGTGCATTACCGGATATACATGTGCTGACCTTTTTGCTCAGCAACTTCTGCTTGAAGAGGCCGAAATGGGGCTGATACAAATCTTGAACAATACACGTCAGATGGATATAATATCTATTCTCGGTATGCCTGTACCCTTGAACGGTGTGTTGCTGAATACTGCGGTAGTTATACAGAAAGGCAAGATCTTGGGAATCGTTCCTAAAACCTATCTTCCTAATTATAAGGAATTTTACGAGAAGCGTTGGTTTACTTCCGCGCGTGAGGTATCGGAAACCACCGCCCGTCTGTGCGGACAAGTAGTTCCCATGGGGCGAAATCTGCTTTTTGAGACGGCGGATACCACTTTCGGTATTGAGATTTGTGAAGACTTATGGGCTCCCATTCCGCCGAGTTCTTCTCTGGCATTACAGGGGGCGGAAATCCTTTTCAATCTGTCGGCGGATAATGAGGGAATAGGCAAGCACGCTTATCTCCGTTCGCTTATCAGCCAGCAGTCAGCTCGTTGTATTGCGGGATATGTGTTCAGTTCGTGCGGTTTTGGAGAGTCTACTACGGATGTGGTTTTTGCAGGCAACGGATTGATTTATGAGAACGGTACGTTGCTGGCAAGCAGCGAACGCTTCTCTTTTGGAGAGCAGGTGATTATCAGTGAGATTGATGTGGAGCATATACGTACGGAACGCAGGGTAAATACTACATTTACAGCTTGTCACGCTAATTGCGCGCCGGAAGTGCCGGTACGTATCTCTACGGAATATGTCAACTCCGGAGATTTGAATCTGACACGTACTTTTGACCCTCATCCGTTTGTTCCTCAAGGCCCTGCTTTGAATGAACGTTGTGAGGAGATATTCTCTATACAAGTGTCAGGATTGGCGCAGCGGTTGGTGCATACCAATGCCAAGAGTGCAGTGGTAGGTATATCCGGCGGTTTGGACTCTACGCTGGCATTGTTGGTTTGCGTGAAAACTTTTGATAAGCTGGGCTGGGACCGTAAAGGGATTATTGGCGTGACTATGCCGGGATTCGGCACGACCGACCGTACGCATACCAATGCCGTCGACCTGATGACATCGTTGGGTGTCACCATGCGCGAAGTCAGTATAAAGGATGCCTGTATACAGCATTTTAAAGATATAGACCATGATATAAACGTACATGATGTGGTGTATGAAAATTCGCAGGCGCGTGAACGTACGCAGATATTGATGGATATAGCCAACCAGACTTGGGGAATGGTGATCGGTACGGGTGACCTTTCGGAGCTCGCTTTGGGATGGGCTACATACAATGGCGACCACATGTCTATGTACGGCGTTAACGGAAGTATTCCCAAAACATTGGTAAAACACTTGGTGAAGTGGGTGGCCGAGAATGATATGGACGAGACATCCCGGGCTACACTACTGGATATTGTAGATACTCCTATCAGCCCGGAATTGATACCGGCAGACGAAAATGGCAATATCAGGCAGATAACGGAAGACTTGGTAGGTCCGTATGAACTACACGATTTTTTCCTTTATTATTTCCTTCGTTGTGGTTTCCGTCCTTCCAAGATTTTCTTCCTTGCCGCACGTACGTTTAAGGACGTTTATGATGAAGAAACCATAAAAAAATGGTTGCAGACTTTCTGCCGCCGCTTCTTTAATCAGCAGTTCAAACGTTCCTGTCTGCCGGACGGCCCTAAAGTGGGAAGTATTTCCATCAGTCCGCGCGGCGATTGGAGAATGCCGAGCGATGCATCTTCGGAGATGTGGCTGAGGGAGATTGATGCATTGAACGATTGAAAACCGTGATAATGGATAGGACGCGTAAAGTGTATATATAGAGCGGTTACGCTTAATAATCGGCTTGCCGCTCTTTAGTAGTATCTCTTGTAGATTGTCTCGTACTCTTTTCCTTTCTTAAACTTCTCCAACCAAGTATTCAGGCTATCCAAAAGTGCCGGAGATTGTTTGCTTACGCCCCACGAGTAGAACTGGGTAAAGCTGATGGCAGTGTTTATATCTATTTGCGGCAGGCTGTCGGCGGCGGCACGGGCGATGCTTTCGTCGCATACTGCGTAATCAATGTCACCATGCGCAACGAGTGCGATAAGTTGTTCGGAACCATATTTCTCTATTTCCTTTATATAGATGGTGTCGCCGATTTCGTTTCCTAAGTTGCGGATGCGCAGGATGGAAGGAGAACCTTTTACTATGTTCAGCGTCTTTCCCGCTAAATCCAGCTGGCTTTTGATAAATAGGGAGTCATCGGGAGAGGCTGTTTTTCGCTGCACCAATACCTGCCTGTTCAGGACTATCGGAGAGGTAAGGAGCAAGGAGTCCTTTAATTCGCTGGTTACCAAGATGCCATAGGCTATGACATCAAACTTACCGTTTGCCAAACCTTCCAGACGTTCATTAAAACTCATTTCGGGAGTAATGGCTACTTTCAAACCGTGGTCGCGGGCAAAAGCCTCTATCAATTCGTAATGAAATCCGGACAGAGTGTCTCCGTCCACATAAAAACTGATGGAATTATATTCCGTAGCCGCGCGGAGAGTACCGTCCGCTACTATTTCGGCATAATCACGCGGATGTCCTTTACGGATTTCTTTCTTGGGCAGCAGGAATGTGGCGACAAGTGCAGCTACTGCGCCCAAAATGATATACTTCAATAGTTTGGTCTTTTTCATATAAAAGAACGGTATTAGTCATAGAAATTCCATGAAACGCCAATCTTGAACAAGCGAGGGTTGATAGGGTAGTGCGGTACCAGGAAGTAATTGCCTTTACCCATTCCTGCATTGACGTGGTACATCATGGCAAAGATACGAGTCCGTTTCAGATGCAGATTGGCGTATACGTTTACAATCGGATAACCGCCAATCTCCACCTGGTCATCTGCCGCCTGAAGATGGAACTGCTGGATGGCGGGAGTATAGGCGGGCGCATTATATTTAGTGAAATACCGAACGTCCGCTCCAAGCTGTACGGTCAGTACTTTCTTGGCTATTTTGGCAAGCAGATACAGATTATGATATAAGGAGAGTTGCGGCAGAGGCAGTACCGTTTCATTGCTCGATTTCTGCCAGGTCACTTCATTATCCAGGTGCAGGATGCCTAAACGAAAATCTTGTTTCAGAGTGGCGGAGAGTACCTGTATGTTACCGCTTTCTTGTGCAGGCATCGCGCTTTGGTTGAAATAAGTGTAGTTCTTTATATTTTCTACGCCGGCGCGCAGGTTCGTTTTCCAGCGGTCTATGTTCAATTCGCCTTCCACACGCGTACGGAACTCCTTATTCATATTCTCATTGTCCCAATAATAATGGTTGGAATGGTAATGACGCATATAGAAAGAAGGCAGCGTATTGCTTACATAACCTCTTGCATAGAAATTCACGGTATCTTTCCAAAGGCGGAAATTCAAATCGAGGTCGGCATTGACACGGAATTGTCCGAGCGCCTTGTCCATAATGCCTATTTCACCGTTTACGTTGTAGTGCAACGTTTTGCCCTGACGTTTGGCAAGTTCACCGCCTACGAATATCTCCTGTTCGTCAAAACGGGTGCGCGACAATGTATCCATTAATTCATAACGGCTGAATTTATGTGATATGTAGGCTGTCAGTCCGGCTTTGGCATATTTGTTGAAACCTTCGAGCAAGGCGAGGCCGAATACGTTCTTTACACTAAAAGCCGTAGTTGAGTCCCGGCTGGCCACTTCATCGAAATAAGCATTGGGATATTGTCCTTCCGTTTCTTTGGCGGATGAGAATTTGTGGCGCGCCCGTTCTACCTTTATGGTATGTATGAAGCTGGTGACGGGAACGAACTCTTCGGTTATAATCGTATCCTTGGGCAGAGGTACGCTATCGTTGGCCGCCGCTATACCGGGAGTTTTGGCATCTTCTACGGTTGTTGTCTCACGTGTAAAACCAAGCCGGTAACGGTGTGTCAGATATACATAGAAATCTTTGTTTTTATTTGCCGTCTGTTCCAAATTAACGGGGATGGTGGTAGACTCGTATTCCTTCTTGCCTTCCGCCATGTCTTCCGGACGTGTGATGTAACGGTCGTCCTGAATACCGCCGTTTTCGTTCATCTTCATAATGAAGTTGTTGTACACCGCCTGCATCTGGTATTTATTGCCGATATAGCTGGCAAATATTCCGGCATTGAAGTTTGATGTGGACTGATTCTGGTAGTATCCCCGTCCGTACAGGTAGTCGATGTTGAAGCCGAAAGCCAGGCGTTTGTTGGCATTTACCGAGAAATAAGATTTGAAACGTTCTTCACCGTTGACTTTATTTCCCGCTTTATAATAAGTAAGGTTGGTGAAAGGTACGTTACTATTGGTGAATTTTACTTCATCGGGACGGACAAAGAAGCTGGAAAAAGGTTCCATGAAGATGGTCGGCTCATTATCTCTGCGTTCGAAAAAGATACGTGAAAGGCGGGGAGAGCCCAGGTTACCCAAATAATTGTAATGTCCGTACATGCCTTCCACCAGGTTGGTATTTTGGAAATTCAGATTGGCGGTATCGGCGGGAATAATGGTACGGTCACCCAGGGTCTCACTCAGACGCCACATATAAAGTTTGGGCGGAATACTTTGGATTTCCGTATTGGTGCTGTCTTCCAAGTTATCCGGCAGCGTGTTGGGGTCTACCTGATTGCCGAACTGGTCGCGTCCCGTTGTAGGATCCATACGGTTGAAAGGAGTCGTCTGCGCCACGGCGCCCAAGATACCTATAATAGATAGAAATATATATGTCAGTACGATTCGTCTCATAATTAGGCGCAAAGATACAATAAAAAATTATTCGCTTACGGAATTCAGTCTTTTTTGCTTCTTTTTCTTGTAAACAGAAGTGTCGTATGTTCCGAGTTTTTTATATTTGCACAGATAGTACAATCTGATTATGTGTATTGGCTTTATAATTGATTGTTGACAGCTTGATAAAATCCATTCGTTATATGAAAACACTGTTTATTCTTTTGGGAGTATTTGCCATTACTCCTTTTTTGTATGCCCAGGATGCGGAATTAGAAAAATATCAGGCAAAACTTATCAGTGCCGGGAAATTGAATAACAAAGACAGCATTGCCGCTGCATACAGCGAGTTGAGTGAATATTACTCGAACCGTTCGGTGGATAGTTGCCGTTATTATGCAGAAAAAGGGTTGGAAATTTTGCAGACCAAGAACTCCCCTTTGTACGCGTCGTTGCTATGTAATTTAGGCGACGCTTATTTCTCTTCGGGCAATCTGGATAAGGCGTTTCATTATTTTTCGATGGCTCACGATGAAGCGGCTCGCCAGAGGGATACTGCTCTTTGGGCAACGGTCAGCGCCAACCTTGGAGTGGTCTGTCGCCAAAAAGAAAGACTGGACTCCGCGCTTATTTATTATAACGAGGCTTTGGACTTGCTTGAAGGGCGCGAATACTATTCCGAGCAGGCGCAGGTTTTGTGCGGTATTGCCCTTTTGTATGCCAATCAAAGTCGTTTGGATGAGGGAATCGCTTATGGTAAACGTGCTGTTGAGGCGGCGGCAAAAAGTCAGGATTTGGATATGATATTATATGCCAACTATTCCTGTGGCAGCATTTACTTTCTGCAAAGGCGTCATGACGAGGGAATAGGCATGTTGCGTGCCGTAGTGACGGAAGGTATCCGGCAGAAGAAGCCCAGATATGTGCTGAAAGCCTATACGGTGATGCTTGAGATGTTTAAGGCGTTGGGCAATCGTGATTCGTTGGACGTATATATGGAAAAAGCGGAAGCTGTCATACCGCAATTACCTGAAGAGTCAACGGAAGTATTCGGATTTTTGGAAGAGCAGTTCCTAATCTATATGTCTCAAGGCAGGTATCGCGAGAGCCTGAATATTCAGAAGAAATTGTTGAAGTATCGCGGAGCCGGATTGCATCTGCCTATGGACAAACTGTATTTGATGATGGCGCGTAACTATCGCGACCTGCAGGAACCCGAAAACTCCATGTATTACTACGATATGGCTTACCGGGTGTGTGACAGTCTGCATTCGGAGCATATCAGCAAAGAGCTGTCCGACCTGACCGTGAAATACGATACCAGGGAAAAGGAGCTTGAAATAGTCCGTTTGAATCAAGTTCAGTTGGAACAGAAAGCGCAGACCATGCGGTGGATTATGGCAACCGTTGTCGTGGTTTTTATATTGATACTCTTTCTGCTTTATTATGTTTTCCGCCGTAAGCGCATTAAGAAAGAGGAAGAATTGAAACTTGCCCAAAGTTATATAGAGGGATTGGAGCGCGAACGTACGCGCCTTGCCAAGGAGTTGCACGACGGCGTATGTAACGACCTGCTTGGCATTGGCATGAATATGCAATGCATGCAACCCACAGACGAGTCGAAACAAGAAATCCTGGCTTTGCTGGAGCAGGTACGTAGCGATGTCCGTTGTATTTCCCACGAATTGATGCCGCCTAAGTTCCGGTCTGCCACTCTTGCCGAGACGATAGAGGCTTATGTGGAACGGCTTGTCCTGCCTGCATCCGTACAACTCGCATTCAGTAAAGAGAGTGAAGAAACGCAGTGGAGTCAAGTACCCGAAGAAGTGTCTTATGAGGTGTACCGTATCATGCAGGAATTACTGTCCAATATCCTGAAGCATTCCGGAGCTACGGAGATAGATGTGACCCTCACATTGAAACGGAGACTGCTGACTCTGCAAGTTTCGGACAACGGTAAAAACTATCGTGGTAGTGAGGTGCGGGCAAAGGGTATCGGGCTTACTACCATCCAAGAACGCGCGAAGACCGTCGGTGGTTTGTTTACTGTAAATATTCAGGACGGAAGCCAAAAGTTCAGGCTTGAAATACCATTATCCATTTAATAGAAAACCGTTATGCCGGAGAGTAAAATCACTATTTTTGATGATGCCGCATATTAATAAATGCTATTTCTTTGCAACATAATTTAGAACACAAAGATAGGTTGATGAAAGAAAGAGAGATACGCATTTTGTTGGTGGATGACCATGATTTGGTGCTTCAAGGTTTGAAGCGGATAGTGGAATGTTCGTTACCGGAAATAAAAAACGTATGTACTGCATCGTCGGGACAGGAGGCTTTGCTTCTTATCGCATCTCAACGTTTCAATCTTTTCGTGTTGGATATGGAGTTGCCCGACATATCAGGGATGGATATCATTGTGCGAATACGGGAGAAAGACCCGCAAGCGCGTATCATTGTGAATACCATGCACGAGGAAATCTGGTTTATCAAGAACTTGATACAGTGCTCGGTAGACGGTATTCTGTTTAAATCCATTGATTCTACAAAAATAGCCGAAGCCATTCGCCGTGTGCTGGATGGCGAAACGTACTATTGCCCTTATGCCGAACATGTGCGCGCACAGATGAAGCGTTCGGACGAAGGGCGGCGTGAAGAGCTGACCTTGCGTGAACTCGATGTGCTGAAATGCATCTCCGAGGGTAAGAATACGCAGGAGATAGCTCAGGAACTTTGTGTCTCTACCAATACGGTCGATACACACCGGCGCCATCTGATGGATAAACTGGATGCCCGGAATGTGGCAGACCTGATTATGACGGCTATCTCCAAAGGGATTATCCCTATCCGTAAATGCTGACGACATTACTCATTTAAAATAGTTTGATATGATGAAAAAGTTTACGGTTATAACTTTGTCCGCAATGTTCTGCGGACTGGTTGTGTTGTCAGCGTGCGGTGGTGCCGCTTCGGGTTCGGCCGCAAGTAGTGATACGCCTTTGGGGCGTGTACCCGCCATATTCGTAGAGGTGGCAGCTAAGAAAAAAGCGTTGGATGAAAGCTTGCGCAAAGAGGATGATTTAGACCGTTATCAAAAGAAACTGAAAGAGTTTGATGAATATGCGGCCAGGAGTTATCAGAAGGCGGCGGAAGAGGGTGAGAAACTCGTGGGACGCGAAATCGTTTGTACCGGAGACGTATATCCCGACTTTCAGGTAACAGGTGCTAAAGTGGCGGAATATCATGCCGGCAGAGAGGCTGGCAGTATAATTGTACGGGTTACGGTAACTCCCAAACGGGATATTGTAGTACGCGAAACCAAACGTAAATGCGCCGAAGGCGAATATCCGTTGAAAGACACCCGTCTGTATTTCGCCTTGATGAAAGCCAATGACCATTTGATTGAACTCGGACAGTTGAACCCTTTCAACAGTAATTCTTATAACAGTTCCTTGAAGGCCGAGTATGCTCCCGGACAGATGATTCAAGCCGGTGTGCCCTGCCATAGTGAAGGCGCTCCCGTTTACATTAACTGTCATACTTACGACTTTACGGAGTTTGCCAAGATTGTGTTTCTGGCGGAGAAAGACTATATGGCGATACGTAAACAAGCCTATGGTTTCTAAACGTACGGTTACTTAATAAAAAAAGCAGGCAAATATGAACAGACTTTTAATGACGGCGGCAGCCATTGCGCTGACCGCTTGCGGTGGCGTATCTACACAAAACGGAAATAGTACGGGCCGGGAAGGACTGAACGGTAAGGTACATAAGGTTCAGACTTTGATTTATAACGCGAAGGCGCAAGGCGATAAAATAGTAAAGAACGGCAAACCGGACGTTTATCGGGAGACGGATTTCTTTCCGCAAGAAGACACCCGGATTTATAGCGCAGCCGGACAGCTCGACTCTGTAATAAGCGTGGTGGATGCCGTTAAGTACATCACAGTCTATGATTACCAAGACGGAAATGTCAGCAACGAGAAACTCTTCCGGAACGGTGAAATGGTTACCGACCGTAAGTATATCTATCAAGGCGGTAATTTGGCGAATACAATCGAAGATATGTATATAGACGGTGATAAGATTACCAATGAGTATCCGGCGGATGCCTCAAAGATAGAGTATGCGGACGGTAATCGCATAGAGCATGGAGATACGGAACGTGATTATGTAGTGAAAGACGCTCGGGGACGCGTACTTAAAGAATCCGCTTACAGTGAGATGGATGAATACCTGACCGTTAAAGAGTACACCTATAATGAAAAAGGATGGTTGGAAACCTGCGTATCGTCCGATGATAATGAAGTTTCCTATGACTATACGGAAACAGACGACCGGGGCAACTGGACACGCATGGTGATAACCCTTAACGGGCAGCCTTATGGTATTGCGGAACGTAGCATTACTTATTACGAATAATAGAATGAAGTAATATGGAAATTTTAATCGTATTGTTGGCTTTACTTTCCCAAATATTAGGGTTGTGCGGCTTTGTTTTTTCATGCCTCTTGTTTTTGAGGTTCGGTAAGATAAAAAGTTGGTTCAATAAGAAAGCGGGTACGGAGATTGTCTCTTCATTCAGTTTCCGTTCTCTTCGTACATTGATTATAACAGGTGTGCTGGGCTTTATAATGATGATGGCAGGTTTGCTTTCCGGCGCATTGCTTTTTATGGACGAGACTCCTGCGGATACGCAGCTTTATTGGGTTGCGGGGATATGTGTGGCGTTGACCCTGGTCTATCCCGTTTGGCGCATTGTACGCCGTATTCTGAGTTGTGGCCGGGCGGAAAATAAGAAAGCGGAAACCTGGCGTCTTTTTTATGACATAGCGGTAAATCTTGCTGCGCTGTGCGGCGGATTATTGGTACTTGTCGTCTTGTCTTTTGTTGCCGTAATCTTGTCATTCACCAAATGGAGTAATTTTGTTCCCAACCGTTTGTACGAAATGTCGGGAGTGGATGTCGTGCCGGAGTCAAAGAGTTATTACTGGATAGGTGCCGTACTGGGCGTTGTCGCGGTCTTTTCGCAGTGGCTCGGTTCGGATAGCCAGGATATGATTGGCTGGCTGGCGGGGATTTCCGCCCTTGCATTGATTGGTTACGCTTTGTATCAAATACGTAGCGCGGTACCCGAGGACAGGAAGCGACTGATGTGGCGGTGGGGTTATATGATATTGACTACGTATGCCGTTTTCACCATTACCTGGATATTGATATTTGTGGCGATCGCGCTTCTTATTCTTTATGTAGTGCTTGCGGCTACCGGCAATACAGGTGGTAAGGACAAGTATAAAGTGACTTGCGATAACCTGACAGATGATGTAATCAACGGAAGAGGAATATGTAAGATTACAAACTCCAGATGCAAGATGCGTGATACGGGAGTTTGTCCTTATAACTGATGTCGGCCATTAACGTACCAGACTTGACTATTATTATAAAATTCCCCGAATAGGCGGGTAAGAAAAAACGGATGATGTTTCCTTTAAGAAAGCATCATCCGTTTATAGTTTAGGTACTTTATACCTCTTTAATCAGCTCCATACCACGTTTGATGGCCTCTTCATTCATCGGTATCAGGTGGTGATGACGTTCGGGGAGTGTCTTTTTCAATCCCTTGATAACGTTTTCCAAAGTCACGATCGGAGCAATCTTCAACAGACCGCCCAGTACAATCATGTTGAATGCTTTGGCGTTATTCATCTCATTGGCGGCATCCATAGCGTCGATGCGGTAAATGTGGATATCCTTACGTGTGGGCGGGTTGATAATGCCGTAGCCGTCGTAGATAAGTACGCCGCCGGGTTTTACCTTACTCTCGAACTTCTCCAGCGAGGGTTGGTTCAGGATGATAGCCGCGTCGTATTTGCTCAGAATGGGTGAGGAGATTTTCTCGTCACTTACAATCACGGTTACGTTTGCCGTACCGCCGCGTTGTTCCGGACCGTATGCCGGCATCCAGGTAACCTCTTTGCCTTCCATCAGTCCGGAGTATGCCAAAATCTTGCCCATGGACAATACACCTTGTCCGCCGAAGCCTGCTATAATGATTTCTTCTTTCATTGTTCTTCTGTTTTTAGCATCATTATTTATCTTTCAAGTCACCTAACGGATAGAAGGGGAACATATTCTCCTGCATCCATTTGTTTGATTTTTCCGGAGACATCTTCCAGCCGGAGTTACAGGTGGAAACAATCTCTACGAGGTTGGAGCCTTTGCCTGCCATGGAGTTCTCGAATGCCTTGCGGATAGCTTTCTTCGCCTTGCGGATGGCGGGAACGGTTTCCACACTTTGGCGGGTGACGTAAGCCGTACCTTCCAGTTGGGCGGCAATGTCGGCTATCTTCAGAGGATAACCGTGCAAATGCACGTCGCGTCCGTAGGGGCTGGTAGAAGTCTTCATGCCCACAAGGGTAGTAGGAGCCATTTGTCCGCCGGTCATACCGTAGATGGCGTTGTTGATGAAAACAATGGTTATATTCTCGCCGCGGTTCAGCGCATGAATTGTTTCGGCGGTACCGATACAGGCCAAATCACCGTCGCCCTGGTAGGTAAATACCAGACGGTCCGGCCACAGGCGCTTGATAGCGGTGGCAAGTGCGGGAGCACGTCCGTGAGCGGCTTCCTGCCAATCGATATCTATATAGTTGTAGATAAATACGGCGCATCCCACAGGGGAGATACCTACGGCTTTATCTTCCAGTCCCATTTCTTCGATTACTTCGGCAATCAGTTTATGAACCACACCGTGGCTGCATCCCGGGCAGTAATGCATGGGATTATCGTTCATCAGAGTCGGTTTCTTGGCAACCAGGTTCTCAGGTTTGATAATATCTTCTTTTGTCATAATCACTTCTCCTTATCTGTTGGTGAACCGTATGAAAAACTCCATGAGCTTGACGAATATGGCAGCGCCGCAAACGTATATAAACAGCTTGAAGTCGTCTTTTGCCACAAAATATACGATGATGGCTGCCAGGGCAAGTACCATGAAGAGAATATTCAGTACGTTTCTTATTTTATCAGGATTCATTTCTTAAATTGAGAATTAAAAATTAAAAAATACAAATAGAGTTACTGAGATTTCTTACTTCTCAATTCTCATTTTTTAATTTGGCAAGTGCCGTAACAATCTCATCCGGATCGGGGACGATACCGCCGAGGCGTCCGAAATGTTCCACTTTCACTTTTCCGTTTACGGCCAGGCGGACATCCTCAATCATCTGTCCTGCATTCAACTCGGTGACCAGCATGCCTTTTACTTTGTCGGCATAGGCGGCAATGGCTTTGGTCGGGAACGGCCACAGGGTGATAGGACGAAGCATTCCGACCTTGATACCCTCTTCACGAGCCAGTTCCATGGCCTTCTGGCCGATACGTGCCATAGAGCCGAACGCTACAATCAGGTATTCGGCATCGTCGCAGTGAATCTCTTCGAAACGTACTTCGTTTTCTTCGATTTCTTTGTATTTGGCTTGGAAACGGATATTGTTTTTCTCCATTTCTTCCGGTTTCAGTTCCAGAGAGGTAATGACATTGGGCTTGCGGCCGTTGGTTCTGCCGGTAGTGGCCCACGGGCATTGCTCGATAACTTCGGCATCCGTACGGCGAGGCTTCTGTACGGGGAGCACTACTTTTTCCATCATCTGACCGATTACACCGTCGGCAAGGATGATAGCCGGGTTACGGTACTTGAAGGCAAGTTCAAAACCCAAACTTACGAAGTCCGCCATTTCCTGCACGGAAGCAGGGGCAAGGGCGATGAGACGATAGTCACCGTGACCGCCGCCTTTTACGGTCTGGAAATAGTCGGCCTGACTCGGCTGAATGGTTCCGAGGCCGGGACCGCCGCGCATCACGTTTACAATCAGACACGGCAATTCGGCTCCTGCAATGTAGGAAATTCCTTCCTGCTTGAGGCTGACACCGGGGCTGGATGAAGAGGTCATTACCATTTTTCCGCTTCCGGCGCCACCGTATACCATATTAATAGCTGCCACTTCACTTTCTGCCTGGAGTACTACCATGCCGGTGGTTTCCCAGGGTTTCAGTTCGGCAAGTGTTTCCAATACTTCCGATTGGGGAGTAATAGGATAGCCGAAGTATCCGTCGGCACCACAGCGAATGGCTGCGTGGGCGATGGCTTCGTTTCCTTTCATTAATACAACTTCTTCTGCCATATTCTTCTTATTTATTCTACTTTTACTTTATAAACCGAGATACATCCGTCCGGACATACGGTTGCGCAAGAACTGCATCCGTTACAGGTATCTTCCAATATCTGGTGGGCATAGTTATACCCTTTTACATTCACCTCTTTGGTGAGGGCTATTACATTGAGCGGACAAGCCACGGCACACAGGTTGCAGCCTTTGCAACGTTCGGTGTCTACTACGATTGCTCCTTTGATTTTTGCCATAATTTACGTTCTTTTATTTATTGATTGTACATATCCTTATGAAAGAAGTTCAGAATATCCATCACCATGTTGCGGGCTTGCCGGGCGGGACTGTCCGGATTGAGGTCAATGGCATATTGGTAGTTATTCAGCGCCTGCTGCCAGTTGCTCTGCTTGCGGTAAGCATTCCCCCGGAGGTAATAGGCTTCGTCTTTTTCGGGAAAATCGGTTTGAAGTATTTCGTCAAGCTGGAGGATAGCCTGCTCTACATTTCCCTGATTGATAAGCTCTTTTATGGTATTTAATTGCTCCATATCATTCTGAGTTCCGGATTATTGAAGTACAAAGATAGTTTTTATTTAAAGACAATATGCAACTTATTTGCTAAAAATAAGAAAACAAGGGGAATAAATAGCCCGGAATCTTTATTGCTTTTTGTCACAATGTAAAGGTTCCGGGCTGAACTATATGAAAATGTGGTTGTCTTACTTTACAAGTTCTCCGTTTATATACAAATTCTTGAACGTAATGTCTTTTGCTCCTTTTATTTGATTACCGCCTTTTTCCACATTGTTAAAGCGGGAGTCTTCCACACTTACGTTATAAACGTGTTTATCATCGTCGAGTCCGATGATGAGGACACCGAGCTTACTCTTTTCGCAGGTTACATTTTTGAGGTGTACGTTGCGTACGGTAGGAGCATAGCCACGGTTACACTTTTCACGGTTTTCGTATTGCAGATTGATGCGGAGTACGGCTTCGCGACACTGGCCGACAGTGACGTTACGCACAAATACATTTTCTATCAGTCCGCCTCGGCAAGTACTGGTCTTGATGCGGATTACGCGATCCAAATCCGGGCTGTCCATGCGGCAGTTCTCTACGAACAGGTTACGGTAACCACCGGATATTTCGCTGCCGATGACTACACCGCCATGACCGTTTTTCATGAAACAGCCGCGTACTATGATATTCTCGCTGGGGATGTTCCATTTGCGGCCGTCTTGGTTACGTCCGGATTTAATGGCTATACAGTCGTCACCCGTATCGAAAGTACAGTTCTCTATCAGCACGTTTTTGCAAGATTCCGGGTCGCAGCCGTCTCCGTTGGGACCACGGTTGAAAACGTGTACACCACGTACGATGAGGCTTTCGCAAAACAACGGGTGGATAACCCAGAACGGAGAGTTCAGCAGGGTTACATCTTCTATTAATACCGTATTGCAGGAATAGAGGTTGATGAGTTGCGGGCGCATACCGTCTTCGGGCTTCATGATGCGTTTGTATATGGGAGTAGAGGTTTCGCCATACATCAACAGACGTTCGCGTCCGCCGTTGCGTTGGGCAACCATCCCTTCCTTCCAGCCGTAGCGTGGAGCGCCGCACATAGACCACCAGGTTTCATTGGAACCTTGTCCGTCAATTGTACCTTTACCGGTGATGGCGATGTTGGTTTCGCCGTACGCATATATCAGCGGACGGGCATTATAGCAGTCCAAACCTTCCCAGCGGGTAATGACGGCGGGAAAGTAAAGGCTTTGGTCGGTAGAGAATTTCAATACGGCACCTTCTTCCACATGAAAATTCACATTGCTCTTTAAGGTGACAGGGCCGGTATGGAAAGTCCCTTTGGGTACTACAACTGTTCCGCCACCGTTCAGGCTGCATGTTACGATGGCCTGGTTGATAGCCTCATGACAAGGTTCATCCGGCGTATCGGGCTTTGCGCCAAAATCTGTGATGAGATAGGTGCGGTCGGGGAAAGACGTTCTCTTGATTTGTTTTTCGATGTTGGCGCTTTCTTTGAAGGCTTTGTCAAAATCTATCGGATTGGCAGTTGCCAAAGTTACCGATAGAAGCAGGGAGATGATTCCGATTACTTTCTTCATGCGTTTTTCTTTTATGTTCTTAAATGGTAATTAGATTACGTTGACAAAAGTAGGAAAACTCTCCAAATGACAAAGGTTAGTTTTTGATTGAAAGTGTGTAATAATTGACTGAAATGGTTATACACCCTCTATGATGATATTGTCCAAATAAAGTTCGCTTGCCGCATTGCCATTGGCGCGTAGTTCGATGGTGTTCGTTCCTTTGTTCAAATACACTTGCTGCATGCTCACTCGCCAATCATCATTACCGGTTTGGGTAAATTCGGGAAAACCGCTCGTTTTACCGTTGATGTGTAATTCTACGGTAGAAACGGTGGCTGACGGCGCTCTATATCTAATCTTCAATGTGTACGGACCTTCGTTTAAAACACTTACCATATCTCTGACGGCCGCAGCGGAGCTTGAACCGAAGTTTATGTAACCCAATGCCGTATAGTTCCGTATACTTCCGCCGGCTGCATTCTTTACATGTGCTTTGATATTTTTGTAATCGAAGTTCTCGGCTTCATGCTGGCGGGGCCCCGAATAAGATTGCGGAGATGCAGGTGTGGAAATCGTTGCCGTACGATAACCGGTTTCACGCTGCATCGCATCACCGGCACAATTTACCGTAATGTCCAGCGGACCGTTATGTTTTACCGTTAAAGTCAGTATGTTGTTATTCCATGTTTCACTGATTTGCGGAGCAACGGTACGGCTGCCTCTATCATTGTAAGTGTAGGTCGGTTTCTGTGTGCTGCCGAAAATCCTGATAACCTCACTTTTCAATGAAGTGTTGGTATTGCTGTAATTGGTGAGGTAGAAAGTCAATTTGTCGGTATGTTCCTTGACTATTCCCGCTGTATATTTTGCATAGGTAAGCTCTATTTTGTCACATGTATTGTACTTCAGAGGAAGGGTGGCCGAGGCTGTTTGTCCGGTAGGATTATAAGTCACCCAACGGTTATCGCTACGGCCGGCATAGAGATTACCCGTATATTCTTCGGGAAACAGGGTCTTGAACTCCTGTACCTTTTTATCCTTGTCTCCCCAACGGCTTGCATATTCGGACATGTTCACTTGTACGGAGAATGTATTGGCTATGGCATCTCTCAAGCCATACACAATGGGGATGGTAGGGTAACGCCCGGTTTTCTTGAAGTAATTCTTGTTATAATCTTGTTCGCTTTGATTGTTTCCGTCGTCATCCATTCGATAAAGCCCTTCGTACAAACCGACAGGTGCACTGTACTTCTGCATGTTGCTACCGGAATTTACATCGTGCACAATGACAGCTTTGGTTCGTTCTATTACTTCTTCCCGGCCGGGTATATATACGGTTCCGTCCAGTATTTTACGGAAGATATCGAGATTGATATTCTCGAATTGAGGGAACATCTCCCAATTTCTCTGTTTGTAACCGCCGTTGTCTGTAATACTCCCCTCTTTATAACATTGACGCCATATCAGCTCTGGACCGTCGATTACGGTTTGTCCGGTCAGCGTTATATGTTCCAAAGCAGGGATGGCTCCGGCAGCCACAGGAAAATCGGTATCGCCATATAGTCCGTTCCAGCCACATTCGTCAAAACGTATGCCATACTGCCCGGCATATCCGGATAAGTAAGCGCCGAGACAAGTACTTTCCACATCGAAGAAACCGTTTTGAGAGGTATATTTCTCGCATAAAATGAAGTGCTCCGGATACAGGCTGCAAGCTTCTCTGAAACTGCCGCTCCGCTTGAACATGGCTATCGGATTGTGGGAAGCTCCCCAATAAGCATTACAGAAGCTGACTACCAGATATCCGCCGTATTTGTGGCTTAACTTCATCAGATTACTCCAATGAGTGAGCCGGTCTTCATAACGTACATTAAACAGGCTGTTGTCGAATCCCCAAAATTGTTCGCTATAATTGAAACCAAGAAAATTGGGATAGTCTCTGTAAAACTCATCATACATACTGGTTTCCAATTCCGCATAGTCTGTGAAGTCCGGGAAATGGCATTTCGCCCCGCTTGCCGGTTGCACCATTGCCCATACGTTTTTTTCCGCACAAACTCTCAACCAGGATTTGGCTGTTTCGTAGCCGTATTCTACACGTTCAAAATTGGCGGCATCATGAGGCGAAGTAGATAATGAAATGTTGAAGACTACGAACGGACGTATATCTTCCGGTATCATATCAATGATTTTTTCCGGATCGGGATAAGTCCAGGAATCGATATGAATGAGCCACATAGGACGGTTGGGCGAGATTGGGCGGCGTAACGCTCCCGTAACAGGATTGTTCCCATCGTTTTCCTTGATAGGCAGGACTATGGAAGATGTGTTCCCGGTAAATGTAAAGGTAACGTATCCGCTGTTTGAAAGGTCGACATTGCGGAAGACGCTCTCTATACGTCCGCTTTGCGCTTTTTCATCCAATGTATATGTCCGGTTTCCATAATCGATACTCCAATAACCTTCTTCTGCGATACCGACTTCGGGCAAGACGCTGTCGGAACCTGTTACTTTTGTTTTGCTGCCGGTGACGCCGTTGGTAAAAAGCCATTCGCCACCTATAGTCCAGTAATAGACGCCGTTTCTTTCTTGGGCTCCTATCAGGGGAGCATAGACCGTCTGATTGGTTTCACCGTCCAGTGCGGCGATTTGCGTACATACGGTAATAAGCGTGCCGTTTGTCAGTTCAATCTGATAGCCGGTCCGGTTTCCGGATGGTGTGCATGTTTTTATTCCTACGTTGTTTTCTTCGGCTTTTATGAGTTGTTGTAACGCTTTTATATTGTTGTTTATGTCATTTAAAGTTTCTTGCCTGCCGGTTATGTCCGGTGCCTTGTCAGGAAGTTCGTCATCCTTGCACCCGGTCAGTATACAGATGCAAAATAAGGCTGTGCGAAAAAGTATTCCCGGTTTGAATATTCCTTTTTTTGTGTATTTCATAGTATCAGATGTTTTGTAATGTCCTTTTTGGTTTATATAGGTATTCAAAGGGGCTTTCGCGTTTCCGGTGCACCCAGATAGCTCGGTTTCAGTCCGCCTGCGTGAATCAGAATCTTTTCGATAACGATACCCGGATTCAACGGACGGATACGCAACGTGTGTATGCCTTTTTTAGTTAATTGATGGATTGAGCGGGATTCGATAATCGGATTGGACTGCCATTTGCCCAACTCTCCGGTATAATGACCGTTGAAATTGATGATTTGCTCTTTCCCGCCGTCAAAACTGACTGCATAACTCAATCCTTTGTTCTCGTTGAAGTTCAGGGTAGGGGCAAGTAAGAGTTCTACCCGTACGTTTCCGGTCTTTTCCATTTCTATGTCATACTCCAGATACATCTTCTCCGGTGTCAGGGTGACGGGAAGGGTGGTGATGCCCGATAGTGTCTTTCCGAATCCAGGAATGATGCTCCATGTGGTTTTACCTTCACTGACGGCGCGTGTGAAGTGCTCGGCTTCGATAGATACATATCCTTTCGTTTCTTTAAACGTATAAGGAACGGAACGTTCGGGTACACGGGTTATTTTGGGCATGGTTCGTTTTTCCGGATTGTTCCAGGAAGTATAGCCGATATGAATCTGGCTCATAAGGTGATTCCACTTTCCGTCGGATATTGTCTTATGATAATAATCGGTCAAGATGGAGTCGCGTTGAAAGCAGGATTCCACTTTATCCGCCCAGTAATTTGCTTCCGGATCTTTTTTGGCTGCCAACGCTTGGTTCTTGGCTTGGGCATAATACATATTATATAGGTTTGAACATGCTTGAACCGGGAACGAAATAAGCTGGTCGTAAGCATCTCTGTATTCTGATGGCAACAAGAAACCGAGGTTGTGCGCATCCAGCGCCAACGTATTGTATTCATTGACGACACGTTCCCATTCGCCGTAATTGAAGCTGTACGTTTTGACATTCAGCATTTCGGGAGTGACCCGGCGGTTGTATTTGGCATAAAGAGAAAGAATGCGTGCCGCTTCTTTGGCATATGTGCGGCCGAATTGCCGGGCGCAGAATTCTTCTGCATGCTGTTGCAGGTTTTGGGCATTGAATTTGTCGGGGTTCCATGCCATGTCCAGGAAGAAGGTGATGGGGTATTCCATAGGTTTCAAATCACCTACGTTGACTATCCATAGCTTGCGTACGCCATATTCATAAGTCAGATGCATTTGTTCCCAGATACGGGGAATGGGGTTGATGTTAATCCATTTGGAATTTCGGGGGGCGCCCACATAGTCGAAATGGTAGTACATGCCGTATCCGCCGGTACGCGGCTTCTCATCCGGGCATGGCAGTTTTCGTACATTGCCCCAGTTGTCATCGCACAACAGCAGGGTAACGTCGTCCGGAACACGCATTCCTTTGTCATAATAGTCTTGCACTTCTTTATAAAGCGCCCATACCTGTGGCGTTTTATCGGCCTTTTTGCCTGTCACTTTCTCAATGATTTCGCGTTGGTCTTTCACTATATTCTCCAATAATGAGATATTGGCGCCTTCGCTCATCGGTTCATCGCCGTCGCCGCGCATTCCTATGGTGATTACGGATTCCCAGTTTTTGGCGCGTTCTATGCCGTAAGTCCAGAAATCATTGAGACCTTTCTTGTTTTGTGTATAGTCCCATGCTCCTTTGCCGCGCCGTTTCCAATCTTGTTGCGCCAAGGCCATAGGCTCGTGATGAGAAGTTCCCATCACGACCCCCATGGTGTGGGCCAATACGCCGTTCTGCGGGTCATCGTCATAAAAAGCGCTTCCCCACATTGCAGGCCACATAAAATTACCCTTCAAACGTAATACCAATTCGAAAACATGCTTATAAAACGTGCTGTTGAAGTCGCCGAATTTTTCTTTTGCCCAGTTTCCCATGCACGGCCACTCGTCGTTAATGAAAATACCACGGTACTCTACTTTAGGTTCACCGTCTGTATATATACCCGGTTTTATATAGATATGTTTGTGTTTGTGTACAGGTACGTCCGCCCACCAATACCAGGGGGATACGCCTATTTGTCCGGATAGTTCGTAAATGCCGTAGATAGCTCCGCGTTTGTCGCTGCCGGCAATGACAAGTGCTTTTTCCACTCCGTCGCAAGGAGAAGATACGGTCTGCAGGAGATACTTTTCTCTCTTGCCTTCCAATTCTTTTTTATTTAATTTGCCGGAAGACAAAAGGCGTTGTATCAGCGGAGACCGGTATGTTCCGACTAAAACGGCATATCGGCTATTTACGTGTGTACTAATCTCGGGTTTAGTTCCGCATACGCTGAAGATATCCTGTTGCAGGTTGTCTACGGCCATTTTTACTCCCGGGTCTTCATCAGCATCGATGATAATGGGACAAGGCTTTCCATCGGTTGCTAACGGGAAACAGTCGCCGGTCGGTTTAAATACTATAAATCGGTCTGCCGAGAAAGCCATAAGGCTGATGAATGAGAGACAGAATGATAAAAAAAAATTTTTCATGGTTTACAAGTAAAATGGTTAATCACGATTCGTTTTTCTAATGGCAAAGGTAAGCCATCCTCGGCATAAACAGTGAATTATTTGATTCTATTCCATGATTGTACGTAACAACAGGTATTCCTGATGTTCCATATCGTGTTTTATATGTTACATTACTTTTCCTTTTACAGAAAACAATCTTTGGATATACATTATTGATATAAAAATCTTTCTATCGGTAAATCTTAGGGATTCAGAAGACTTTATTATGATTTAAGAATGATAGGAAATCCGTCCCCTAAGATGAAAAAAATCATCCTGTGAGAGGAAATAAATCGTCTCACAGGATGATTTTTTTCATTTCACGGGATGAATAATTCCGTCTCGCGAGATGAAAATAACAGGTTAAGGGCTTCCCTTATTCCGGAGATTATCCTTGTACCGGTATCTTGTCTATTCTCCGTTGGTGACGTCCGCCCTCAAACGCGGTGTTGAAGAATTCGGTCATAATCATATCCGCCTCTTCCGTGCCGATGAAACGACCCGGCATGACAAGGACATTGGCATCATTATGCTGGCGTGCCAGATGAGCGATTTCCGCAGTCCAGCAAAGGGCGGCACGAACGCCTTGATGTTTGTTGAGTGTCATGTTGATGCCGTTTCCGCTACCGCAGATGGCAATTCCCGGATAACATTCGCCTGCCTCGACAGCTTGTGCCAATTGGTGGGCGAAGTCGGGATAATCGCAACTCTCGGCGGAGTAGGTTCCGTAATCTTTGTAAGGCCAGCCTTTTACTTCCAGCCAACCGCGAACGTACTCTTTCAGTTCGAATCCGGCGTGGTCGGAACAAAGTCCAATAGTTTTCATATAAAAATAAAGTGATAGAGTGATAAGTGATAAAACGGCAGGTGACAGTTCCATCGTTTTATCACCTTACCGTTTTATCGCCTGTTTATTAAATCATTGCTTTTACCTGCTTGTATACGTTCTCTGCCGTAAAGCCCAGTTTTTCGTCCAATACTTTGTAAGGAGCGGAGAAACCGAACGATTCCAGTCCCCAAACCTTACCGTGTGCACCTACCAAGCCTTCCAGCGTAACGGGCAGGCCGGCGGTCAGACCGAATACTTTTGCGTCTGCCGGAATAATGCTTTCCTGATAGCCCGGAGCCTGACTGCGGAACAGTCCTTCGGACGGAGCGGATACGATACGCAGTTTGATACCGTCTTTACGCAGCAGTTCCGCACCTGCCACCAGCGTAGCCACTTCGGAACCTGAAGCGACGAGGGTGATGTCCGGATTCTCGTCCGAGCCTGCTACGATGTAAGCGCCTTTGGCCGCCTGACTGTAATCGTTGCCTGCGGGCAGGTTGACGATGTTTTGGCGGGAGAATATCAAAGCTGTCGGAGTAGACATATTATCCATTGCGAGTTTCCATGCTACGGTTGTTTCTTCCGCATCGGCGGGACGAAGTACCAACATAGAGTTATGTCCCTTGTGGTTCTTCAGTTTTTCCATCAGGCGGATTTGGGCTTCCTGTTCTACCGGTTCGTGAGTAGGACCGTCTTCTCCTACGCGGAATGCGTCGTGTGTCCAGATGAATTTTACGGGAATTTCCATCAGGGCAGCCATACGTACGGCAGGCTTCATATAGTCGGAGAATACGAAGAACGTTCCGCAAGCGGGGATGATACCGCCGTGCAGCGCCATACCGATACAGCAGCATGCCATTGTCAGTTCCGATACGCCTGCCTGGAAGAATGCGCCGCTGAAATCGCCTTTCTTGAAGGCGTGAGTCTTTTTCAAGAAACCGTCGGTCTTGTCGGAGTTGGATAAGTCGGCGGAAGCGACAACCATGTTCTCTACCTGAGTGGCAAGAGCGCCGAGCACGGTGGCCGATGCGGCACGTGTAGCCACGTTGGCTTTCTGTTCGATAGCAGCCCAGTTCACTTCGGGAGCCTTGCCGGAGAAGAACAGTTCCAGTTTGGCCGCCTTTTCAGGATTGGCTTTTGCCCATGCGGCTTTGACTGCATATTTCTCTGCCATGATGCTCTTCAATTCGGCAGCGCGTTTAGCGTAAAGTTCGGCCACTTCCGGGAAGACTGTGAACGGATTTTCCGGGTTACCACCCAGATTCTTGATTGTGTTTACGTAAGCGTCACCGCCCAAAGGAGCGCCGTGGGTAGCGCAGTTGGCTTCATAGCTGCTGCCGTCCGCCTTGCGCGCGCCTTTACCCATAACGGTATGGCCGATAATCAGTGTAGGACGCTCTGCCTCGGCTTTAGCCTCGTTGAGTGCACCGCGGATGGCATCTGCGTCGTTACCGTCGATTTTGATGACTTTCCAGCCCCATGCCTCGTATTTCTTGGCGGTATCTTCGATGGTTACATCTTTCGTTTCGGTGGAAAGCTGGATGTCGTTGGCGTCATAAAACATGATGAGGTTGTCCAGACCCAGCGCACCGGCAATACGGCCTGCGCCCTGTGAAATTTCTTCCTGAATACCACCGTCGGAGATATATGCGTAAATAGTCTGGTTCATTACTTCTTCAAAACGAGCCTTCATGAACTTGGCGGCGATGGCTGCTCCGACGGCAAAGGTGTGTCCTTGTCCCAACGGGCCGGAAGTGTTTTCAATGCCGCGCATGATGTCGCGTTCGGGATGTCCCGGAGTGGGACTGCCCCATTGACGGAACTCTTTCAGCTCATCCAGCGTGAACTTGCCTGCCAGCGCCAATGTGGAATAAAGCATCGGTGACATGTGTCCCGGGTCAAGGAAGAAGCGGTCGCGACCTTCCCAGGCGGGGTTCTCAGGATCGTATACTAAGAACTCGGAGAAGAGTACATTCACAAAGTCGGCACCACCCATAGCGCCACCGGGATGTCCGGAGTTGGCTTTTTCGACCATAGAAGCAGCAAGGATACGGATGTTGTCCGCTGCAAGGTTCATAAGTTTCTTGTCGTTCATATTATTAAAATAATTATAATTTGAATACTCTTTAAGCGGGTTGATTTCTTGCTTGTTAATTTTAACAGGACAAAGATAACTCTTTATGTCTAATCCGCAACATAGAAAGTCGCTCTTTTTTCTTGCACCCGTCACCCGCTTCTTGTTTTAATTACAATAAGTCTTTGCGGTTGATTTACTGTAACTCAAGGGTAACAACCGATTGGGCGGGGAGTTTTATTTTCAGAACTTCTTTATTGATTTTTATCTCTTTGAGAGGTACTGATTTCACTTTGCCGGGGTTTTAAAAGGAATTAAGGCCTGTTATCCGTAAGGAAGTAATAATTTTTCCTACGGCCTTTCGGGCTTGTGCTCCCGGCGGATGTACAATAACTTTCCGCTTGTTATTTACATCAACGTTTTATTGTTAAAATGTGGGGTACGCTCTTTGGAAACTGTTGCACTGCATAAAAAAGGGCGTATAGTGATAAGGTAGCAGGATAGATGCAAGCGACAAAAATAGGGTGATACTGTGGAAAACCACTTTATCACCCTATCGCTTTATCGTTTTTTGATTTGTTTATTCTAATCTGCGTGCACCGTCGCTGATTACGACATCGTAAACCTTCGGGCTTCTGTTGAATTTCTTCTTGAATTCCTCTTTGGCTCTTTCGATAAAGGTGCTGTACAGTTCTTCTTTAACGAGGTTAATGGTGCAACCGCCGAAGCCGCCGCCCATAACACGCGAACCGGTTACGCCGCAATCAAAAGCAAGGTCATTCAGGAAGTCGAGTTCTTCGCAGCTTACTTCATACAGCTTACTCATGCCATGATGTGTTTCGTACATCTTCTGGCCTACCGTTTCGTAATCGCCTTTTTCCAAAGCATCGCAAACATCGAGCACGCGTTGGATTTCTTCAATCACGTATTCTGCGCGCATAAAGTCTTCCGCGCTGATTTCGGCTTTGGCTTCTTCGAGCATTTCCATGTTGCAGTCACGCAGGAATTCCACATGCGGGTGTTTTTTCTGGATAGCGGCAACGGCAGCCTCGCAGCTTTGGCGGCGCTTATTGTATGCGGACGAAGCAAGTTCGTGTTTTACTACGGAATCTACCAGTACCAAGCGGTAGCCTTTCGGCTCGAACGGGAAGTACTGATATTCCAGCGAGCGGCAATCCAGACGGATAAGGCTGCCTTTTTTACCGAATACGGAAGCAAACTGGTCCATGATGCCACAGTTAACGCCGCAGTAGTTGTGTTCCGTAGCCTGACCTATTTTAGCCAATTCGAATTTGTCGATTTTATTGTCGCCGAACAGGTCGTTCAATGCATAAGCATAAGTACTTTCCAATGCAGCGGAAGAGGACATACCTGCACCCAAAGGCACATCGCCTGCAAAAGCGGTATTGAATCCTTTCACTTCTACACCGCGTTTAATCATTTCGCGGCATACACCGAAAATATATCTTGCCCAGCTGGCGCGGGGAGCGTCTTCTTCGTTCAGACCGAATTCCACATAATCTTTCAAATCGATGGAATAAGCTTTGACTGTGTTTGTGCCATTGGGTTTCACTTCTGCAATCATACCTTTGTCGATTGCTCCGGGGAATACAAAACCACCGTTATAGTCGGTATGCTCACCGATTAAGTTGATGCGACCCGGAGAAGCATAAACAGCTCCTGTTGTTCCGTCAAAATGCTTGATGAAACGGCTTCTTACGTATTCTATATCCATGATATTGTTTTTTAAGGTGAATAAATCTAATTACCTGTATTTATCTATCAATCAACTTTAATATCCTTGTTTACGTTCTTGCAACCTATCAGTGCATAATAAAGCAGATAGGCGAGGGCCACTACAATCAGCCAATAACTTGTGAGGTAGCCGATTCCGTCATTCCAGTCAACAATGGCGTTTTGCAATAGAGGCAGGATACCACCGCCGCAAACAAGAACCATGAAGATTCCGGAAGCTTTTTCCGTATATTTACCTAATCCTTCTACGGCAAGGTTGAAGATTCCACCCCACATGATGGATGTACAAAGTCCGACTAACGCAAGGAACATCGCATTGACAGGCACATGTACGAGTCCGAACATTCCTTCGGAACTGTTCTTGAATACCGGCATATTTACCATTGAGTCTGTTGGCGCGAACATGGCGGAGATAACCAGGATAATTCCTATGGCAGAAGCTGTTCCCAACATCGCTTTGGCTGAAATCTTGCTACCGATACTTGCGCCGATAAGACGGCCTACCAACATCAGCAACCAGTATGTAGCGGTAACGGAACCTGCAATGGCTTCTGCTCCTGCTCCATTTACACCCAATACATCCAAATCCGGATTTTGTAACCATTTGTTCAATACGTTGGGTACTCCCACCTCTATTCCCACATAAACAAAGATACCGATGGCGCCGAATATGAAGTGGCGGAATGACAGAGGTCCGTATTGAGAATGAGTGGAATCGGTTTTTACCTCTGCTTTTTCTTTTTCAGGTATGGTGGAGAAGAAGATAACGATGAATGCGAATGCGAATATAGCCAAAGCTGCGTACATCAGAGGGAATACGTCGCTGATTTTGGCATTGGTAATGGAAGGTATCAGAATACCGGTCAGGATGATTACGGAAGTTCCTGCCAATGAGTTGAATGAGCCGCCGAGCTGGATAAGCTGGTTGCCTTTGTTTCCACCGCCGCCAAGGGAGTTAAGCATAGGGTTTACTACCGTATTGAGCAAACACATGGAAAAACCTGCAATGAATGCTCCCAACAAGTAAATACCGAAGCTGCCGGCCACACCGGAAAGCGTCTGGATACCTACTCCTATGAATCCTATCGTAATGGCAATGAGAGCCGTTTTCTTATATCCCATTTTTTGCAGCATATTGCCTGCCGGATATCCCATTACAGCATAGGCGATGAAGTTGGCAAATACACCGAGAGTGCCCATCCAGTTGGGTACGCCAAATTGAAATTTCAAAATGTCACCCATTGGTGAAGCCAGGTTTGTTACGAATGAAATCATACCAAACAAGAAAATCATTACGATGATGGCAACGATGTTCCCGTTCTGTTTTTGTTGTGTCATGGTTTTGAAAAATTTATAAGTTTATAATTAGGTTAGTTATTTCATTGATGCGCTATTCTTGTACACCGAATTTATAGATGGTAATTTGCTGATATTCGTCTCCGGGAAGCAATACTGCCGATGGGAAATGCGCCTTGTTGGGAGTATCGGGGAAACATTGCGCTTCAAAGCACACGGCGCTTCTTGCGGGGAAAGTTGCTCCATGAGCGCCTGCAAATCCACCCAGCCAGTTTCCTGTATAGAGCTGCACGCCGTTTTCTGTGGTATACACTTCCATCGTACGTCCGCTTACGGGCTCTGTGCAAGTGGCGGCGAGGCTTAATTCACCACTTTCCGTTTTATTCAATACATAGCAATGGTCATATCCGGCTCCGTTTACCAATTGTTGGAATTTATCATCAATACGCTCGCCGATGGCGTGAGGAGTACGGAAATCCATAGGAGTACCTTCCACTTTCAGAATCTCTCCGGTGGGAATGGACACTTCATCAATAGGAACGTAAAAATCGGCGTTGATAGTGAGGATGTTATTCAGAACGGTAGGCGAGGGGTTGGAAATACCTGCGAGGTTGAAGAAACCGTGATTGGTTAAATTAACAACAGTAGCTTTATCGGTTGTAGCCCGGTATTCTATAACCAGGGCGTTTGTCTCATCTTCCAGACGATAGGTCATTTCTACTTCCAAAGTTCCGGGAAAGCCCTCTTCGCCGTCGGCGGATGTGTAATTGAAAATGACGGTCGATTCATTGGGCTGAACCGCATCCCATACACGGGCGTGAAAGCCGGTTGGTCCGCCGTGCAGCGAATTGGGGCCGTTGTTAACGGTCAATTGATGCTCCTCGCCGTATAAAGTGAATTTTCCATTGGCAATTCGGTTACCGTAACGGCCTACCGTGGTACTTAAGAAAGGTTCGGGACTGTTGACTACATGCTCTATACTGTCATGGCCTAAAATAACATTGGCATATTTTCCGTTTTTGTCGGGCACCATAATCGAAAGAATTGCACAACCGTAGTTGGTTACCGCCACTTCCATGCCCAAAGCGTTTTTGAGGATATATAAATCTGTTTTCTTGCTGTTTATATTCTTCTGAAAGTTTTTTCTGTCCAAACCGGACAAATTACTTTCTGTTGGAGCAGTGTCTATCATATTCATGGTATTATTTAATTTTCTTGCAAATAAAGAGAAATTCTTTTGTTCCCCCAAGTAATTGAGAAGAAATGTAGAGAACATTTTATGAAAGTTTAGCGTTTAACAATTAGAATACAAATTGATATTTTTTGTATGTTTGTCGCGTTAATCTGAAAAAGTATTGTAACAGTATTGAATTGTACTAATTAAAAACAACGAATGTATCCTCTAAAATTTGAGCCTATCCTGAAACAGACACTTTGGGGTGGCGACAAGATTATCCCATTCAAACACTTGGATGAAACTCTGCCGAATGTAGGCGAGAGTTGGGAAGTTTCAGCGGTAGAAGGTAGTGAATCGGTAGTAGCCAATGGTGCGGACAAAGGGTATACTTTGCCCGAAATGGTTCGTAAATATAAAGACGAGTTGGTGGGTGAAGCAAACTATGCGCGGTTTGGAAGTAAATTCCCGCTATTGATAAAATTTATTGATGCCAAATTGGATTTATCCATTCAGGTGCATCCGGGTGACGAACTTGCCAAGAAGCGTCATAACAGTTTCGGTAAAAACGAGATGTGGTATGTGATTGCCGCGGACAAAGGCGCGAAACTGATTTCCGGCTTTTCCGAGGAGATAACTCCGAAGGAGTATAAAGACAGAGTGCACAACGGAACGTTTGCCGAAGTACTTCAGACTTGCACAATAGAACCGGGGGATGTGTTTTATGTACCTGCCGGTCGCGTACATGGTATCGGAGCCGGAGCATTTGTTGCGGAAATTCAACAGACTTCCGATATAACTTATCGCATCTTCGATTACAATCGCAAAGATAAGGATGGTAAATCCCGTGATTTGCATACCAGCCAGGCGATGGATGCCATTAATTTTTCCGATGTGCAAGACGATTTCCGTACGGAATACGAGCGTATCCAGAATGAGCCCGTTGAAATGGTAGCAAGTCCTTACTTCACTACTTCCGTATATGATATGACGGAAGAAATCACTTGTGACTATTCGGAACTGGACTCATTCGTTATCTTTATTTGCGTGGAAGGCTCTTGCCGTCTGACGGATGACAATCAGAACGAAATAACTCTGCGTGCGGGGGAAACGGTGCTTTTGCCTGCTGCTGTTCAGGAAGTAACAATCGTGCCGGAAGGCGGGAGAGTGAAACTGCTTGAGACTTACGTGTAAGAGTTGATAGTATTGCTGCGATGAAGTTAACTGTGTGCCATGCAGTTAGTTAACATCGTAGTTGCAATGAAGTTAACATCATGCGGCCAATGATGTTAACTTCATTTTTTTGCTGTTTTTTCTTTAATTTCCGGATATTAATTCCCTGTCTTTTTCTTCTCTTTGACTAATGCGGCGATGAGGTATTTCCCCTTGGCTACAATTTCACTCCAGCGCGTGTTGTGTATCACTTGCCATACGTAACCTTTCAGCCTTCCATAGTCGGACAGGCGCAAAATGGCATTCACTTCTTCGTTTTTTGTGATTTTCATTTGCCGTAGGGTGAATATCAATCCGTCATAATTATGCGTTTGCTTGTTGTAGGCATATCCCGGTACAGGCAGAAGAGAATGCTCGTCGGAACTCCCTTCTTCTGTTTCTGCTTTTATTTGCTTTACTTTACTTTGTTCGGAAATGTCTGCATTTTGGGATGAAATGTTTGCAGGCTGCATGCAATATTCTTTGTTTGGTATACTGTTTTCTTCGTCCTGTATGCAGCTTTCCAATAAATAGGGTAGGGTGTTCAAGTCCCTTTTTCTTCGTTTGGTAGCTTCCAGCCATACCCTTTGGATGGTGGCGGACGTCAGCACGTATTGTTCTTCGTAATACTTACGGTCAAAAAATCCTTTGTCTATGAGGATACAGATTATCTTTTCCATGTTTGTTTCTTCAATGCCTGTTTTATGGGCAAAGAGCGTGCATTGCTCTTTGTCCCACAACAGATAATAGCCTTTCTCTTTGTACATCTTGCACAGTAGTTTTATTACGGCAGTAATTCCTGCCAGTCCGCATTTGGCTTCTACGAGTTCTATCGGTGCGTCATCAAAGAAATTCACAGTCAATGGGAAATACATGATTCCCCCATAATTCATTGCCATAGTTTGTTTTAATTTTTGAGTGATTAATAATCAACATACGGGGCTCCATTCAAGGAAATTCTCAAGTTGGAAAGTTCTCCATGCTTGTTGTTCGATATCCCAATATGCAATGGTAGTTGTAACTCTTGCGATGTCATAGTCTTGTCTGAACATGTTTTTGTAGGGAAGCAGTGTTGCCCTGACGAGTCTGAATGTTCCGTCCTGCCTATGATAGGCAATGAGCGCATGTCCGTATTGCATGTGGTCTATGAGACTTTCAATACGTTTTGCCATCCATGTGGCGCAGTTTTCCGTGTAATTCTTTTCCAGCATGATACGGATTTTCCATAGATTACGAATGGCTTCGTGAAGTGAAGCAGGCTTTTTTCGGTTCATCATCATTTAATTTTGTAGATTTAAAAAACAGGTAATATTCAGTGGGGTTCAAGTAGTGGAAAAAAGAAAGATGCTGCTTCTCTTGAGGAAGAAACAGCATCCTTGCAGTGTGGCTTAATCCTTACTAATAGTTGGCAAAGGTAGAGCCTTTCCTGATAGGTTGTTCATCATTAATTACGGGCGTTTTTTTACTTATTTCTTGTTCTGTTTTCCTCTGGGATTTGCGCAGTTCATATCCTTTAGCAAATCGGTAAGTTCGCCTCTGATAGTATTGGTTGCTATGGGTTTATTACTCTTGGTTAAGAATAGTTTTTTCTCAAAAAGGAACTTTGCTAAAGTGGTTATTCCGGCTGTGGGAGCCACTTCCAAATATTCTTTCAGATACATTTCCAGAAAGGCTTTTTCAATGATTTCCCGATGTTCTTTTATACCTGTGATGGGAGCACCGGGCTTGGCTCCCCGCTTTTTCTTAATGCCTTGATTTATTGTTGATTTACTAAATGCTTTACTTACACTTTTGTTTTTTTTAGTTTGTTGTTCTCTATAGCTTTTTTCATCGTCTTCTTTGTTTTTATGCCCTATGATAATTAATGATGAAAAAATAATCGAGGCCGAAAGTAGTTTTTATCGGTGATATACACAAACAAATTGAGTTATGTATTTTCTTTGGTAGAGGCGTGTGGAGAGGTAATGGGCTGGTAATTAATTTACTATACCTGGAAGGGGGAAGTGTTTTTTAGACGTTCGTTTATTGTGCACAAAGATACAACCTATTTCTCAAACGGGCAAAATGTTTAATAAGAATATTTCCCAATAGAAGTTCTTATTTAGATAAATATCTTTAAACCAGTTTATTATCTACACTTAAAAAGACCTCATTATTACTTTATTATTTATATAAATAATGCTTTAAAAAATCCCCCTAAAAAGAGTGTCTTTTAAACGAACGTCTAAAAGATGCTTTTTCTTTTTAGACTATTCGTTTTCAGCTTTTTGTAAGCTAATAACTAACATAACTGTTTTTCTACTTCTTTTTCCGTGATGGTAGGAAGTTCTAAAACAATATGGATGCTAACTAAACTATTGGAAATAACTGCATTACATGACTTGACCGGTAGGTACTACGCTACTCCGGTGTCCCTAAAGAACACCCTTTTCACAAGGCTTCATGTTATTCCCAATCTTGCGATTATCACAGATTAATGCCCCGTTTATCAGCAAATAAATCTTCTGAGATACAATGTAAACCCGGTAGACAATTATCTACTGAAAATGACGTAGATAAATGTTGGTTTGCGATTCGTGTTTCTTATAGCCGCGAATTAGCGTTGAAAGCAATTCTGGATGCCGAGAATATTGAGAACTTCATTCCGATGCGCTATGAATATATCATGAAATCGGGGAAACGCGTCCGTAAACTGCTTCCGGCTATTCACAATCTCGTTTTTGTTTACTCCACCCGTAAGCGTATAGATGTTTTGAAAGATAAACTCGAACCGTCTATGCCTATACGTTTTATTATGAATCGCGAGCATTGCCGTCCGGTTGTAATTCCCGAGGCGCAAATGCGTAGTTTTATTCTGGTGGCAGGCAATTGTGACGAAGCGGTTCTTTATGTAGAGCCGGCCGAATTGCATTTGGTTAAGGGGCAGAAAGTACGTATTACCGGTGGTGTCTTTGAGGGAGTAATCGGCGAGTTTGTCCGTATTCGCCATGACCGTCGTGTAGTAGTTAATATTGAGGGTGTCATGGCCGTAGCTACTACCTTTATTCCGCCTTCTCTGGTAGAACCCATAAAAGAGTAATTCTCTTTTTTCTAAGTATTATAATTCACAAATCATAATTCACAAATCAATGGATTCATTATTTTCCTTAGCCCATCGTCTTCTCACTTACGGGCTTGACGGGAGCCCTATCTATGTAGACGAATTTACACGTTTGAACCGTGAAGTTTACGAGCAGGCACTGGAGCTTTATGGCACTCGCGGCAAGACTGTAGAGTCTGAAGCTGAGCTTTGCCTCGGTCTTTTAGCTGCTTTTGCCGCTACCATTTATGATAATGGTCATAAGCAGCAATACATTCAGCAGGTATTGGACCGTAGTTGGGAAGTTCTTCCTAAACTGCCTGCATCTTTGCTCAAAGTTCAACTTCTTGTCTATTGTTATAGCGAAGTTTATGATGAAGAACTGGCAAGGCAAGCTCATGACATTATTGCCACTTGGAATAAGGCGGATTTGACTTTGGAGCAAGTGGATATAATAGAAGAGCTAAAGAGCTTTGAAGAAAACCAATACCCCTATGAAGTGATAGAATAATTTCACTCATCAACCTAAACTATTCGACTATCTAAACTAAGACTTTTTATTTTATGGAACCAATTGAGAAAGATGACCATTTCATTCCCGACGGAATGAATGCTTTCGAGCGCAATGTGAAGCGTATAGGTGATTGTTTTCTTGCCCTTGGCGCGCTTATTGTTTTTTCTCCTCTGTTTTTGATTTGCTATATTGCCGTGAAACGTGAAGATGGTGGTCCTGCTATTTTCAAGCAGGAGCGTATCGGCAGATTCGGTCGTCCCTTTAATATCTATAAGTTCCGCAGCATGAAGTTGGACGCGGAGAAGTATGGCCCTGCCCTCTATGCCGGTGCTGAAGACCCTCGTATGACGAAAGTCGGCAGGTTTCTTCGTGACCATCATCTGGACGAACTTCCCCAGCTTTGGAATGTATTCTGCGGTGATATGGCCTTTATCGGCCCCCGTCCCGAACGTAAGTTCTTTATAGACCAGATTATGGAGGTAGATCCCCGTTATCGTTATTTATTCCAGATTCGTCCGGGAGTCACTTCGTATGCTACACTTTACAATGGCTATACCGATACTTTGGAAAAAATGATCCGTCGTTTGCGTTATGATTTATTCTATTTGGAGCATCGTTCCTGGGGCTTTGATACCAAGATACTTTTTATGACGTTTATGAATATTGCGTTCGGAAAAAAGTTCTGAATCAATAAATCTATTTTGAAATATAATTTTGATGCTTAAGCGTTACCTTTCCCGTTCTCCTCTTTATGTTTTGGCCTTGTATGCCAGTATTTTGATATTTCTGGTTTATACCTGTGCCTATGCCTTTCGCAAACCTTTCACAGTCGGTTTGTATTCCGGTGAAACATTGTGGGGCTTTGACATCAAGATTCTTTATGTCCTTTTCGAGATAATCGGTTATGCACTGTCCAAGTTCATAGGCGTTCGTCTGCTTCCCGGAATGAAGTCCCACCAGCGCATTTATTACATCATCGGTATGATGAGCTTTTCCGAGCTTGCGCTTTTGGGTTTTGCCGTTTTGCCTCCGTATCTGAAAGTTTTTTCGATTTTTCTGAGCGGTCTTCCCCTCGGTATGGTTTGGGGTGTTCTGTTCAGTTACATTGAGGGTCGGCGTATCAGTGAGGTGCTGAATGTGGGTTTGAGTGTCGCGTTGATTATCTCTTCGGGTCTTGTCAAGACTATGGGGCAGTTCATCCTCGACGCTTTTCCCGTCACCGAGTATTGGATGCCTTTTGTAACCGGTGCTGTCTGCTTTCCGTTCATGCTTCTGTGTGTCTACCTTTTGAATCAGGTGCCCGCTCCCACTGCAATGGATATCAAGCTCCGCTCGCAACGTCTTCCTATGAACGGTGCGGAACGTCGTCTTTTTCTCCGCCGTTTTTTCGGTGGTATCTGCCTTCTGATTCTTTTTTACGGTGCGCTGACAGTCTTTCGTGAACTTCGTGATTCTTTCGCTGCCGACATTTGGAGCGAGCTTCATGTGAACGGTGCTTTCGTTTTTACCCAGACAGAGATTCCCATAGCCTTTTTTGTGCTTCTGCTCATGTCGCTCATAGTCTTTGTCCGCAATAACAGGCTTGCCTTGAATATCATCTATGTGATAACCTTGCTTGGGGGAGTATTGATGATATTTGCCACCCTGCTTTATGTTTGGGGATACATATCTTCCATTCCCTGGATGATCCTTACCGGCTTGGGACTTTATATGGGATATATCCCCTTTACTTATCTGGTCGAACGGTTGATTGCTTCCTTGAAAGTGGTAAGTACCACCGTCTTCCTGATATACCTTGCCGATTCTTTCGGCTATCTGGGTACTACCGTGGTTTTTCTGGTGAAGAATTTCAGTGATTGGGACGTGTCCTGGACTTCGATGGTTATCCGTACCTCTATCGTTGTAGGCGCCATATCTGTCCTGACCATTATTCTGATTTACCGTTATTTCCGTAAACAACTCAATTCTATAGACCTGACACCTCATACAAATGATTAAGACGGCAATGATAATGGCCGCGGGCATGGGTACCCGCTTTGGTCACTATACCGACCTTGTTCCCAAAGGTTTTGTTTCCATCGGCGATAAGCCGATGATATTACGCAGTATAGAAGTTCTTCTTTCTTGCGGAATCACCCGTATTGTTATCGGTACGGGATATCGATGTGAGGTATACGAGGAGCTGAAGAAGGATTATCCGATGATAGAAACTTGTTTCAGTCCTCTTTATGCTGAAACGAACAGCATGTATACGCTTTATAATACGCGTGAGGTTTTAGGTGACGATGATTTTCTGTTACTTGAATCCGATCTGATATTTGAACCGAAGGCGATCCGCAGTCTGCTTGACTGTGCATTTTCAGATGTGATGCTGATAACTCCTGTAACCAAGTTTCAGGACCAGTATTATGTGGAATACGATTCGGAGCATACTCTCACCAACTGTTCTGTCAATAAAGATGATGTTGATGTGAAAGGTGAGCTTGTGGGTATTCATAAGCTATCCCATGCTTTCTATGACAAGATGTGCAGGGATTACGAGGTCATCCTTTCCGAACAGCCCAAACTGGGTTATGAATACGAACTTCTTCGTATGTCACGTTCCGTATCTCCTGTTTATGTATTGAATGTTCCCGGTTTGAAGTGGTATGAGATAGATGACGAGAGCGACCTTCTTTATGCGGAACAATACGTTTTTCCTTACTGTCGGTAGGTCTTGTAGATTATTCTAATTAATTATAAATTATGGAATCATTTGTTTTTCCGGGCAATATAGAGCCTGAAATTTCCTTGATAGCATCCCGGCCTATACCTTATATGCGTACGGCAGCTTTTTCTGCAGTAGTGAAATCTTCAGAACAAATGCTTTTGCACCTGATAGGCTGTCCGACCGGTAAGGTTATCTTTTATACCGCTTCGGGTACAGGAGCAATGGATGCTGTCGTTGCTAATTACGTTTCCCGCTATAAGAAAATTTTTATTATATCCGGCGGTTCTTTCGGTGATCGTTGGAAAAACATATGTGATTATTATAACCTTTCTTCTACCTTATATAAGATTCCCTTCGCTAAAGATATCGATTATGAGGATTTGGAAAAAAAAGTTGCATCGGAACGACCGGAAATATTTCTTTGCCAGCATCACGAAACATCTACAGGACAGTTGTTTGATTTGGAAAAGATATCTGTCCTCTGTAAAAAATATAATGTGTCTCTTGTTGTTGACGCCATCAGTTCTTTTTTAGCAGACCCTTTAAATATGGCTGAATTGGGTATTGACATTTGTATAACCAGCAGCCAGAAAGGTCTGAATATAGCTCCCGGCCTTTCTTTTGTAATACTGTCTGATAAATTGTCTTCCGTTTCTTTCAATGCTAACGGATATTATTTTGATTTTGAAGAGAACCTGAACAATCTTCAGCGTGGCCAGACTCCTTATAGTCCGGCTACTACCCTCTTTTTACAATTGCATGAACGCTTGAAGAGGGATGTGGCATGCGGTGTTGATGCGATAATCTCCACTGTCCGGGGACGGGCTTTATATTTCAGAGGTCTGTGTAAAAAGTATGGCTGGGAAGTACCGGCAGAAACCCCTTCCAATTGCATTACCGGTTTTTTTGTAAAAAGAAATGGTGATATCCTTTTTGAAAAGATGATGGAAAAAGGCATCTATATAATGCCTGGGGGAACTCCCGGCTATTTTCGAGTTTCCCATTTGGGAATTCAGGATGAGAAGTCTCTTGCTGCTTTGGCGGAAACAATTCATCAGGTGGAATTACTTTAGATAGTTTGTGATAGATGAAACGTGTGATTACATACGGCACTTATGACCTGTTGCATCAGGGACACATCAATCTGCTCCGGCGTGCCAAAGCTTTGGGCGATTATCTGATAGTAGGGGTAACTACCGATAATTTTGATTTGGATCGCGGCAAGCTGAATGTACGCAACAATGTAATGGAGCGTATTGAAAATGTGCGTAAAACCGGGCTTGCCGATGAGATAATCATAGAGGAATATCTTGGTCAAAAGATTGACGACATACAGAGATATAATGTCGACATATTTGCCATAGGCTCGGATTGGGAAGGACATTTTGATTATCTAAAGGAATACTGCGAGGTTGTGTATCTGGAAAGAACAGAGGGTATTTCAAGTACCCAACTTCGTAATGAAGATATTGTCCGCCTGGGTATTATCGGTACAGGTCGTATTGCTAACCGTTTTTTCCCGGAGGTACAACATGTAAACGGTGTTCGGGTTACGGCTGTTTACAATCCTGCCAATCCGACGGAAGCCGATGCATTTGCCGATACATATTCCATACCGGTTTCCACTGTTGAACCGGAAGAGTTTCTGAATAGTGTCGATGCCGTTTATGTGGCTTCTCCTCACCTGACGCATTATTCTTATGTGAAATGGCTGTTGGAGAATGATAAGCATGTCTTATGTGAAACGCCGTTAACTTTAGTTTCAACAGAAGCTGTTTCTCTCATAGAACTCGCGCGTGAACGGTATCTTACATTGATGGAAGCAAACAAGACGGCCCATTTTCCGGCTTTCAATCATTTGATAAGCCTGATAAAATCCGGTCTGATAGGTACGATTGTCGATATTGACGCTTCCCTGTCTACACTCCGACAGGAGGGGCTTCGTGAAATGGACCCTTCTCAAGCCGGAGGAAGTGTGACGGAGAATATCTCCTTTGTTTTATTGCCGATATTTAAATTTCTTGGTACCGGCTATAAGGATCTCATGTTCTTTTCCTCATTCAGAGGTGGTGTTGATATTTACACCAAAGGGATTTTGCAGTACTCTTCTGCCGTGGCTTCGTTTAAGATAGGGTTAGGAGTGAAGACGGAAGGCAATCTGGTTATTTCCGGTACCCGCGGTTACGCTTATGTTCCGGCTCCCTGGTGGAAAACTGATTATTTCGAGCTTCGCTATGAGGATATAAACATGAACAGAAAGTATTTCTATTCATATGCGGGTGAGGGGCTTCGTTATGAGCTGCAGGAGTTCATATCTTGCATAAACAAGCGTATTCTTACTTCTCACAGATTGACAACATCTGAAATGGTAGCCAGTGCGGGTGTGATTGAATGCTTTCGTAATGGAGAGCACATTACATTATTTTAAAAAGACTGTAAAGCTGTTTGAAAATATGATAATCTAAAATAATAGCTTAATGATCAGGATATTTGAGTTTATTATGTTGATTACTGTGTATACTTAATAAAATATGATGATGAATATATCTATTATTATTCCTGTTTATAAAGTTGAAAAATTTGTAGAGCGTTGCGTACGTTCTATAATGAATCAAACTTATACAGAGGGAGTGGAATGTATAATTGTAAATGATTGTACACCAGATGATAGTATGAAAATTGTAGAAAAGCTTATAGCGGATTATACTGGTACTATCAGTTTTAAATTGCTTTACCATAAACAAAATTGCGGGTTGGCCGCAGTTCGTAATACAGGAATGAGTGCTGCTACGGGTGATTATATTCTTCATATTGACAGTGATGATTATTGTGAACCTGATATGCTTGAAAAAATGTATTCAAAAGCTATAGAGGAAAATGCAGATATTGTAGTGGCAGATTGTTATATAAATTATCCAGAAAAAGAAGTTTATAGTGCGGATTATGTTCCCAAATTTAAAAGAGAGTACGTTGAAGCTCTTCTAACTAATGCTATGGTAGCTGTGTGGAATAAATTAGTTCGACATAATCTTTATAAAGATAATAATATTAGATTTATACCTGGCATAGATATGGGAGAGGATGAATTAGTTTCTCATAAACTATTCTATTATGCAGATAAGGTGGTATATTTACCATTAGCTTTTGTACACTATGTTTGTTATAATCCGAATTCATACAGTTCTTCTGTTTCTCGTAAATCGTTATCTGATATACTATTAGTGGAAAAGAATCTATTGAATTTTTATACAGATGTTGGGCTGTCTCAGACTTTATATAGGGAATTATTACTATTGAGAATGAGAAATTGGCAGAGACTTCTTTGTTATAGTGGTGGTCGTTTGCAGAAAAAATATAATCAGCATTATTCGGATATCTCTTTTTGGACTGTGGTAAAGTATTATCCTTCTAATATTACGAAAATATTTGTATTACTTGCTTCTCTAAACATGCTTTCAGTTGCTAATGGGCTATTATCTATTTATCGAAAGATTAATTATCCACACCGTAAATATATTACATATAACGAATAGGGGAGTTTTTATTAATTGTATTTGTCTTAACTAATTTTCATTATAATGCTTAATAACAAATCTGTATTAATAACTGGAGGAACAGGTTCTTTCGGTAAGAAGTTTGTGGAAACTATTCTTCGTGACTATCCACAAGTAAAAAAAATCATAATTTATTCGAGAGATGAACTCAAACAGTTCGAGCTCAAGCAAAAGTATCCGGAAGTAAAGTATCCACAGATGCGTTATTTCATAGGTGACGTACGCGATTTGGAACGCTTAACTCGAGCTTGCGAAGGAGTAGACGTAATTATTCATGCTGCTGCCATAAAACAAGTGGATACGGCTGAATATAATCCGGAAGAATGTATTAAAACGAATGTACATGGTGCTCAAAATGTGATAAAAGCGGCTTTGGCTACCGGCGTCCACCATGTAGTGGCACTTTCTACGGATAAAGCTTGTGCACCTATCAATCTGTATGGTGCGACTAAGTTGACTTCAGATAAATTGTTTACTGCAGCTAATAATATCAGCGGTTCAAAGGATGTTCGCTTTTCGGTAGTCCGTTATGGAAATGTTATGGGGTCTCGTGGTTCTGTAATTCCGTTTTTTATTAATAAACGGGATAGCGGAGCTAAAGAATTACCTATTACAGACATGCGTATGACTCGTTTTAATATATCTCTTCAGGCGGGTGTTAATTTAGTGATGTATGCTATAGGACATCATTTAGGTGGTGAAATATTTATTCCTAAAATTCCTTCATATCATATTAAGGATGTGGCGATAGCCATTGCTCCCAATTTACCTCAAGTGGAGGTTGGCATTCGGCCGGGTGAAAAACTGCATGAAGAAATGATAACCGTGACGGATGCGTTGGATACGATTGATTTAGGTAAGTATTATGTGATTCTTCCTTCTGTTTCCTTCAAGCATACACGTGAAGAATTTATAGAACATCATCATGCTGTCCCTGTTCCGGAGGGCTTTCATTATAGTTCGGATAACAATACAGAATGGGAAACAGTAGAATCTATGCGTGAGAATATTAAAAGGTTTGTAGATCCTAATTTTGAAGTAAAATGATAGATAAATCTATCCCTTATGGACGTCAATATATTACAGATGACGATATTCAGGCAGTTATCCAAACGCTGAAGTCCGATTACTTAACTCAAGGGCCTAAAATAAAAGAGTTTGAAATAAAGTTTGCTGAATATGTTGGTGCAAAGTTTGCTGTAGCTGTGAATAATGCTACTTCTGGACTTCACCTTGCAGCTACGGCATTGAACGTACAACCGGGAGATAAAGTGATAGTAACTCCCATGACTTTTGCAGCCAGTGCTAATTGCATTCGTTATTGTGGCGGTGATGTTGTTTTTTGTGATATTGATAAGGATACATACCTGATGGATATCAATAAGTTGGAAGCAATGTTGAAAGCAGCTCCCAAAGGAACTTATAAGGGTATTGTTCCTGTTGATTTTGCAGGCTATCCTTTGGATTTGGAGGCTTTTAGAAAACTTGCCGATGAGTACGGTTTATGGATTATGGAGGATGCTTGTCATGCTCCCGGAGGATTTTTCATTGACAGTAAAGGAGAAAAACAATATTGTGGAAATGGTAATTTCGCAGATTGTGCGGTTTTCTCTTTCCATCCGGTAAAGCATATTGCAACTGGTGAAGGAGGTATGATAACAACCAATGATAAGGAGTTATATGATAAGCTTTGCTTGTATCGTACTCATGGCATAACCAAAGATGATGATAAGCTTCACGAACATCATGGTGGCTGGTATTACGAAATGCAAGAGTTAGGGTATAATTATCGTCTTACCGATTTTCAAGCTGCTTTAGGTATTTCTCAATTGGGACGTGCTCAAGAGGGATTAAATCGTCGTCATCAACTCGTTGACAGGTATAATGAAGCTTTTTCAAAAATTAGAGGTATTACTACTCCTTATAGTGCAGATAATATTTATCATGCTTATCATTTGTATGTTATTCAGGTGGAAGACCGTTTAGGCCTATATAACTATTTGCATGAAAATAATATTTATGCCCAAGTACATTATGTGCCTCTTCACCTTATGCCATACTATCAGCATTTAGGTAATAAGAAAGGAGATTTACCGATAGTTGAGGAGTATTATGAACATTGTCTTAGTTTGCCGATGTATCCTACATTGACGGATGAGGAGCAGGAATATGTGATTAATAAAGTAATTGAATTTATTCAGAGATGAAAAATTTAGCCATTATTCCTGCTCGTGGTGGGAGTAAGCGCATTCCACGAAAAAATATCAAGTCTTTTATGGGCAAACCTATTATTGCATATTCCATAGAGGCTGCTTTACGAAGCGGATTATTTGATGAGGTGATGGTTTCTACCGATGATGTGGAGATTGCAGAGATTGCTTGTAAATATGGTGCTAAAGTACCATTTATGCGTAGTATAGAGACTGCTGATGACCATGCTACTATGGAAAATGTCATAGAAGAAGTATTATTAAAGTATACTGTTTCTTTTGATAATTTTTGTTGTTTATTGCCAACCGCCCCTTTTTTATCTGCCTCTTCTTTACAAGATAGTTTTAAAATTTTTATATCAAGCAATCGTGAGTCGTTAGTACCTGTATTACGTTATTCATATCCTATACAAAGGGCCTTACATGTAGTAGATGGAAATTTGGTGATGCGCGAACAGCAGTATATACACACCCGTTCTCAGGATTTAAAGCCTATGTATCATGATGCTGGCTTATTTTATTGGATGAAAGTTGTTTCGTTTTTGAAAGAAAAAGAAATCTTTAGTAGTAGTACTGCAATGTATGAGCTTTCTGAACTGGAAGTACAGGATATAGATACAGAGAAAGATTGGAAATTAGCAGAATTAAAATATAAGATGCTTCATGCAAAAGGCTAAAGTTTATATTGTAACAGAATGTAGCAAACAAGTAGGCATGGGACATTTATACAGATGTTTGTCTTTTTATGATCAATTCATTTCGTACGAATATGAACCTTGTTTCATAATAGACACAGATGAGGAGTGCTCTCAGATATTGGCTGGACGAACTTATCAACTTCTTCATTGGAAAGAAAATGTTAAGTTACTGTCATTTATAAACTTTAATGAGATTATTTTTATGGATTCTATTTCTGCAACCCAAGAGGTTGTGGATTATAGCCAACAATTAACCAACTTTTTTATAATTATTGATGATTACAAACGACGTAGTTATAACCATGCTCTAATTATTGATTGGACACCTAATGTAGAGGTTACAGGGAAGCATAAACATAATATTGGTTTGAAAAATATTTTATTGTTAGGGCTTGATTATTCTATACTTCGTAAGGAATTTACTAGTAATGATACGTACTCTTTTCGTGCTTTGAAAAATATTACTATTATAATGGGAGGAACTGATATTAGAGAACTCTCCCGGGATATTGCAGAAAGTATAGCAAGTGTCTATCATGTTCAAAACATTCATGTAATACTTGGACCAGGTACAAAGACGTTTACCTCGCAGTTTGATAATATTCATATATATAAATCATTGAATGCTTCAGAAATCAAAAGCTTATTTATGTTATCAGATGTAGTGGTATCTGCGGGCGGTCAAACTATATTTGAGTTGGCTGCAATTGGAGTACCCACTATCCCTATTCAAGTAGTGGATAATCAAAAAGAAGATTTACGAGGGTTAAAGGATTTGGGCTTTTTTGATACAATATATTATTGGGATTCTTCAAACTTATGTACAGAAATAAATCAAAAAATATCTTCTTTGGTTGATATAAATGAAAGAGAAAAATATTTGTCTTCTTTTAAATCATCTGAAATAGGGAGAGGTTTTGATAAAATAATGACTGCAATAAAGCAATTTACTCATGAGGGTTTTTGAAAATAGGGCATCAACAGTATTATGTAATTTTTTGAAGAGTAATCATTTTGATAAGCCTTTTTTATTACCTGCTAACGTGTGTCCGGTAGTACCTTTATCTTTTATGAAGGCTGAAGTCGAATTTGACTTTATAGACATTGACAAGACGCATGCAATGAATATAAGAGAATGCCTAAGAAGGGTAAAAAATGGTAGTTATAGTGGTGTTCTATTTGTTAATGCGTATGGTAAGGCTTTTAATAATGAACAATTTTATGCAGAGTTAAAATCTGTAGATAGTGCCTTCTGTATCATCGATGATAGGTGTTTATGTATTCCTGATTTAAGAGAAGATTTAGCTCCTTATGTTGATTTAGAATTGTACAGTACAGGATATGCTAAATATGTAGAATTATCTTATGGTGGCTGGGGAATAATAAATGAGAGATTTCAATATAAGCATTATGATTGGGAGTATGATAAAGAATTTCAAAACGAGCAAGATATTTATTTAAAAGAATGTTTACTATCAGATAAAAAATATAGTTGGGAAAATGTTCCTTGGCTTGATCCCAGTCCGTTAAACGAAGACGCTTATACTTATTTGTCTAAAATTGATAATTTAATTCAAGATACAATAGCGCATAAAGAAATCATCAATAATATTTATTATGAGTATTTGCCCACAGAATTGCAATGGGATTTAGACTATGCAAATTGGCGTTTCATGATTGAAGTAGATAATCGCGACTATGTGATTAATAAAATATTTGATGAGAATTTATTTGTAGGGAAAAATTTTCCTTCAGTATCTATGCTTTTTAAAGGTGTACATATGAGAGAAGCAGAACAAGAATCAAATAGAATAATCAATTTATTCAATGATTTTCGTGTTGATGAAGATTTTGCATATCGTATATGTTCCATAATTAATTTAGCAATAAGGTAAATATGAAAAAAAAACTTCTGATTCTAGGAGCTGGTGAAATGCAGCTTCCAATAATAGAGAAAGCTAAATCGTTAGGTGTCTATACGATTGTTGCAGATATGAATGCTTCTGCTGTTGGTATGCAGTATGCAGATAGAGCGTTAGTTGTAAGTACAATGGATTTAGATATGCTGAAGCAATACGCTTTGGAGCTTGATATTGATGGCATTCTTACGACTTCCGATGCCCCTGTTAATATTGTAGCATCTATATCTGAAGAATTTGGCTTGCCTGCAATGTCATCAAATGTTGCTTCTATTTGTACAAATAAGTATCTTCAAAGAAAATTATTCCGAGAAAATCAAATCCTGACACCTTCTTTTTATTTATGTAATCAAAGTACAGAATTGAGCTCTTTTTGTGATTTCCCTTATGTTGTGAAACCGGTAGATTCCTCTGCCAGTCGAGGAGTTCAGTTGGTGAATGGTATGGAGGAATTACGAAAGGCTTTTGAAAATGCTATGTTATATTCTCGTCATCATCAAGTTTTAATAGAAGACTTTATAGTAGGACGTGAATTCAGTGTAGAAACTTTTACCCAAAATAATGAAACAAGTATTGTTGCGATAACAGAAAAAATGGTAATAGGTGAGAAACAGGGGTATTTTGTCGAAGATACACATATAGAACCTGCACGGATAAGCGAACAGGAATATAAACTCATTGCTGATACAGTTTTAAATGCTATCAAGTTAATCGGATTGGACAATTGTCCTTCTCATACAGAAGTTAAATTGAATGATACTGGTGCTTATATAATAGAAATCGCCTGTCGCCTGGGTGGAGATTATATTACATCAGATTTAGTACCTCTTTCTACAGGTGTAGATATGTTGGGAAATCTAATAAATTGTTCATTAGGTATGCCTATTGATATTGTTCATAAATACCATAAATGTTCAGCTATACAATTTCTTAATACATTGAATTATGAACGTTGTGTCAATTTTGTAAAGTCATCATATTCTTTGGCTGTTGTTAGATACGATATAAAACCGTATTCGGATGCGGTAATTATGAGTTCATTGGATCGTTTAGGATATATAATTCTTCAAACAGATACGATGGGGAAAATGGAAGAAATATTGAGAATGATAAAATAAGAGAAAATGAAAAATAGATGTATGCTTATTGCAGAGATGTCTGCAAACCACAATGGTCAGAAAAAAATTGCGATAGAAACAATAAAGGCTGCTAAAAGGGCAGGTGCAGATGCTATAAAGTTGCAAACATATACTGCTGATACAATAACTTTAAATTGCCATGCAGAAGACTTTAAGATAAAACAGGGTACTATATGGGATGGAAAATTTCTATATGATTTATATCAGGAAGCTTATACACCTTGGGAATGGCATGAAGAATTATTTCATGTAGCTAAAGAAGAAGGATTAATTTGTTTTTCATCGCCTTTTGATAAAACAGCTGTCGATTTTCTTGAATCATTGAATAATCCGATTTATAAGATAGCTTCATTTGAAATTACCGATACGCCCTTGATAGAATATGTTGCGAGTAAAATGAAGCCTGTTGTTATATCTACTGGTATAGCAACAATGGATGATATACAATTGGCAGTTGATACTTGCCGTTCAGTTGGTAATAATGATATAACCTTATTGAAATGTACGTCTTCGTATCCTGCACCTGTCGAAGAAGCTAACCTGTGTATGATTAAAAATTTATCTGAGCGTTTTCACGTACAATCAGGGTTATCAGATCATACCATTGGTAGCGTTTCTCCTATTGTAGCTGTTACGATGGGAGCAACAATGATTGAGAAGCATTTTATTGTTAATCGTGAAATAGGGGGACCTGATGCATCTTTTTCAATGAATGAACAGGAGTTTACCCAAATGGTTAAAGATGTGCGAATGGCAGAGGCGTCAATTGGTATGGTTTCTTATGAATTGACAGATAAAATGAGGTCTGGTAGAGAATTTTGCCGTTCTTTATATGTAGCAGAAAATATGAAAGAAGGGGAGCTTATTACTGAACAAAATGTACGTTCTGTAAGGCCGGGATTTGGATTACCCCCCAAATATTTGAAGGAAGTATTAGGTAAGCAAGTGAATCAAGATTTAGAGAAAGGAAGCCGTTTCTTGCAAAGTTACATTAGTTAAAGAATACACTAGCAAGAAAAATAGGATAATTAAATGGATAATTCAGAAAACACTAAACGGGTCGCAAAGAATACTTTTTTCTTGTTTTTAAGAATGATTATAGTGATGTGTGTAGGCCTATACACATCAAGAGTTGTACTTAGAACATTAGGAATAGAGGATTATGGTGTTTATAATGTAATAGGAAGTGTTGTTGTCCTTTTTTCATTTTTACAAAGTGCATTGACAAATGCGACATATAGGTTTTTAGCATATGATTTAGGTTTAAATGATAAGGAAAGGCTGAAAAAGACCTTTTCTATGAGTATTAATACCCATTGGATTCTTGCTGTTATTATTTTTATATTATCAGAGACAGTAGGGTTATGGTTTCTTAATACCAAAATTGTGTTGCCGGATGGTCGTTTGTTTGCAGCCAATTGGGCGTATCAATTTGCAATATTTTCATTTGTTGTAAGTATTATAAAGACTCCATATCATTCTTCTATTATTGCACATGAGCAAATGAATTTTTTTGCTTATACCAGTATTATAGAAGTGCTATTAAAGTTAGGGACACTATATTTATTAATCAATTTATCTTTTGATAAATTGATTTTATATTCCTTTCTTACTTTTTTAGTGGGACTGTTAATTCTATTGTGGTACTATTGGCATTGTAAACGAACGTTTCAAGAATGTAATTATCATTTTTGTTGGGATTCTTCTTTGCTGGCTAAAATGATAAAATACTCAGGCTGGAGCTTACTGGTAAGTGCTGTTGATGTTGGAATAACTCAATCAATAGTTATATTTTTTAATATATTTGTCGGGGTAGTTGCTAATGCTGCATTAGGTATAGCTAACAGTGTTAATGGACAATTAAATGCATTTTTGCATAGTTTTACGCAAGCATTTGAACCACAGATAATCAAAACTTATGCAAAGGGGGATAGAATCTATTTTTTAAACTTAATTTATTCAACATCGAAGATTTCTTACTATTTATTATTTTTAGTATCTGTACCAGTCTTATTAAATGTTGATTTTGTTTTGCATCTATGGTTAGGTGAGGTACCTACTGATACTTCTTTATTTATCTTTTTTGTTGTATTGTATTCACTTGTTGACTCTTATTCGGCACCTTTATGGATTTCTGTCTATGCAACAGGTAATTTGAGGAATCATCAACTTTTAATGTCTATCATAAAATTATTCAATATTCCTTTAGCTTATTTTTTATTAAAAGTTGGTTGTGATGCATGGACTGCGTTAGCTCTTAAAGCGATATTAAATTTTGTCTGTTCTGTAGTGAGACCAATTTATATGGTAAATCTGATCAGATTACCTTTATGGGAGTATTTTGTGAAAGTTGTTGTTAAAATATTTGTAGTTACAGTTATAACATTGCCATTACCTATTTATGTTGCTTTATATATGGATGAGGGGTGGATGAAACTATTTGTCACTACAGGGTTATTTATCCTGTTTTTAGGAATAACAGTTTTGTTATTGGGCTTAACAAGAAATGAAAAGGGGCTTTTATACAGTCTAATAAAACGTAAAAAAAATATGTAGTTTATTTATAATATATTATGATATTAGATAATAGAGAAGAAGGTTGTGATGAACTAGGACAAGCTAAGTTAGTAATGTTAAAGTTACTTCGTGTTTTTGACGACATTTGTCGTAAGAATAATCTTAAGTATTGGTTGGATGGTGGAACCTTAATCGGAGCAATTAGACATAATGGATTTATTCCATGGGATGATGATATTGATGTTGCTATGTTGAGTGATGATTATGAAAAATTTATAGAAATTGCACAACAAGAACTTCCCGATGATGTCTTTTTACAGACAAGAAAGACGGATAAAAAGTATCCGTTGTATATCACTAAATTAAGGGATAAATACAGCACCTATGAAGAACAAAATGTTGCTCGTTTAAATTGTCATAAAGGTATTTTTATTGATATATTCCCAATGGATTATATTCGATACCCTTTTATGCAAAGAAATTTGAAATTATTTTTGCATGGTACCAATTATTCAGAATTACACTCTCCTATAAAATCATTGATTCAACAGACAATCGGACGAATAAATAGAAAAATTATTTCTTTACTGAATCTACCTATACATCAATTTTTCAATAAATTATTTCATTCAGATTATTTAGGGGCATCAAAGTTAGCCTATAGAATGGAGATTAATGAAACATTTCAGTTTTCTAAACATTTTGTGTTTCCTTTAAAGGAACATGTCTTTGAAGGATATACTTTTTTTATCCCCAATAATTATGACGCTTATTTGAGAGAGTATTTTGGAGACTATATGCAATTGCCGCCTGAAAATATGAGGTGTACTCATCATATTGGAATAGAACCTTTTAAACCTTGTAATCATAAAGAAATACTTTATTGGAAAAGTGGAGATATAGTGTGACATGAAAATATTTTTAGATACTATCCGTAGTTTGATTATTCGTTCCGAGTTTCTAATATTTTTGATGAATAGCCTTATAAAAATAAAAAATGGGCATATTTATAAGAAAGAAATAGAAAAAAGGAGTGGATTGAATCTTTTTGATTATTCTTCTTTAGCAACTCCCCTGCCATATTATCCAAATGATAAAGTTACGGATAATAATTATTATGGTATATCTAATGCTTTAAAAGAATATATGCATTATAAGGGAGATTTAGATGCTTATATTGAACATGGGGTCTTTTTAGGTTCTGTAATACCTAAAAATGAGCGTTTATGGAAAATTTCTAGAATAATTACATTTTCAGAGAATCGAAAGAAATTTTTATTGCAAGGTGGAATAGGGCTTCCTATAATAAAAATAGGGCCTTATATTCATTATGCTAAAGATTTTCTTAATGAGGAAGAGCTAAAACACATGAAAGCTAAAATAGGAAAGACTTTATTAGTGTTTCCTTCTCATTCGATAAAAAATGTAACAGCTGATTATGATATTCAGGAGTTTATTACTTTTATTAATTCTAAACGTAATGATTTTGATACGGTATTGGTATCGCTATACTGGTTGGATGCTTTGAATGAAGAAATAGTTTCATTATATCGAAATAGTAATTGTGTTATAGTAACTGCGGGGAATCGCTTTGATGTGTGCTTCCTTTCAAGGTTGAAAAGTTTGATAAAGTTAGCAGATATGACTATTTCTAATGCGGTAGGTACACATATTGGATATTGCATCTATTTAAATCGTCCTCATTATATTTTTTCGCAATCTGTAAATTATATTGCAAATTCAACTATGGAAGAAAAACGCATTAAAAATGTACGTAATCAAAATCAAGAAATTGAAACTGAGATGGAAGAGACACAAGAAATAGAAAATGCTTTTTCTGAATATCGGCTTGAAATAAAAGATTCTCAGAGAGAGGTTGTGGAAAAATATTGGGGAATTTCAGAGATCAAGTCAACAGAATTGTTATTAAAAGAATTTTGTAATGAAAAAGGTTGATATTGTATACTCTGGCTGGTTAGAAGCTCCTAATGGTGCTTCTAAATTTCTTAGTGGTTTGAAGTGTTCAGCTGATAGCTTCTCGGATTTAAATGTGGATATGAATATTATTTCTAAAGGGGATTATAAAGCGTGGAGCACGAATTATAACTTTGGAAAAGTTGAAAGTAAGGAAACATTACGAACACGTATTTTTTCAATGGCTAAAAGAACCACTGTAGGCTCATTGCTGTTGCTCTATATTTTATATTTGAAGAACCATGTTTATATAGTAAATAAATATAAAAAAGAAAATCGAGTTGTTGATATAGTTTATTTTCATGAGTTTTTTACTTGTTATGCATATTTAAGAAGGAAAAAAAAAGGTAAAGAGGCTATCTTGCTATCATTACATTCCAGTGGAGATATATGGGGAATGTTTTTTGAGACATTTCCTTTATTGAATGTTGTATGGTTACGACCATTATTTAGATATTTAGAACGTTACACGTTTTCGCGTATCGATAGAGTGGGATTCGTTGCAGATTATCCGCGTAAGAAATTTGGAGAATTGTATCCAGAATTTCCTTTTGATAAAACATTTTTTGTTTATAATGGGTTGGAAACAAAGCCATTTATTAAGAAGGATAGAGATATTAAATCTTCTATTATTCAATTAGTTTGTGTCGGAACTCTTTGCGACAGAAAAAATCAAATGGGTATTCTTCAAGCATTAGCATCTTTACCTAATGATTTACAGAAAAGATATTCATTAACATTAGTTGGAGACGGAAATGTTAGAAATGAATTAGAGAATTTTAGTCGTAAGAATATACATACAGAGGTTAAGTTTGTTGGTAGTGTAGCGGATGTAACCTCTTATTTATTGACTGCAGATGTATTTATTTTATTAAGTAAGGATGAAGGTTTGCCTATTTCTATTCTTGAGGCAATGCGCTGTTCTCTTCCTATCATATCTACTCAAGTTGCTGGAATTCCTGAAATGATTGAAGATGGGAAAAGTGGCTATTTGATACCACCTGATTATCAGAAACTATCTTTACTTTTACTTGATTTATTGGAAAAGAATGTTGACTTAATTGGAATGGGAGAACGGTCAAAGAGTCTGTTTGAACAGAAGTTTACTAAAGAGAAAATGATTTTTGCCTATTCAAAATTATTTCATTCTATATAAGAATATTTTTTTATGTATATATATATATATTTACTGATAGAAGGTGTTCTTGCATCCTTACTTTGTCAAGATGGTAAGTTTAGGAAACTCGGAGAATATCTTCTTTTTTGCTTTTTATTATTTCTAACTATTTTGGTTGTTTTTAGAGATGGTATAGGTGCGGATTATTTTACTTATGTAATGCATTTTCAGAATACATCTGATATTACAGAACTTACTACTTCTGATTTTCTTCTTTTAGAACCTGGTTATGTAATACTTTCTGCTATACTGCGATATTTACATGCACCATTTGAAATCTTATCTTTCCTTTTGTTAATTATTATAATTCTGAACTTTAAGAAAGTATTCCCATATTTTTCAAGTAATTTGTCTTTATCTTTTTTTTTGTATGTAGCTTTATTCTTTTTATCGTTTAATTTTAATGTAATTCGCCATGGGGTAATGGCAGCATTTGTTTGGAATGCATGTCATTATTGGCTGGAAAGTAAAAAGGTTAGTGCTATTTTTTTGCTTGTTTTAGGTGCTTTATTTCATGTATTGAGCTTAACTTTTCTACTGATTATTCCTATTTGCTGTTCTTCAAAAAGATATCCTATATACATATATATATTAGTCTTAATTTTTTCTTTTTTTATAGCAAAATATCCAGATGTCATTCTTCAAATATTTGATCGGTTGTTGGTACCACTTGTTGGTACAGATAATCGGCTTGCTTTTTATCTCAGTGGAGGGCATGAAGGAGAATTGAATGAAGTTACGTTTTCTATAGGATTATTTTTTAATATTTTCATATGCTTCATTTCCTTATTTAGTTTTACTGATAGGAAAAGATTCTTCCTTTCTAATATGCTGTTTGTAGGTATAGTTTCTTTTTTAGTTTTTAATTCTTTTGGAGCTTTATCTCAGCGATTAGCCAGTGTTTGTTATATAGCAAATATATTTTTAGTACCGGCTTTGATGAGTAAAGTTCGTATCTCAAAATGGCGTTTTTGTTTTTTCTTATTTGCTGTATTATATGGTATATTGATGTTTTGGAGGGAATTGACAAAAGAAACAGGTTATTATATACCATACCAGTTTATATTCTAATATTCTATAATTTTATTATTAGGGTAATATTATAGGTTGTTCCATGGGAAATTATATATCAATATCTGTAGATGCGGTTTTCAGTACTTCTTTCTGTATATTATAAAGAGTCCTATTCTGCTTTTTGCAAAAGTTTGGATAGTATATTTACACAAACTACATGTCCTGACGAGGTAATTTTAGTAGAAGATGGTCCTTTAGGTAGTGATTTGAATGATATAATATCAGAATATTCTGCAAAGTATCCAACCCTTAAAATTATCCCTTTGCCAACCAATCAAGGTTTGGGAAAAGCCTTGAATGAAGGTCTTAAACATTGTTCTTATGACATTGTAGCTCGAATGGATACAGATGATATTGCTAAACCGGATCGTTTTGAGAAACAATTGGCTGTTTTTGAAAAGTATTTAGATATAGACGTGGTTGGAGCTTGGATTGATGAATTTGAAGATGATATTTCGGAAGTAAAATCTGTAAGAAAGTTGCCGGAGTTGCCTGATGATATAAGACAATTTGCAAAACGCCGTAATCCTATAAATCATCCGGTTGTGATGTTTCGAAAGAGTGCGGTATTGGCTGCCGGTGGATATCAACATTTTCCTTTATTTGAAGATTACTATTTATGGATACGCATGTTGATGAATGGGGCTAAGTTTTATAATATTCAGGAAAGCTTGCTGTATTTCCGCTTTTCTCCGGAAATGTTTAGAAGAAGAGGAGGATGGAGATATGTGATAAGTGAATTGCATTTTTTACAAAAGATGAGACAAATGCATTTTATTTCTTTTTCTGAGTTCATGCAAAATCTGTTTGTCCGTTTCTCTATTAGATTAATACCTAATTCTTTGCGAGCAATTATATATACGAAATTGATTAGATAGAAATTACTTACTGTATGAATGATAATTACAAAGCTATTGACACGCAGAAAATCATAGATTATATCAATTCTTTTTCTGATGCTATTGAGGTTGACTCTATTTTGAAGAATTCTAATGCTGACAAATTACGCGTATATCCTGCCTTGTTCGAACTGGAACAAAATGGTTTTCTTGAAGTGGTAGAGCGTGAAGAACTGGGGGCTCCATTGATAGTTCGTAAAAAGAAAGTTGAATAAACGACAGGTAACAGCGGTTACTTTGTTTTAGGCGCAGCCGGAATTACTTTTAAAGTGATTTCGGCTGTTTTTGTGGTATGAATTTTACGGTGTTTTGCTTTCTGCTCTAAACAAATTTCCCTATAATTTGCTTTCTGCTCTAAACAAATTGCTATATTTGTAACAAAATCAATTTCAGTTATGGATAGTCTGTTTTTAAAACAAGAAAGAATGTTGGTGCAGACAAGCACCGATATTATAAGAGAATTGATGAATAAGATTCATTGGAATAATCGTCTGATTGCCATTCGGGGTTCTCGCGGTGTGGGAAAAACAACATTGATGTTGCAATATATCAAACTAAACTATCCGCCGGGAAGCCGAATAGCACTTTACTGTACACTTGATAGTATTTATTTCAGTAATCATACACTATTGGAGTTAGCGGAAAAGTTTTATCTTCAAGGCGGTAAGCATTTGTTTTTGGATGAGGTGCATAAATATCCCACTTGGAGCAAGGAATTGAAAGAAATCTATGATTTGTACCCGTCGCTGCAGGTGGTGTTTAGCGGCTCGTCGCTACTCAACATATTGAATGCCGATGCAGACCTTTCAAGAAGATGTCTGGCATATAACATGTACGGATTGTCATTCCGCGAATACCTGATGTTTTATAAGAATATCCGCTTTCCGGTGATGACGTTGCCGGAAGTGCTGGAGAATGCCGGAAGTATCTGTCAGGATGTGAATGCACAATGCCGGCCGGTGCAAATGTTCAATGAATATCTGTGTGAGGGATATTATCCTTTCTTTACCGGCAATCGCGAGGATTATTACATGAACATTGAGAATGTGGTGAATTTCATTCTTGAACAAGAGATGCCTCTGTTGTGTGGTGTGGATCCTGCATATATAAGGAAGCTGAAAGCTTTGCTGGGTGTACTTGCATCGTCCGTGCCTTATGAGGTGGATATTACGAAATTGGCAGGCATGATAGGGCTGACCCGGAATTCAGTTATCACTTATCTGCAAAATTTGAATAGGGCGGAGTTACTTACACTGTTGTATTCTGATTTGACTTCTGTCAAGAAAATGCAAAAACCGGATAAAATATATCTCCAGAATCCGAACTTGCTTTATGCTGTAGCTTCGGCACCGGTGCAGATTGGTACGGTACGGGAGACGTTTGCGGTGAATCAATTGTCCGTAAATCATGAGGTGGAGTATGGAAAGGCGCAGGGGGACTTTGTAGTCGACCATAAATATATTTTCGAGGTGGGTGGAGCGGATAAGACTTTTAAGCAAATAGCCGATCTGCCGGATTCCTTTATTCTTGCCGATAATATAGAATTTGCTACGGGGAAGAAGTTACCTTTGTGGATAGTGGGAATGGTGTATTAGATGAACTGTAAAATCGGAAAGATATAACCATAAGAAAATGAACGTATTATAGATCATTCTCAGAAAACAGCCCCGCATAGGCTGTTTTCTTTGTTTATACCCGTATATATCATCACCTTTGCACTGTTGATCAACGAAACAAGAATTAAAATGAAGTTTAATTAAAAATGTAAAGGAGAGATAGTATGCCTCTATTTTATTATGCAAGACAGTCGCAACTGGCGACGAAAGCCGGTATTAAAACATGGCACTTGAGTTTGAAAAAAGTGGGAAAAGCGGTGGATACGCAGTCGCTGGCGGAAAGTATTGCCGAGAAGTCCTCACTGACGCCGGGTGATGTACAGAATGTAATCCGTAATTTGATGTCGACAATGCGGATGCACCTGCTGAATAGCCGTACGGTACGTTTGAACGGTTTGGGTACATTTACGATGAAAGCCCGTACACGTGGTAAGGGAACGGAGAAAGCGGAAGATGTAAATCCGAATCAGGTGACGGCGTTACGTTGTCAGTTTACTCCGGAATATACGCGTCCGGCTGCTATTGGCACTACTCGTGCATTGATACAGGGAGTGGAGTTTGAGAAGTGGAAAGGCACAACCGCCGATGATAATTCTTCCGGTAATGGTAATGGCGGCCCGGATAGCGGAGAAGAGGAAAATCCGTTAGGATAAGCCAAGTTGTGGTTTATAAATTACGATTTGCGATGAAAGATAAAGTAATAATTAAAATCAAAAGATAATGAGTATCAAAGTATCGGTTTGGGATAAGATTCTGAAAGTGATTATTGCGGTGGCAAGTGCCATTGCAGGCGTGATTGGCGGGCAAGTGATGGCTATATAAAGTCCACCTGATAATGAAAATGGGGGTGCGTTAAGACTTTGAATGACAGACATGATATGTCAGGCAGAGTTTTGAGCATCCTCATTTATAATTTTATAGGCCGGTTGATTTTCAGCGTCTGAATATTTTTCTGACTTTTCTCATCAGCTTTACTCCAAGCATAACTCCGTCGAATACGGCCATGCCGGTATTAAACGCACGCATGATAGCTGTTCCTTTGTCCGCAGCGGGAGCAATCGGAGCAAACAGGTTCCGGGCGGTATCGGCCATAATTTGCTGTTGGGCGCGCAATTCCTCTAATGCTTCGGCCTTTTGTTGCTGAAGGTCTTCCAGTGTGAGAATCTCTGTTTGGACGGTATCATTCATATTCATGATATTTTAGTTCTTATTGTTATCTATGAATAATCCTGCAATGAATTTGGTCATTGGATTAATAATGATTTTCTTGCGGAATACAACGATTAGCACAATCAATAAGATGTGGAAACAACTTATCATGGCGAAACTTACCATTAATCCGCCTACTATGGGGTCTAATATATAGGCCAGGGTGAAGGAGAGATAGAACAAAGCCACCATGCCGAGAATGACGACCAACAATACGAGTATGAGCGTTGAGAGTAATATGGTTAATTTCTCCGCTACTTCCAGTTGGGTATATTTCTTTTGTAGTTCCAGATATTTCTTGAAATCGAAAAATAACTGCTGGATATTCTCAATGCTGTTGTCGTCTGCGAACATAGTGGCTTTGTTTTGAAATGTGGTTTGAATCAGTCGTTTGCTTCGCCTTTAATTTCTGCGGCAATCTCATCAACGAGGTTTTCCATTTCATTACGGTTCAACCGGATGCCTTTCTTGCGGAGAATTTCCGCAATCTTGTGACGTGTATCTTCACCTTTTTCCGGGGCAAACAAAATACCGATGGCTGCACCTACCGCTGCACCACCCAAAAAAGCTGCTAAAACATTTAATCCTTTCATAATAATACTCCTTTCTTTTATTAGGTCTGATATGACAAAGCTAACAAAATATTTTGAATGATTGTTCATGGATTCTTGTTTTTTAGAAATCTGTACCATGAAAAACGACAAAATATACATTTTAATTATATTTAACGGCATTAGAGGCCATAAGATAAGCGGTTCGGCGTACTTTTGTTCTCTAAATAAAAAAGAGATATATGAAAAAATTGCTGAACGGGACAATACTATTGCTTTTGATGTGTGCGGTGCTGGGATTGGCGTCTTGTATGAATGACGGCGGTTCCGACTGGGTAGGAAAATGGCAGTTGCGCGAATATCAGTATCCCGATGGTGAAGTGCAGAAAGTGGACAGTATCTTTTATGGTTTTCAAAAAGGCAGCTTTCTGGCGTATTGTATGAATGAAAGTGGAAACTATGAATCTTTTTATGGTTATTATAAGTTGAAAGATGATGAAATTTCTATAACTTTGTGGCCGGATAACAGTTCCGGAAACGAGGCTGCGCATGAAGAGTTGGTGAATTCGGCAAGTTATAAGAAATTCTTTGGCTGGGGAGACACCGGTGAGAGGACGTTCAAGGTGGAAGAGCTGACGAATAAGAAGATGCGATTGAACTATGAAGGAACGAAATACGTTTTTCGTAAATATTGAGTGTAATTTGAGAATAGACATAGTTACTAACAAAAAATAAAAAGAAAAGATGAAAAAATTGGCAGTGTTAGGAATGGGAGTATGTATGGTACTGGCATTCTCTTCTTGTAAATCAAGTGAAAGCGCTTACAAGAAAGCATACGAAAAGGCTAAACAGCAGGAACTGGCAGAGCCGCAGACTACCGCGCCGGTAGAGGAAGTTGCTCCTGTGGTTAGCGCTCCGGTAGAAGCTAAAGTGGTGGAAAGTGCACCTGTGGGTACGATACGTCAGGAAAAGGTGACGGTAGTGTCAGGTGTTGACGGACTGAAAGATTATAGTGTGGTATGCGGTAGCTTCGGCGTGAAAGCCAATGCGGAGAACCTGAAAAACTTCTTGGATAAGGAAGGTTATAATGCGGTCATTGCATTTAATGCGGATGCTGCCATGTATCGCGTGATTGTAAGCACATACGCAGACAGGAATTCTGCTGCCAGCGCTCGTGACGCTTTCAAGGCTAAATACCCTAACCGTCAGGATTTCCAGGGTGCTTGGCTGCTGTATCGCATTAATTAATTTGAATTCTTTTTGGTAATTCATAAGAAAGGGGTATTTCCCTCCTTTCAAGATAGGGCGGTAACTGGGAAGTTACTGCCTTTTTCATAATCTGTTGGAAATGATTATGAAAACTCTATTTTTAGTGATTGTGAAAAGTACTTATAAATCTCTCTTTTTCGTTTAAAAGAAGTTATAAAACAAAATTAAAAACTTTTGGCGGTAAAAAAGTTTTTAATTTTGCACCTTGTATATTTTTAGAATACAATATGGAACGACAATATATACTTGACGCGATTGATGCAGCACTCTGTGCCGGCAAAGATATCCTCTCTATTTATAACGATCCGGCATCAGATTTTCAAATAGAAAAGAAAGCGGATAATTCCCCTTTGACGATTGCTGATAAAAAAGCGCACGCGACTATTGCCGGTTATCTGCAGAATACACCTTATCCGTTATTGAGCGAAGAGGGAAAGCATTTGCCCTATACGGAACGATGCGCATGGACGACTTTGTGGATTGTAGACCCTCTGGACGGTACGAAAGAGTTTATCAAGCGGAATGGCGAGTTTACCGTCAATATCGCTTTGGTACGTAATTCCGTTCCGGTAATGGGAATTATATATCTTCCGGTAAAGAAAGAGCTTTATTTTGCCGAAGAGACTTTGGGCGCTTACAAGCTTTCGGATGTAACAGCCCGCGGCGGGGCGTCGCTGGAAGAATTAACGGCGAAAGCCGTTCGTTTGCCGATAAAGGATAGCCGCGATAAATTTGTGATTGTGGCATCCCGTTCACATCTGTCTCCCGAGACTGAAGACTACATTGAAGAGATGAAGCGTTGTCATTCGGATGTGGAATTGATTTCCAGCGGAAGCTCCATTAAAATATGCTTGGTGGCGGAAGGTAAAGCAGATGTATATCCCCGTTTTGCTCCGACAATGGAGTGGGATACGGTGGCGGGGCATGCCATTGCACGTGCCGCAGGGATGGAAGTGTATCAAGCCGGAAAAGAAGAACCGTTGCGGTATAATAAAGAAGATTTGTTGAACCCCTGGTTTATAGTAGAGCCCGGGCGTAATTAAATAACGACTCGTATATATGACGTTTGAAATCATATTTGTGCTTTTAGCGCTGCTGGGCATGGTGATAGCCTTGATTCTGGACAAGATGCGTCCGGGAATGGTGCTTTTCTCGGTGGTGGTATTGTTCCTTTGCGCAGGAATCCTGACACCTAAAGAGATGCTGGAAGGATTTAGCAATAAGGGCATGATTACGGTAGCCATGCTTTTTCTGGTCAGCGAGGGTATTCGCCAGTCCGGTGCATTGGGACAACTTATCAAGAAACTGCTTCCGCAAGGTAAAACCACCGTTTTCAAGGCGCAACTCCGCATGTTGCCGACAATCTCCTTTATCTCGGCTTTTCTGAACAATACTCCTGTCGTTGTAATTTTTGCTCCGATTATAAAGCGTTGGGCCGAGTCGGTAAAACTTCCGGCTACCAAATTCCTGATTCCTCTTTCGTATGTAACGATTTTGGGCGGTATCTGTACGTTGATCGGGACTTCCACAAACTTGGTCGTGCATGGCATGATACTGGAAGCCGGTTATGAGGGATTTACGATGTTTGAGCTTGGAAAAGTGGGGATTTTTATTGCGGTAGCCGGTATTGTCTATTTGTTTCTGTTCTCTTCCAGGTTATTGCCGGATGTTCGTAAAGATGCGGTGAAACTGGATGACGAGCCGGAAGAACATAGCGACCTGCATCGGGTAGAGGCCGTTTTGGGACCTCGCTTCCCGGGTATCAACAAGAAGTTGAAAGATTTCAACTTTAAACGCCATTATGGCGCTGAAGTGAAAGAGATAAAGCGTAACGGTCAGAGTTATACGCAGGATTTGGAAAATGAATATTTCAGGGAAGGCGATACGGTGGTTGTCATGGCTGACGATTCCTTTGTGCAGACCTGGGGAGAGTCTTCCGTCTTCGTGATGCTTGCCAACGGCAAGGATACGGAACCTGTTGCGAGCAAGGGTAAACGCTGGTTTGCGCTCGCTTTGCTGATTCTGATGATTACGGGAGCTACGGTGGGCGAACTGCCTGCGGTGAAAGAGGCTTTTCCGGATATTAAGCTGGATATGTTCTTCTTCGTGTCCGTTACGACCATTATAATGGCGTGGACGAAAATCTTCCCGGCCCGTAAATATACCAAATATATATCATGGGATATTCTGATAACGATTGCCTGCGCTTTTGCTATCAGCAAGGCTATGGTAAATTCCGGTGTGGCGGACGCTGTGGCTAAGTACATCATCGGCCTGACGGAGCATTACGGCCCTCAGGTGTTGCTGGCCGCCGTATTCATCATTACGAACCTGTTTACCGAGTTGATAACGAATAATGCCGCCGCCGCGCTTGCTTTCCCGTTGGCTCTTTCCATCTCGTCACAGCTGGGAGTAAGCCCGATGCCTTTCTTCGTGGTTATCTGTATGGCTGCATCGGCAAGCTTCTCGACGCCTATCGGTTATCAGACCAATTTGATAGTACAGGGTATCGGTAATTATAAGTTCACGGATTTTGTCCGTATCGGACTTCCGCTGAACATTATCACTTTCCTTATATCCATCTTTCTCATTCCCTTAATTTGGCCGTTTTAATTGAATTATGACTGACAATAACAATAATATTTATCCTATCTTCGACCGTATGCTGGCACGCGAGGACAAGGAAGAACTCTTGAAGCAGCGCAGCGTGATGATTTGGTTTACCGGACTGAGCGGTTCGGGCAAGAGTACGATAGCCATCGCTTTGGAGCGTGAGTTGCATAAACGCGGATTGCTCTGCCGCATTTTGGACGGAGACAACATCCGCAGCGGTATCAATAACAATTTGGGATTTACGGAAGCCGACCGTATAGAGAATATCCGCCGTATAGCCGAAGTGTCCAAGCTGTTTGTAGATACGGGCATTATAACGATTGCGGCTTTTATCAGTCCCAGTAACGACATCCGTGAAATGGCGGCGAATATTATCGGAAAGGATGATTTTCTGGAAGTGTACGTCAGCACGCCCATTGAGGAATGCGAACGCAGGGATGTGAAAGGCCTGTATGCAAAGGCGCGCCGCGGCGAGATTAAGAACTTCACGGGTATTTCCGCCCCCTTCGAGGCTCCCGCGCATCCGGCGTTGACGCTGGATACATCCGCATTGAGCCTGGAAGAATCCGTCAATAAGTTACTGGAATTAATTTTACCGAGAATTCAGAAGAAATAATATATAATGAAAGAAGAATATAAACTGAGCCATTTGAAAGAACTCGAAGCAGAGTCTATTCATATTATCCGCGAAGTGGCTGCGGAATTTGAGAATCCGGTGATGCTGTATAGTATCGGTAAGGACTCATCGGTTATGGTACGTCTGGCCGAAAAGGCTTTTGCTCCGGGTAAAGTTCCTTTCCCGTTGATGCATATCGACTCTAAGTGGAAGTTCAAGGAGATGATTCAATTCCGTGACGAGTATGCCAGGAAATATGGCTGGAACCTGATTGTAGAGAGTAATACGGAAGCTTTCGAAGCCGGTGTAGGCCCTTTTACGCATGGCAGTAAGGTACATACTGACTTGATGAAGACGCAAGCCCTGCTGCATGCGTTGGATAAGTATAAATTCGATGCGGCTTTCGGCGGCGCCCGTCGTGACGAGGAGAAGTCGCGTGCGAAGGAACGTATCTTCTCTTTCCGTGACAAATTCCATCAGTGGGACCCGAAGAACCAGCGCCCCGAGTTGTGGGACATCTATAATGCGCGTGTCCATAAAGGAGAGAGCATCCGCGTGTTCCCGTTGAGCAACTGGACGGAGCTGGATATCTGGCAATATATTCGTCTGGAGAATATTCCCATCGTACCTTTGTACTTTGCCAAGGAGCGTCCTTGCGTAGAGATTGACGGTAACCTGATTATGGCTGATGACGAACGTCTGCCGGAGCAATACCGTGAAAAGATTGAGATGCGTATGGTGCGTTTCCGTACGTTGGGCTGCTGGCCGCTGACCGGAGCTGTGGAAAGCGGCGCCGACACCATCGAGAAGATTGTGGAAGAGATGATGACCACCACCAAGAGCGAGCGTACCACCCGCGTTATCGACTTCGACCAGGAAGCGAGTATGGAGCAGAAGAAGCGTGAGGGATATTTTTAGGAAATTAAGAATTAAAAATTGAGAATTAAGAAATGAATGATTCAAGACTTGATATAAAGGCTTTCCTTGATAAGGACGAACAGAAAGACTTATTGAGATTCCTTACTGCCGGCTCGGTGGATGACGGAAAGTCCACACTTATCGGCCGTCTGTTGTTCGATAGTAAGAAATTGTACGAAGACCAGTTGGATGCGTTGGAGCGTGACAGCAAGCGTATGGGTAATGCCGGTGACCACATCGACTACGCCTTGTTGCTGGACGGCTTGAAGGCGGAGCGGGAGCAGGGTATCACTATCGACGTGGCTTACCGCTATTTCTCCACCAATAATCGTAAATTCATCATTGCCGACACTCCGGGACACGAACAGTATACGCGCAACATGATTACCGGCGGCTCTACCGCCAACCTGGCGATTATTCTGGTAGACGCCCGCACGGGTGTCATTACGCAGACACGCCGTCACACTTTCCTTGTGTCTCTGCTGGGTATCAAGCATGTGGTGCTTGCCGTTAATAAAATGGACTTGGTGGACTTCTCCGAAGAACGCTTCAATGAGATTGTAGGCGAATACAAGAAGTTTATCGCTCCGCTGGGTATTCCCGATGTGACCTGCATTCCGCTTTCTGCGCTTGACGGTGACAACGTGGTGGAGAAATCGGAGCGTACCCCCTGGTATAACGGTACGTCTTTGCTCGACTTCCTTGAAACCGTACACATCGATAACGACCATAACCTGAAGGATTTCCGTTTCCCCGTGCAGTATGTGCTGCGCCCCAACCTCGACTTCCGCGGCTTCTGCGGCAAGGTGGCTTCGGGTATCATTCGCAAGGGAGACGAGGTGATGGCTTTACCGTCCGGAAAGAAATCGCATGTCAAGAGCATCGTTACGTACGAAGGAGAATTGGATTACGCTTTCCCGCCGCAGTCCGTTACGCTGACGCTGGAAGACGAAATCGACGTTTCGCGCGGAGAAATGCTGGTGCACCCCGACAATCTTCCGATGATGGAGCGTAACTTCGAAGCCATGGTGGTATGGATGGACGAGGAGCCGATGGATGTGAACAAATCTTTCTTCATCAAGCAAACCACCAATTTGAGCCGTACGCGTATTGACAACATCAGGTATAAAGTAGATGTCAATACCATGGAGAAACTCTCCCTCGAGAACGGCCGGTTGACGAAAGAGACCCTACCGATGCAGTTGAACCAAATTGCCCGCGTAGTGTTGACCACCGCCAAAGAGCTGTTCTTCGACCCTTACCAAGCCAACAAAGCCACCGGCTCTTTCATCCTGATAGACCCGATAACCAATAATACCAGCGCCGTAGGTATGATTATCGACCGTGTGGAAGATAAGGACATGCATATCTCCGAAGAACTTCCCGTTCTTGACTTGCCGAAACTGGGAATCGCTCCCGAGCATTACGAGGCCATAGAGAAAGCCGCCAAGGAACTGGAGCGTCAGGGAATAGCAGTGATGATTAAGAAATGAAAATTAAACATTAACAAATAAGAGTTGGATAGGAATTATCGCATTAGTCCGAAAGGCTATTTCCCGATTTTCAATTCTCAATTCTCAATTAAACAAGAATGGGTTTATTAGAATTCAACAAACTGCCGATCAATACGCTTGTCGGTGCAGACTGGAAAACTTTCAATGCCATTACGAAAGGGCGTGAGATAGATGCCGCATACAAGGGCAAATACCGGCTGACGAAAGCCGTTTGCCGCCTGCTTTCCACATTGGCTCCTTTGCAGGACAAACGCTACGAGAAGCTGTTGGCGGACAAACCGCTGGAACACGACCCAGTATTTATCCTCGGTCACTGGCGCAGCGGAACAACTTTCGTGCATAATGTGTTCTCTTGTGACAAGCATTTCGGCTATAACACAACTTATCAGACCGTATTTCCGCATCTGATGATGTGGGGGCAGCCTTTCTTCAAGAAGAATATGAGCTGGCTGATGCCCGACAAGCGTCCTACGGACAATATGGAGTTGGCTGTGGACTTGCCGCAGGAAGAGGAGTTCGCGTTGGCAAACATGATGCCTTATACTTATTATAACTTCTGGTTCCTGCCCAAACACCAGCAGGAGTATGCCGACAAATATCTGTTGTTCGACGATATAAGCGAGGCGGAGTTGAAAGTATTTGAGGAGACGTTTACCAAGCTCATCAAGATTTCCTTGTGGAATACGCATGGCACGCAGTTCCTCAGCAAGAACCCGCCGCATACCGGACGTGTGAAGGAATTGGTGAAGATGTTCCCCAACGCCAAGTTCATCTACCTGATGCGTAATCCTTACACGGTATTTGAAAGTACGCGCAGTTTCTTCACGAATACCATCCAGCCGTTGAAGCTCCAGGATATTACTCCGGCGGAGTTGGAGCGGAATATTTTGTCTGTCTACGCCAAGCTTTACCATAAGTACGAAGCGGACAAGGCAAGTATCCCGGCGGGTAATCTGATTGAAGTGAAGTTCGAAGATTTTGAAGCCGATGCGATGGGAATGACGGAACACATCTACGACGCGTTGTCCATCCCCGGTTTTGCGGATGCCCGTGCTGCCATTGAACAGTATGTAGGCGGTAAGAAAGGCTATAAGAAGAATAAATATAAATATGACGACCGTACGGTGCAACTGGTTCAGGACAACTGGGACTTTGCGCTGAAACAGTGGAATTATGAACTTTAATTGATTTGTAGGAGAATAAAGAAATGATTCGTAAAAGATTTTGTTTGTTGAGTTTGCTGTCCGTAATGCTCTTCAGTGTAGCGGTATCGGCGCAGCATAAGGTTGAGATGATTCCTTTCGGAAATATGGATCAATGGATTGACCGTCAAATTAAAGAGTCGGGAATTATCGGTGGCGCCACCAAGAATGTGTACGCTATCGGCCCCACGGCAACTATCCGCGAGAATAAGCCGTATAAGAACATGGGTGGTTCGCCCTGGGCTACTTCCAACGTAATGGCGCGTGTGGCCGGTATCACCAAAACCAATACTTCGGTGTTTCCGGAGAAGCGCGGTGACGGCTTTTGCGCCCGTTTGGATACCCGCATGGAAAGTGTAAAGGTGCTGGGCATCGTGGATATTACGGTATTGGCGGCCGGTTCCATTTTCCTCGGCGACGTGCACGAGCCTATCAAGGGAACGAAGAACCCGCAAAAGATACTGAACTCCGGTATTCCGTTCACCAAGAAGCCGATTGCCGTTCAATTTGACTATAAGGTGAAGATGTCCGACCGTGAAAAGCGTGTCCATGCCACCGGTTTCAGCAAGATAACCGATGTGGAAGGAAAGGACTTCCCCGAAATGAATCTCTTTTTGCAGAAACGCTGGGAAGACAAGGACGGAAATATCTACGCCAAACGTGTGGGTACGGCGGTGGTGCGTTATTACACTACGACGGACGACTGGCGCAATAATGCCACTTACTCCATCATGTACGGCGACATCACGGGCAATCCCGAATACAAAGCGCACATGATGCGCCTGCAGGTACAGGAACGCTATGCCGTGAACAGTAAGGGCGAGAGCGTGCCTATCAAAGAAGTGGCATGGGGCACGGAAGACGATATCCCCACCCATATCCAGTTACAGTTTACATCCAGCCACGGCGGGGCATACATAGGTTCTCCGGGCAACTCGTTTTATGTGGATAATGTGAAGCTGGTATATTGATTTCATTCCTATACCGGCATATCTGATTTTGCCTATGGCGCGAAACTTGTTTGATGTACATCAAATGAGATTTTCACCATAGGCAAAATCTTTTTTGATACGTATGAAAAAGAGTTCAAATATAAATCGTAATTTTGTAGCCCATTATGAGTAGAATAATAGCTATTGATTACGGTAAAAAACGTACGGGCATAGCCGTCAGCGACACGTTGCAAATGATTGCCAACGGGCTTACCACCGTGCCTACCCACGAACTGCTCGCCTTTATCATGGATTATGTGGCCAAAGAGCCGGTGGAGCGGATTCTCGTCGGATTGCCTAAGCAGATGAACAACGAGGCATCCGAGAATATGAAACGGATAGAACCGTTCGTGCGTTCCCTGCAAAAAAGGTTGCCCGATATGCCGGTAGAGTATGTGGACGAGCGTTTCACCTCGGTTCTGGCGCACCGTACCATGCTGGAAGCCGGACTGAAAAAGAAAGACAGGCAGAACAAGGCGTTGGTGGACGAAATCAGCGCGACTATTATCCTGCAAACTTATTTGGAGAACAGACGTTTCTCTTCTTTATAAGTGTATAGACAATAATTCATAATTGATAATTCATAATTAAAGAAATGATTTTACCTGTTTATGTATACGGACAACCCGTATTGAGAAAAGTGGCAGAGGATATTACTCCTGATTATCCGAACTTGAAAGAACTGATTCAGAATATGTTTGAAACAATGGACCATGCCGACGGCGTGGGACTGGCGGCTCCGCAAATCGGTTTGCCGATTCGTGTGGTGGTGGTAGACCTGGATGTGTTGTCGGAAGATTATCCCGAATATAAAGGGTTCCGCAAAGCGTATATCAACGCGCATATTCTGGAAGTATCGGGCGAAGAGGTGTCTATGGAAGAAGGTTGCCTGAGCCTGCCCGGTATCCATGAGTCGGTGAAAAGAGGTAACAAAATACGTGTGAAATATCTGGATGAGGATTTGGTGGAGCATGACGAGGTGGTAGAAGGTTATCTGGCGCGTGTGATGCAGCACGAGTTCGATCATCTGGACGGAAAGATGTTCATCGACCATATCTCACCCTTGCGCAAGCAGATGATAAAGGGAAAGCTGAATGCCATGCTGAAAGGTAAGGCGCGCTGCTCTTATAAAGTGAAAACCATTAAGTAAGCAAACCATATAATAAGGTATAAAAGGCTCAAAAAATATAAAAAGTCTTCCGCATATCCTGATATGTAAATGAATAAACGTTACTTTTGTTTTGTTTACAAGCATTTATAAGACAAGATGATAAAAAAGATATTGCTGGCAATTCTGTTATTGCCCACGTTGTTATATGCGCAAATCAATACGGAACGGGTGATGACCATTGCCCGGAACGCATTGTATTTCGAGGACTACGTGCTTTCTATCCAATATTTCAATCAGGTAATCAATGCGAAGCCTTATTTATACGAGCCTTATTTCTTCCGTGCGCTGGCCAAAATCAATCTGGACGACTTCCAAGGGGCGGAAGCGGATTGCGATTTGGCTATCCAGCGCAATCCTTTTGTTGTAGGCGCTTATCAGATAAGGGGGTTGGCGCGTATCCGTCAGGATAAGTTCGACGGTGCGATAGAGGATTACAGGACGGCTTTGAAGTACGACCCGGAGAATGTGGTGCTTTGGCATAACCTTTCCCTTTGCCACATGCAGAAAGAGGATTTCAATTCCGCCAAAGAGGACTTGGGCAAGCTGCTGACCATAGCGCCCCGCTATACGCGTGCGTACCTGATGCGCGGTGAGGTCAACCTCAAGCAGAACGATACGATACAGGCCCTGAAAGATTTTGATACGGCTATCGACATGGACCGTTACGACCCTGACGGTTGGGCCGCGCGTGCCATTGTCCGGCTTCAGCAATCCAAGTACAAGGAAGCCGAAAACGATTTGGATCAGGCGATACATTTGAGCGCGCGCAATTCGGGCAACTACATTAACCGTGCCTTGGCGCGTTTCCACCAGAACAATCTGAGAGGCGCGATGAGCGACTATGACCTGGCGCTGGACATTGACCCCAACAACTTCCTCGGACACTATAACCGTGGTTTGCTGCGTGCGCAGGTAGGCGACGATAACCGTGCGATAGAAGACTTCGATTTTGTGCTGAAGATGGAACCGGACAATATGATGGCCGCTTTCAACCGTGGCTTGTTGCGTGCGCAGACGGGCGATTATCGCGGCGCTATCAGCGATTACTCCAAAGTGATAGACGAATACCCCAACTTTATGGCGGGTTACTATCACCGTGCCGAAGCCCGCAAGAAGATTGGCGACCGTAAGGGAGCCGAGCAGGACGAGTTCAAAGTCATGAAGATGCAACTCGACAAGCGCAACGGTGTGACGACCGGCGGCAATGACAAGGATGTGGCGGATAATACGGACGGTAATTCCGGACAAGATAACGGCAAAACCCGTAAGAAGTCCGACAAGAACATGGAGAACTACCGCAAGATTGTGATTGCGGATGATTCGGAAGCCGACCAGCGTTACAAGAGCGATTATCGCGGACGTGTGCAAGACCGTAACGTGACTATCAAGCTCGAGCCTATGTATGCGCTGACTTATTATGAAAAACTGAGTGATGTGAAACGTATGGTGCATTATCATAAATACATCGACGAGCTCAATCACTCGAAGATGCTCCCCAAGCCATTGCGTATCACCAATATGGAGTCTCCGCTGACGGAAGAGCAGGTGCGTTTCCACTTCGCGTTGATAGACGCCCATACATCGGATATCGTGGCGGACGGCAAGAATGCCGGGAAACGTTTTATGCGCGGACTGGATTTCTATCTGGTGCAGGACTTTGCGAGCTCCATAGACGACTTCACGCAGAGTATCCTGCTGGATGATACTTTCTTCCCGGCGTACTTTATGCGTGCTTTGGTACGCTACAAGCAGTTGGAGTACAAGAAAGCGGAAGCCGGCATGAGCGAGGGAGCTGTTTCCGGTGCGCAAGAGGTGAAGAAGGCGGAAGTGACAGCGATGGATTACGATATCGTGAAGAATGATTTGGATCACGTCATCCGGTTGGCTCCGGACTTCGTTTACGGTTATTATAACCGCGGCAATGTATCGTCCATGCTGAAAGACTATCGTGCGGCGCTGGCTGATTACGATAAGGCAATCGAACTGAATCCCGACTTCGCCGAAGCGTATTTCAATCGCGGGCTGACGCATATCTTCCTGGGTAACAACAGGCAGGGCATTTCGGACTTGAGCAAGGCCGGAGAGCGGGGTATCGTTTCCGCTTACAATATTATCAAGCGATTTACGAATACGCAGCAATAACATTTTTTTGCTAAAAAATAGAATATCAATAAAGAATTAGCTATTTTTGCGTTCTAAAATTTGAACTATACATAACATTATGATAAAGATAACATTTCCAGACGGCTCCGTTCGCGAATACAACGAGGGAGTAACAGGACTGCAAATAGCAGAAAGCATTAGTTCGCGCTTGGCACAGGATGTGCTGGCTTGCGGCGTGAACGGAGAAATTTATGATTTGGGGCGTCCTATCAATGAAGACGCCGAAGTGGTTCTCTACAAATGGGAAGACGAGCAGGGTAAGCATGCCTTCTGGCATACCAGCGCCCACTTGCTGGCGGAAGCCCTGCAAGAACTGTATCCGGGCATTCAGTTCGGTATCGGTCCGGCCATCGAGAATGGTTTCTATTATGACGTAGACCCGGGAGAAGCTGCCATCAAGGAAGCCGACCTGCCCGCCATCGAAAAGAAAATGGCCGAGCTGGTTGCCAGAAAAGAGGCGGTTGTCAGAGAGAGCATCTCAAAGACAGATGCTTTGAAGATGTTCGGCGACCGTGGCGAAACTTATAAATGCGAGCTGATTTCGGAGCTGGAAGACGGTCACATCACCACCTATACGCAAGGCGCGTTTACCGACCTGTGCCGTGGTCCTCACCTGATGACTACCGCACCTATCAAAGCCATCAAACTGACTTCCGTTGCCGGCGCATACTGGCGCGGACAGGAAGACCGCAAAATGATGACCCGTATCTACGGCATCACTTTCCCGAAAAAGAAAATGCTGGATGAATATCTCGTATTGCTGGAAGAGGCCAAGAAACGCGACCACCGTAAAATCGGCAAGGAAATGGACTTGTTCATGTTCTCCGATACGGTAGGTAAGGGTCTGCCGATGTGGCTGCCGAAGGGCGCCGCACTGCGTATCCGTTTGCAGGAGTTCTTGCGTCGCATTCAGGCTCGTTACGACTATCAGGAAGTAATGTGTCCGCCTATCGGCAACAAATTGCTCTATATCACTTCCGGACACTATGCCAAATACGGTAAGGATTCGTTCCAGCCTATCCATACGCCGGAAGAGGGTGAGGAGTACTTCCTCAAACCGATGAACTGTCCTCATCACTGTATGATTTACAAGAACTCGCCCCGTTCTTATAAGGACCTGCCTTTGCGTCTGGCTGAGTTCGGTACGGTTTGCCGTTACGAGCAGAGCGGCGAGCTTCACGGGCTGACCCGTGTACGCAGCTTTACGCAAGACGATGCGCACATCTTCTGCCGTCCCGACCAGGTGAAGGACGAATTCCTGCGTGTAATGGATATTATCTCAATCGTATTCCAGTCTATGCACTTCGAGAACTTTGAAGCGCAGATTTCTCTGCGCGACAAGGTGAACCGCGAAAAGTATATCGGTAGCGATGAAAACTGGGAAAAGGCGGAACAGGCTATTATCGAGGCTTGCGAAGAAAAGGGATTGAAGGCCAAGGTGGAATACGGTGAAGCCGCTTTCTACGGTCCCAAACTGGACTTTATGGTGAAAGATGCTATCGGCCGCCGTTGGCAGTTGGGTACTATCCAGGTGGATTACAACCTGCCCGAACGCTTCCAGCTGGAATATACGGGAGCTGACAACCAGAAGCACCGTCCGGTAATGATTCACCGTGCTCCGTTTGGTTCTATGGAACGCTTCGTGGCTGTACTCATCGAGCATACCGCCGGTAAATTCCCGTTGTGGCTGACACCCGACCAGGTAGCCATCCTGCCTATCAGCGAGAAATTCAATGACTATGCCCAGGAAGTGAAAGACTATCTGAAGAGATACGATGTTCGCGCCATCGTGGATGAACGTAACGAAAAAATCGGACGTAAGATTCGCGATAACGAAATGAAACGTATTCCGTACATGCTGATTGTAGGCGAGAAAGAGGCTGAAAACAGAGAGGTTTCCGTCCGCAAACAAGGCGAAGGCGACCAAGGAACCATGAAATTTGAAGATTTTGCTAAAAAAGTGAACGAAGAAGTTCAAAATATGATAAATAAATGGTAACTTTGCGCCCAATTGTAAAAGCATAGCATACATACGATGTTCTAAAGACAGCTTTTACTTAACAAAAAATAATTTGGTAGTAATAAACAAGAAACAAACTGGAAGTAAACGTTATTTAATGAAGAATGACAGCTTAAAAGGGCAACATCGGATTAATGAGCAAATCCGTGCCAAAGAAGTCCGCATTGTGGGCGACGAAGTGGAACCAAAAGTATATCCGATAGCGCAGGCTTTGAAGATAGCCGAGGAAATGGAAGCGGATCTCGTAGAGATTTCTCCAAATGCACAACCCCCTGTTTGTCGTATTATTGATTACTCTAAATTTCTTTATCAGTTAAAGAAGCGTCAGAAGGAACAAAAGGCGAAGCAGGTTAAAGTCAATGTGAAGGAAATACGTTTCGGTCCTCAGACAGACGACCATGACTATAACTTCAAACTGAAACACGCCAAAGGATTTCTGGAAGATGGCGACAAGGTAAAGGCATACGTGTTCTTTAAAGGCCGTTCTATCTTATTCAAGGAACAAGGCGAAGTTTTATTGCTGCGTTTCGCCAATGATTTGGAAGACTATGCGAAAGTAGATCAGATGCCGATTCTGGAAGGAAAGAGAATGACTATTCAGCTTTCTCCCAAGAAGAGCGCCGCTCCCAAGAAGCCTGCCGCACCGAAACCCGCAGAGGCTCCGAAGAACGCTCCGGCTGAAAAACAAAGCGAAGACTAAAGAAATGAGCAACGCCGCAGGTATAGTGCGTTAAGATGCCAAAGATGAAGACTAACTCCGGTTCTAAAAAGAGATTTACTCTTACCGGAACAGGTAAAATCAAAAGAAAGCACGCTTTTCACAGTCACATTCTGACTAAGAAAACCAAGAAGCAAAAGAGAAATCTGTGTTACTCTACACTTGTCAGCCCGACAGATGTAAGCCAGGTTAAGGAACTCTTAGCTATGAAGTAACCAAAAGCGTACGAAGTATTATTAAAGTTATTAACCGAATGCATTAGCTTTAAGTCCGCTGCGTGAAGCATTGGCGCTAACAAGCAAGAAGAAAGAAAATTTTGAAATTGACCAGAGGTTACTTTGGTGCAAGAAAGAACGTTTGGACCGTTGCCAAGAATACTTGGGAAAAAGGTTTGACTTATGCGTTCCGTGACCGTAAGAATAAGAAAAGAAACTTCCGCGCTTTGTGGATTCAACGTATCAACGCTGCCGCACGTCTGGAAGGTATGTCTTATTCTAAACTGATGGGCGCTCTGCACAAAGCCGGTATTGAAATCAACCGTAAAGTTTTGGCTGATTTAGCAATGAATCACCCGGAAGCTTTCAAAGCTATTGTTGCTAAAGCAAAAGCTGCATAAGCTGAGGTAAAGAATAAAAAAGCTGCAAGGCGCTGATTACAACTACGTAATCGGCGCTTTTTGTTTTTAGCGATAGTGAGGAAGTGTGAAAACATTGGATGCAGGCAAACAATTTTCTTGTTTTTCTTGTTTCTTTCATAGAAACTCACTACCTTTGAAGTAGAAAAAATAGCCGCATTGATTGGATCGGGAAACTCATCAATTTTAATGAAATACCGAGACAAGCTTCAGTTCTTAATGGCGGGCCACGCCCTTCGGGGTAACTCTTGAGTCGGTGGATTACAAAGAGGACGGGCACTCAAATCATGTCATACGGAGTTTCATCACATCATCGGTGCGGCTTTCTATAAAAGAGGAACGGTAATCTTGGTTGACTACCGTTCCTCTTTCTTTTTTTGCTTTTGCCGCGGTACTTTCCGCATTGTTAATATTGTAGTATAATAACGCGGAAAGTATTGGCAAAATGTTATTTATTGTCTCGTAAGTCTTTTACTCTGACGGCTTTTCCTTCGCTTTGAGGCAGGGAGCCTTTCTTGACGAGTTTCACTTTAGGAGTGACAAGGATTTCATCTTTCAGCTGACGGGAGATGGCTTTGCGTATTTTCTCCAGTTCTATATAGTTGTCTGTAGATAAATCGCTGAGTTCCACTTCTACAATCATTTCATCCTGATTGTTGATGGTTTCCAAAGTAATGAGGTAGTTGCTGCCCAGTTCGGGGAACTGTACCAATACCTTTTCCACCTGCATGGGGAAGATGTTGACGCCCTTGATGATAAACATATCGTCACTGCGGCCTTTGATACGGTCGATACGAAGGTGTGTACGTCCGCAAGGGCATTTGCCGGGAAGTATGCGGGTGAGGTCGCGTGTGCGGTAGCGTATCAGCGGCATCATTTCACGGTCGAGGGTGGTCAGTACCAATTCCCCGATTTCGCCGTCGGGAACGGGTTCGCCGGTTTCGGGATTGATGATTTCAACCAGATAGCAGTCTTCCCAGAAGTGCATGCCGTTTTGTTCGGCACACTCAAAGGCGACGCCGGGGCCGTTCATCTCGGTCATTCCGAAACTGTTATAAGCTTTGACGCCTAATATCCGTTCAATCTTCTTGCGTTGTTCGTCCGTATGCGGTTCGGCTCCGATGACAAGCGTCTTCAGTGTGGTCGATGCCGGGTCGATACCTTCTTCCTGAAATACTTCCGCCAAACGTATGGCATAGCTGGGGATGGCATGCAGGGCGGTGGTTTTGAAATCCATGATGAATTTGATTTGCCGCTTGCTGTTACCGGCCGCTGCGGGTACGGTCAGCGCCCCGAGGCGTTCGGCTCCGTATTGAAAACCTAATCCGCCGGTAAACATACCGTATCCGGAGCTGTTTTGGAACACATCGGTTTTACGGATGCCGACTGTGTACAGGCAGCGTGCCACGAGATTCGCCCAAGAGTCCAGGTCGTGCCGGGAATGGACAATGACGGTAGGGGTACCTGTGGTTCCGCTGGAAGAGTGGATGCGTACGCCGTCTTCGTGCATATTACCTGCCACAAGTCCGAAAGGATAGTTGGCGCGCATGTCCGCTTTGGTGGTGAACGGGATTTTCCGGATATCTTCTACCGACCGGATACTGTCCGCCGTAATACCGTGTTCTTGAAATACTTGTTTGTAATAGGGAGAATTTGCAGCAATACCGATTGTCTTTTTAAGCCGCTGAAGTTGCAGTTCACGCAACTTCTCACGCGGCATGGTTTCTATCTCTTCTTCCCAGTATTTGTCGTTCATGGTTATTGAAATTTGGATTTACATCAGGTTTTCTGCGATTTCCTTACCGGCAGCCAGCGCTTTGAGGTTCAATTCTACAATAGCTTCGCCTTTACGCTGGAAGATGTCGCGAATGCTGTCTTGTACTTTCTGGTAATCAATGCCGAGGAACGGAATGGTAGCTCCCAGCAACACGATGTTGGCTACGCGGGGAGAACCTGTTTCTTTGGCTACTTCGTTTACGTTCAGCACAATCTTGTGAGGAAGCTTGTCAAGTTCGGCCTTGAGCGCTTCTTCGGCAGGATAGCGGGGAATATTGATGAAAGGAGCCTCGTTGGTTACCAGCCAACCTTCGGGACTGAGGTAGGGGAGATAACGCAACGCTTCCATCGGTTCCAGGGATATGATAAGGTCGCATTTGCCCGTAGGGATGAGGTCGGAAGCGATGGGGCGGTCGCTGATGCGAAGGTTGGACTGTACGTCGCCGCCTCGCTGGCTCATTCCGTGTACTTCGGCTTGTTTCATGTATAACCCGTCTTTCAGGGCTGCCTGGCCGATTACGGTGGCGATAGAGAGGATACCTTGTCCACCTACGCCGGAAAGTATAATGTCTTTTTTCATGGTTTTACTTGTTTCGTTTCTTACGTGCTAAGGTTTGAATACATTCTCTTCGGGGGATAATGACGGATACTCCGCGGAACTCGATTTCTTCCCGGATGATTTGTCTCATTTCCTCGTAGTTCTTCTTCAATGGAACTACCACGCGGATGTGTTCCGGTGCTACGCCGATACCTGCGCAGATAGCTTCGAGGCGGCCTGTTCCGGCTGAATCTTGTCCGCCGGTCATGGCAGTGGTTTCGTTGTCGGAGATTACGATGGTGACGTTGGCGTTCTCATTTACGCAGTCCAGTAATCCTGTCATGCCGGAGTGGGTGAATGTGGAGTCGCCGATAACGGCAACCGCAGGATGTACTCCCGCATCCGAGGCGCCTTTGGCCATTGTAATGGAAGCTCCCATGTCTACGCAGGAATTGATGGCGTTGAAAGGAGCGTTGGCTCCTAAAGTGTAACAGCCGATATCGCTGAATACCTTATGACCGGGATATTCTGCACGCAGAATTTCGGTGAGTACGGTATACATGTCGCGGTGTCCGCAACCTTCGCACAAGGCGGGCGGGCGCATTTCCACGAGTGACGGAACTGCGAATTCGGCTTTGTTTTCTTTGCCTAAGGCGCGTGCTACGCTGTCCGGATTCAATTCTCCGTCTTGTGACAGTGTGCCGTCCAAGCGTCCTTTGACTTGTACGCCGATACCGAGATAGCCTTTCAGTTGTTTTTCTACAAACGGCTGCCCGTCTTCCAGTACGAGTATTTCATCACAGGCTTCTACAAGTTGCGTCAATTGTTTCTTGGGAAGCGGGTATTGACCGATTTTTAATACCGGATATTCGCAGCCTTCGGGGTAGTTCTCCATGAGGTAATTGTATCCGATACCGCAAGCTATGACGCCGAGTTTTTTGTTAGGGCCGTCAATATACTTATTGTATGGTGAATTCTCCGATGCTTTGATGAATTCGTCCTGGCGCTGCAATAGCTGTTTGTAGCGTTTGCGGGCATTGCCGGGAAGCAGGATGAACTGGCGAGGGTCATCGCTGAAAGAGATTTCGTTCTGGGGCTGTTGCGCTTTCCGCTCCACGCCGGAACGGGAGTGTGCCAAACGGGTCACCATGCGCATCAGCAGAGGTTCGCCGGTTTGCTCGGAAAAGGCAAATCCGTTGTAAACCATATCGTAGGCTTCTTGCTGGTTGCTCGGTTCATACATCGGAATTAAAGCGAAGTCGCCATAGAATCGGCTATCTTGTTCGTTTTGTGATGAATGCATGCTGGGGTCGTCGGCTGCAATGACGATTGTGCCGCCTTTAACGCCGGTAATGGCGGAATTGATAAAACAGTCGGCAGCCACATTCATGCCTACATGTTTCATGCAGACCAGTGAACGCTTTCCTGCGAACGACATTCCTAAGGCTGCTTCCATAGCGGTCTTTTCGTTGGAACACCAGCGGTTGTGGATACCTTTTTCGGCAGTAATCGGCGCTGTTTGAATATATTCGGTAATCTCCGTCGAAGGAGTGCCCGGATAGGCGTATACACCGGAAAGTCCGGCGTCTAATGCAGCTTGTGCAATGGCTTCATCGCCAAGTAAGAGTTGCTTGCTCATTTTTTATTGTTTAAGTGTTAGTCACGGTTTAAATAATAATCGCAAATATAGCTTTTTGCTTTTATTTTATTATAATATTAATTGAAAATCTTTCTTTCGTTTAATGCTTTCCAGTATTTTCTTGCATTTTTCATGTGGTCGGCATAGTTGGACGCAAAGTTGTGAGTGCCGGAAAAATCTTCTTTGGCGCACATGTAAATATAGTTGTGTCTGGTGTAGTTCAATACCGCATCCAGACCTATGGGAGAGGGAATGCGGATGGGACCGGGCGGCAAACCGGGGTTGCGGTAAGTGTTGTAGGGCGAATCGATAGCGAGATGCGCATTGGAGATCCGACGCAGGCCGAAGTCTTGCAGGGCAAACTTTATGGTAGGGTCGGCTTGAAGCGGCATTCCGGTGTGCAGGCGGTTGATGTACAGGCCTGCAACCATGGGCTTCTCCGGGTTATTATTGGTTTCTTCTTCGACGATGGAAGCAAGGGTACATACTTCTTCCGGGGTCATACCGATGGCTTGGGCTTTGTTACGCCGTTCTTGGTTCCAGAATTTTTGGTGTTCTTTCTGCATCCGCTTAAAGAAGTCGTCTACGCTCATATCCCAATATACCTGGTAGGTTTCGGGAATAAAAAGGCAGGCTATCGTCTCTTTTTCGTATCCCAGTCGTTGCCGGAACAGCGAGTCGTTCATTACTGCGGCTATTTCGGCGGAGTCAATCATCAGTTGTTTGCCTACGCTGCGTGCAAGTTTATCCAGGGTACGTACGCTTCCTATTGTCAGATTCATAGGCTCTTGGTAACCTCTGTAGAAGCGGCTGAATACATGATATACGTTTTCGCCGGGACGTATCGCGTAGCGTCCGGTGTGGATGTTGAGAGGGTAATCGCGCCATTGGGACATCCATTTGAAGCCGATGAAACTGTTGGGATTTCCTTGTGCTTTCACCTTATTATATATGGAGTCTGCCGTATCGTCACGGTCTACGTAGATATAAGTTGTCTTTTGCGGATGAAATTGCGGGGCGAGCAAATAGTAATACACTGTTCCTGCGCCTGCAATGCCTATGAGCAGAATGAATGCCAGCGCTCCGAGAAGGATTCTTTTTTTCTTCTTGTCCATATTATCTTGATTGTTTTTGAGTTGGGCAAAGTTAGCAAGATTTTGGAATAAAGAGAATGCTTCTATTGTTTTATTCGTGAGGGATAGAGCAGGGCTTCGTGGGAAAAATAAAAAGACCGATATGATTAATATCGGTCTTCCGTCGAGCCGCTAGCCAGACTTGAACTGGCGACCTACGCGTTACGAATGCGTTGCTCTACCAACTGAGCTATAGCGGCAATAGTATTTCTTTACGGGGTGCAAAGGTACATCTTTATTTGAATTTGCAAAAAGATTTGCTCGATTTTTTAGAAATATTTCCGGTGAGCTGCCTTTCTTTAATATGAGAAGTTACCGAACACGTTGCGGTTGTAGCGCATGAAGTAAAAACATTTAACCTCGTTGGGATGATGGGATAAACGGCTTCTCCGGTAAGTGACAGCCATATGGAAACCCCGGCTGTATTGAGGAAAGGAATTAATTCTTTTTCCGAAACTTCAGAATGAAATAAATGTATATTATGAAAATAAAGTATTACCTTTGTCCCCAATTAAAAAACATTACTAGATAACTAAAAGATTAATCAAATATCTTACTTATGCGCAAATTTATACTATTGTGTTTGTTGATGTTTACAGTGTCAAGTGTGGTATTTGCCCAACAAATGACGGATGAACAAGTCATTCTGTATGTGCAAGAGGCTCAGAGTCAGGGGAAGACACAGCAACAAATGTTGGTTGAATTGATGAAGAAAGGAGTCACGAAAGAGCAAATCCAGCGAATACAGTCTAAATATTCAGGTAAATCGGACGGTAGCGCCGGGGATGATGCTGACTTCATGGGAGAGGCAAGTTCCCGCTTGCGTACGCAGAAAACTTACGAAAATAAAAATAAGAATATCTCCCAGGATGAGTCCGGTTTGGATGAGCTTAACTCTAAAAAACAAAGCATTAAGGGTTTGCGGGCAAAAGCCAGCCAGCAAGGCAGCGGTTATGGAATGGGGCTGAATGGCAGTGAACAAACCGGGTATAATAACCTGGACGCTATGGAAGTCGATCCTACCCAACAGATTTTCGGGCATAATATCTTTGATAACGAGTATCTTACTTTTGAACCTAATATAAATGTAGCGACTCCGAGCAATTATCGTCTGGGTGCAGGCGATGAGGTTATCATCGACGTTTGGGGAGCTTCCCAGAATACGATTCGTGAAACAATCGCGCCTGAAGGTACTGTGCAAATCGAGAATCTGGGCCCGGTTTATCTGAGTGGAAAGACCGTAAAGGAAGCCAATGATTATTTGAAGCGTGAGTTCGCTAAAATATATGCCGGTGTTACGGGGGAAACTCCCAATACCCAAATAAAATTGACATTGGGTGAAATCCGTTCCATTCAGGTGAACGTTATGGGTGAGGTTGCCGTGCCGGGTACTTATACGCTTTCTTCATTCGCGTCCGTTTTCCATGCTTTGTATTGGGCGGGCGGAGTGAATAAAATCGGCAGTCTTCGCAGTATAAAGGTGATACGCGACGGAAAGACGGTTGCCGATTTGGATATCTATGATTTTATCATGGAAGGTCGGTTGAAAGATGATATCCGTTTGCAGGACGGTGATGTGATTCTCGTTAATCCCTACCAGACATTGGTTCAGATATTGGGTAAGGTAAAACGCCCCATGTATTATGAGATGAAGCCTACGGAAACAATCGGCACTTTGCTGAGATATGCCGGTGGATTTACGGGCGATGCATATAAAAAAGCTATCCGTCTTGTACGTAAGAGCGGACGTGAACATCAGATTTTCAATGTGGACGAAATGGATTATTCGGTATTCCGTCTTGAGGATGGCGATGTACTTACCGTGGATTCGGTTCTCAATCGTTTCGAAAATCGTGTGGAGATTCGCGGTGCTGTTTATCGTGAAGGTCTGTATCAGTTGAGCGGAGAGGTAAATACCGTGAAGCAATTGATAAAGAAAGCGGAAGGCGTACGTGGGGACGCTTTCTTAAATCGCGCCGTAATCAATCGTGAGCATGAGGATTTGACTCGTGAGGTGATTTCAATAGACCTGAAAGGCTTGTTGAAAGGTGTGGTTGCGGATATTCCTTTGCAGAAGAATGATATACTTTATATTCCCAGCATTCAGGATTTGAGAGAAGATCCTACGGTGACTATTCACGGTGAGGTTGCAGATCCGGGTACTTATCTTTATGCGGATAAGATGACCATTGAGGACTTGGTGCTGCAATCCGGCGGTTTGCTTGAGGCAGCTTCGACAACTAAAATAGATGTTTCACGACGCATCAAGTCTCCTAAGAGTACGGATGACAGTAATGTGGTCGGTCAGACTTTTACATTTGATTTGAAAGACGGTTTGCTGATAGGTGAGGGAAGCGAGAACTTCTATTTGGAACCTTTTGATGAAGTTTATGTCCGTAAAAGCCCCGCTTATCGCAAGCAGAAGAATGTGGGGATAATAGGCGAGGCGTTGTTTACCGGTACTTACGCTTTGTCCAAGAAGAACGAACGTTTGAGTGACTTGGTCGCTAAAGCCGGCGGGGTTACGTCCGATGCTTATGTAAGAGGTGCCCGTCTCATTCGTAAAATGTCAGAAGAAGAACTTCGCAGAAAGGAAGATGCTACCCGTATGGCTGTAAAGGTTGGTGCCGATTCAACTACTTTATATGTATATACGGTAGGTATTCACTTGGATGAAGCTCTGAAGAATCCGGGGTCGGATTATGATATGGTACTGCGTGAGGGAGATATATTGTTTATCCCTGAATATGTAAGTACTGTAAAAATCAATGGCGCCGTGATGTATCCTAACACGGTGCTGTATAAAGAAGGTGAAAACAGCCGCTTCTATATCAATCAGGCCGGCGGATATGCAACGAATGCCAAGAAGCGCGACGCTTTTGTGGTTTACATGAATGGTACCGTATCCCGCATACGCTCCGGAAGTAAAACGGCAATCGAGCCGGGATGCGAGATTATAGTTCCGAGCAAAGACCCGAGCAAGCGTATGAGTGTGGCTGAAATGGTAGGTATGGGTACTTCTGTTGCCACTTTGGGTACTATGATTGCTACTTTGGTTAATCTCTTTAAGTAATAAAGACAATGAGCGAAGGTAAAATACAAGAAACTCCGCAGAAACCGGAGGAACAGGAAATTGATTTGATAGAATTGGCTCAGAAAGTATGGGCTGAACGCAAAATGCTCTATAAGGTATGTGGTATTGCCGCAGTGATAGGGCTGATTGTGGGGTTCAGTATTCCTAAAGAATATTCTACGGAGGTGACGTTAGCTCCCGAAAGCGCCAGTAAAATGAATGCCGGAAGCATGGGAGCATTGGCTGCCATGGCCGGAATCAATTTAGGTGGTGCTTCTGCCGGAGAGGATGCCTTGTCACCCGAATTGTATCCTGATATTGTCAAGTCGACTCCTTTTCTGTTGGAGCTGTTTGATGTAAAGGTCAAAGATCAAAAAGGAAAAATCGACACGACTTTATACGCTTATCTGGATAAATACCAACGTTCATCATGGATGGGTACTGTGGTATCTGCGCCATTCAAGGCTTTGGGGTGGACATTGTCTTTGTTTAAGGATAAACCGGAGAAAAAAGAAGGAAAAATCGATCCGTTCCGTTTAACATTGGACGAAACAAGGGTAGCGGAGGCTTTGAGTAAACGTATTTTGGTTACGATTGATAAGAAAACCGGAGTTACGACTTTAGAGGTTACCATGCAGGATCCTTTGATTTCCGCTTCGCTGACCGATACCGTCATGCGTTGTTTGCAGAATTATATCACAGATTACCGTACCAATAAAGCCCGTCATGATTTAGCTTTTACTGAAAAACTTTATAACGAAGCAAAAGCTGATTATCAGAACGCTCAGAAAAAATATGCTACTTTCGCAGATGCTAATCAGAATGTGGTTCTGTTAAGCTATCGTGCCGAGCAGGAGCGTTTGAAGAATGAGGTGGAGTTGGCGTATACCGTTTATACGCAGGTTTCCGGACAATTGCAAATGGCAAGAGCCAAGGTGCAGGAGATTACTCCGGTATATACGGTTGTACAACCGGCTACGGTACCGTTACGTGCCGCCAAACCTAATAAGATTATGATTCTTATAGGCTTTGTATTCTTGGCGGGAGTAGGTTGTGTCGGTTGGATATTATTTGTGAAGGATTTATTTAAGGATTGGAGAAAAGCAAATAAGGCGATATGATGACTAATAATAATATGAGTCGTTGGTGTGCTCTGCATACAGCACCAAAATCGGAGCGTAAATTGATGCAGCGTTTGAATGCAGCAGGATATACAGCATTTTGTCCTATGCAGATTGTATTCAAGAAGTGGAAAGGACAAACCAAAGAAGTGTTTGCGCCTCTTTTCCCCGGTTGTGTTTTTGTTGAAGAGACAACCGGCGTAGCATCCTTTGTCGCTTCACAGCATGCGGCTCTTTTGGTAGATGCTGAGGGAAAGTATCTGTCTGTTTGTGCCGATAAGGCTGAATTACCAGCTAAGTTTGTGCATTTGCTGAAATAGTCATTACGCCATTACTAAAGGGAAAAACTAAAGAAAAAAGATAACCTTCTATTCTACGCTAGGGAAAGAGTAGAAGGTTATATTTTAATATTCGAACATCCGGCTTCGTGCCAGCATGCAAGCACCTACAATTCCTGCCCTGTCTTTTAGTTTTGAAACTGTAATAACAGAATCCTGATTTACGAGGTTTAGCGAATATTTTCTTATTGCTGTCTTAATAGGCTGGGCTATATAGTCATCGGTTAATGATAGGGTTCCGCCAATAATAACCAATTCAGGATTAAATATATTGATTAATCCTGCAATTTGTTTACCTAGCTTCTGTCCGATTTCCTCTACAATTTCAATACACAGCAAATCTTCTTTGTTTACGGCAGAAATAATTTCGTCCAATGTAAGCGGAAGCTCTTGGTTGTTTGCCCGACCGGACAGTATGGAACACTCGCCTTTTTTAATGCGTTCTTGTAAAATTCTATATATCGCGGAACCGGATGCTTCTGTTTCCAGGCATCCTTTTTTGCCACAGTGACACAGTATTTCGTTATCAAAAACATTGATATGTCCGAATTCTCCGGAGAAACCTGATTTTCCGGTGTATATTTTACCGTCTATGATAATTCCGATGCCAAGTCCCCAGCTTATATTGACGAATATAATGTTCTTTTCTCCTTTTACACAACCTTGCAAATATTCACCATAGGTCATGGCACGGGTATCATTATCAATACAGACTTGACATCCTATTTTGTCAGTTAGGACTTCTGCTAACGGACGCTCTGAGAAATTGAACTGACTGAAACTATATCCTGACTCAGGATTAACTCGTCCGGATATGTTGATATTGATATTTAATATTTTCTCTGTATTGACTTTTGTTTTCTTTATGAAAGAACTGATAAGTCTGCATAGCTCTTCCATGGCTTCCGGTGTATTTTCAAATTTGTAGGGAATATTCATCTTCAATTCCATCATATCACCTTTGAAATTAATCAAGCCGATGTTGACAGCAAACTTTTTGATATCTACGCCGATAAAGTATCCGGATTCCGGATTAAGGCCATATAAACTTGGATGTCGCCCACCACTGGTTTCTAATTTACCGTAATCATTGATATATCCGTCTTCGCACATCTCGCTGATAAATTTGGTAACGGTAGGTATACTTAGGTCTAATTCTTTGGATAGGTCGGTAATGGTAGAACTGCCATTATATATATAATGTGTAATAATTCTCTTTTTTACGAGAGCACTTTTGCTTCCTAACTCTATTTCCTTTAAAAGTTGCTGTCTCATGTCTTCTACTGATTGAATTTCTACAAAGATAATAAATTTAGCTTTATATTTTATATATACTAAAATAATTTATTAATATCTCCCGTGTAATTAAATTAATTTCTATATTTGCCTCGGAATTTTCATATATAACTAAAAAAACAGCGAAAATGATTGTATCGAATTTACAGAATAGCAGTAGGGTAGAGGTGCTCCACCCTTTGTTTAAAACTCTTTTTGACTATGTAAAAAGCCATGATTTGCTTCATGCGGAATTAGGACGTATTGATATTGACGGTGATAATTTATTTATTATGAATATCAATCCTGAATGTGTTGCACAAGCTAAACAAGTGTTGGAAGTCCATCGTGCTTATATTGATGTACATATTCTTTTGCAAGGTATAGAAAGAATTGGATGGAAGGCTTTTGAAGATGTAAATCAGGAAGTTAAGCCTTATGAGAAAGAAGGAGATTGTGCCTTGTATTCAGACTGTTCAACTACATGGGTCGATTTATATCCAGGCCAGTTTATGATTGTATATCCGGAGGATCCTCATGCGCCTATAATTGGTCAAGGGAAAATTCGTAAGCTAATAGCTAAAGTGAAGATTTGAAAAATAATTGGTATTAGATTAGTGGGGTAAAAAGCATGACGTAAGTTGAATGCAATTCATTCTCTTGCGCTATTTTTATTTATATTTATTTGTTATCTATATGTTTTTAATTAATGTCTTGTGTTTAATAAAATAATTTATTAAATATTTTGTATATAATAAAATGATTGATATATTTGCATCAAAATAAATTAATATAGCTTTAACTAAAGATTATGAAAAACAAAAATCTGTATCCTTGGGTAGTAGTTGCTTTATTATGGGTGGTTGCTCTACTCAATTACATGGATCGCCAAATGCTCTCTACTATGCAGGAGGCTATGAAGGTTGATATTGTAGAATTGAATAAAGCGGAAGCCTTTGGAGCTCTAATGGCTATCTTTCTATGGATTTACGGTTTTATGAGCCCAGTTGCCGGTATGATTGCTGACCGTTTCAGTCGTAAGTGGTTGGTTGTCGGAAGTTTGTTTGTTTGGTCCGCTGTCACTTATTTGATGGGATATGCTGATAATTTTCACGAATTATATTGGCTTCGTGCAGTGATGGGAATTAGTGAAGCGCTTTATATACCTTCTGCCTTATCTCTTATTGCTGATTGGCATCAAGGTAAATCCCGTTCATTGGCTATTGGGATACATATGACCGGACTTTATGTAGGGCAAGCTATCGGTGGATTTGGCGCTACGGTGGCGGCTATCTTTTCTTGGCATTCCACGTTTCATTGGTTCGGTATCATAGGTATTGTGTATTCATTGATTTTGGTTGTTACATTGCGTGAAAATCCGGCCCATGCTTTGGTAAAAGAGACGCCAATAGCATCGGGAGAAAAGAAACCGTCTTTATTTAGCGGGCTTAGTGTACTTTTTTCTACTTGGGCTTTCTGGATTATCCTTTTCTATTTTGCAGCTCCGAGTCTTCCCGGTTGGGCGACTAAAAACTGGTTACCGACATTATTCTCCGAAAGTTTGAATATTCCTATGTCTGAAGCCGGTCCGATCTCTACTATAACAATCGCTTTTTCTTCGTTTATCGGGGTTATCGTAGGAGGTATTTTATCTGACCGGTGGGTACAAAAAAATATCAGAGGGCGTGTTTATACGGGGGCTATCGGATTAGGGTTGACGATTCCTGCGTTAATGCTGCTGGGTTTTGGACACAGCTTTGCAGCTGTTATTGGTGCCGGACTGCTTTTCGGAATAGGTTTTGGTATTTTCGATGCTAATAATATGCCTATCCTTTGTCAGTTCGTCTCGGCAAAACATCGTGGTACCGCCTATGGTATTATGAATATGACAGGTGTATTTGCCGGTGCCGCCGTTACCGAGTTATTAGGAAAATGGACCGATGGAGGAAACTTGGGACAAGGATTTGCCATGCTCAGTATTATAGTACTGGTAGCGTTGGCTTTGCAACTTTACTTTCTTCGTCCTCAGACAGACAATATGGAATAATAATAACATTAATGATATTAAGAAATAAAAAGTATGGAAAAGATTATTGGTTTGATTGATGCGCCTTTCACTCCGTTTTATGAAAATGGAGAAGTAAACTATGAACCTATTGAAGCCTATGCAAAAATGTTGCAGAAAAATGGCCTTCAAGGAGTATTCATTAATGGTTCTTCCGGTGAAGGATATATGTTGACTGAAGAAGAGCGTATGAAACTTGCCGAGCGTTGGGTATCTGTTGCGCCGGCAGGATTTAAGGTAATTGTTCACGTTGGGAGCTGCTGCGTCAAAGCGAGCCGTATGTTGGCGGAGCATGCGCAGAAAATCGGAGCTACAGCTATTGGAGCAATGGCTCCACCGTTTCCTAAAATTGGTCGTGTGGAAGAATTGGTAAAGTATATTGAAGAAATTGCAGCGGGTGCTCCCGAACTTCCGTTCTATTATTATCATATTCCCGCTTTCAACGGTGCTTTCCTGCCTATGGTTAAGTTATTGGAAGCGGTTGATGGGCGAGTACCTAATTTCGCCGGCATTAAATATACTTTCGAGAGTATGTACGAATACAATCAGTGCCGTCTTTATAAGAATGGTAAGTACGATATGCTCCACGGTCAGGATGAAACGATTCTTCCCTGTTTGGCAATGGGAGGTGCGCAGGGTGGCATTGGCGGTACTACCAATTATAATGGAAAGGAACTGGTAGGTATCATTGATGCCTGGAAGGCCGGTGACCTTGAATTGGCGCGTGAACGTCAGAACTTCTCGCAAGAAGTGATTAATGTTATTTGCCATTTCCGTGGAAATATAGTGGGAGGTAAGCGTATAATGAAGCTTATCGGTCTAGACCTAGGTAAGAATCGTACTCCTTTCCAAAATATGACCGATGAGGAAGAATGCCAGATGAAAGCAGAGCTTGAGGCTATTCATTTCTTTGAACGTTGCAATAAATTCTAAAATCTGATAAACTATGAATGTAACGGATTATTTAACCTCATGGTCAGCATCCTATCGACATGATTTCACTGAGAATATTATGCCTTTTTGGATGCGCTACGGTCTTGACCGTAAGCATGGCGGAGTATATACTTGTATTGATCGTGATGGCCGTTTAATGGACACTACGAAATCTGTATGGTTTCAGGGACGTTTTGGGTTTATTGCAGCCTATGCTTATAATAACATAGAACAGAATCCGGAATGGCTTGCGGCTTCTAAGAGTTGTATAGACTTTATAGAAAAGCACTGTTTTGATGCTGACGGACATATGTACTTTGAGGTTACTGAAAACGGTACTCCTTTGCGTAAACGTCGCTATGTGTTTTCCGAGTGTTTTGCCGTCATTGCCATGTCAGAATACGCCATTGCATCAGGAGATAAAACTTATGCAGAAAAGGCTTTAGCTCTTTTCAAACGTATACAAAGGTTTCTTTCCACCCCCGGTTTTCTGGAGCCCAAGTATCTGCCTGCACTACAGGCTCGAGGACATTCCATTACGATGATTCTCATCAATACGGCTTCTCGTGTCCGTGCTGCTATTTCCGATCCGATACTCGACACACAAATTGATGAATCGCTTGCGGCTATCCGAAAGTACTTTATTCATCCCGAGTTTAAAGCATTGCTTGAAATGGTGGGAAAAGATGGAGAGTTCATTGATACCTGTAACGGGCGTGTCATTAACCCGGGGCATTGTATCGAGACTTCCTGGTTCATTTTAGAAGAAGCCCGCTATCGCGACTGGGATAAAGATTTGGTACGAACGGCTCTTCAGATTCTCGACTGGTCTTGGGAATGGGGATGGGATAAAGAATATGGCGGTATAATAAACTTCCGGGACTGTCGTAATTTCCCCGCACAGGATTATTCCCAGGATATGAAATTCTGGTGGCCGCAGACCGAAGCTGTTATTGCCACTCTTTATGCTTATCAGGCAACTCACGATGAAAAATACCTTGCCATGCATAAGCAGATAAGTGATTGGACGTATGCTCATTTCCCTGATAGGGAATATGGTGAGTGGTATGGTTATCTGCACCGTGACGGCACGGTGGCCCAACCTGCCAAAGGTAATCTGTTTAAGGGTCCTTTCCATATACCTCGAATGATGATTCGTAGTTATATGCTGTGTCAGGAACTGCTGTAAGTGATGTTTGTATTTTCATTTATAAAAATATCATATGCACATATTGAAGAATCTATTCATAGTAGTTTTTTTATCTTTTCTTTTCTCAATTAAAGGAGAAGCGCAAACAACAGAACAATCAGATTTCTCCGGACTGAAGAAGTGTACTGTCTTTTCTGCCGGGGATGATAATGTGAACAGCTATCGTATTCCCTCACTGTTGACAACCAAAGATGGTACTTTGCTTGTTTTTTGTGAGGCGCGTAGAGATAGTTGGCGGGATAAAAGCCGTACGGATATTGTAGTGAAGCGAAGCGAGGATACAGGAAAAACATGGTCTGTTATGCAAGATTTGACACAAGGTATTACCGGTGCTTATATGGATCCTACTCCGATTCTTGATTCGATTACCGGACGCATCTTTTTATTTACAACTTTTTGGCCGTCGGAAGACCATTCCGGAACAAAGAATCGTGCTATTCTTATCACTTCGGATGATAATGGAAAAACTTGGTCTTCGCCTGTGGATGTTACATCTACGATTATTCCAGCAGGCTATCATATTGTCGGTTTTGGTCCGGGAGCAGGTTTACAGATGTCGGGAAAACAGTTTAAGGAACGATTGGTTTTACCGACCCGTGTAGTTGATTCCGAAAGAAAAAGTGCTCATAACGTAGCAATCTATTCCGATAATCATGGCCGGACATGGACAATGGGTGGTAAAGGCGATACCGGTGATGAATTTCAAATAGCCGAATCTCCTGCCGGAACATTGGTTTACAATGCTCGCATACCGGGAGCGCGTATGGTGGCATATAGCGCTGACGGTGGGGGTACTTGGAGCAAAGCGGTAAAAGAACCGGCACTACCGGGTGTTTCTAAAGGATGTCAGGCGAGCGTTTTGGGACAAGGAAGACAACTCTATTTTTCTGGTATCAGAGGAAAAGCTGAAACACCGGAATATGATGAACGCGTAGGTCTGGCTTTGTATAAAAGCTGCGATGGCGGGAAGACATGGAACGATGGAATTCAATTATATGATGAAGCTTCAGGCTATAGTTGTATGTCCTTCTTGCCGGACGGCAGAATGGCGATTATATTTGAAACGGCAGATACTCCTGGATTTACCCGTAAATCATTGCCCGGTATCAAACCTCTCAAGCGTCCGGCCGGTTGGATGAGACTGGACTTGCTTATACTACCTATTATTAATCTTTAATTTTATATTTATGAAAAACTTTTTTTATACTATGAGTATCGTTATGAGCTTGCTTGTTTTTACAGCTTGTTCAGATGATAGTGTCAATGATTTTTCACCTGTGCCCTATCCGGATGAGATGGAACAAGAAGAACCGACACCCGATCCGACACCTGACCCGGACGATCCGACACCTGCTCCTGATGCGGATCCGGTGTGGAAAGTAACTTCAACGACTACTGTATTTAATTCTAAAGTAAGTACTGACGTTTCTTATCGTGTGCCTGCGGTGGCAGTTACAAAAGCCGGTACGATACTTGTTTTTTGTGAAACTCGTTATGGTACTTGGATGGATAAATCGGGACGTACGGATATTTTTATGAAGCGTAGTACGGATAAGGGAGCTACCTGGACAGAAAAGAATATAACAGAGCAAGCCGTTTCTTCAGAACTCTCTTACATGGACCCGACAGTTGTGGTTGACCAGACTACCGGAAAGATTTTCCTTTTTACTTCTTTATGGGATGCAGTTGGTAAACCTTCTGCTCAACAAGGCTATAATAACAGAGCTATCATGTATACCTCTGAAGATGATGGTGTAACCTGGACAAGGAAAGATCTCACGGATGAAGTGCAGATTGGTATATATAGTGGTTTTACAAGAATGATTGGCAGCTTTGGTCCCGGTTCCGGTGTACAAATGACAAATGAGATGTATAAGGACCGTTTGATTGTTCCTATGCGTTCATTTAAGGTCGATGCGGATAAAGGAACTGTTTCTAATGGTGGAAATACCGCTATGTATTCAGATGATCATGGTGTTACCTGGCAAACAGGTCAGCCTAATAAATCGGGTGAGTGGACGGTTACTGAGGCTCCTGACGGTGCATTGATTGGCAATATTCGATATAATGGATATCGGCAAAACTATTATAGTACAGATGGTGGTGCCAAGTGGCCGGGATTCTCGGATTATCCGGCATCACAATTACCAACTCCGGAGAAAGGTTGTGCAGGAAGTGTGATAGTGAAAGATAACTGGCTGTACTATTGTGGAGCAAAAGGAATCACCGCTACCAGTTCACACGATGACCGTGGTATCCTATATCTTGCCAAAGCAAAATTCTTTGACGGACATTCGCATACATTTAATGCTGCAGATCATATGGTGCTTTATGATAAAGCAGCGGGATATACTTGTATGGCATTGATGCCTGATGGTGATTTGGTTATTGTTGCGGAACTTGGCGATTTACCCGGATTTACAAAAACTTCAACCAGACCGGAAGGCTGGATAAGATTGGATTTGTTTATATTATCTTCTAAATAACCTGTTTTTTTGATATGAGAAAAATACACTTAAAGAGCTGTCAGAAAGTAATTCTCATGGCAGTGGTAATGCTTTGTTCCTTGAGCAGCTTGTATGCGCAAGTAGGACAGACAGTGACAGGTGTTGTAAAGGACACTGAAGGAGAACCGCTGATTGGCGTTTCTGTATTGGAAATTGGCACATCCAATGGTGCCATTACTAATCTGGATGGACAATATACGTTAACTCTGACAAAAAACAAATCGGTATTGGCTTTTTCTTACATAGGCTATACTAAACAGGAGATTTCTGTCAGTGGGCGTAAAAGTATTATTGTTGTAATGAAAGAAGATGCTGTAGGATTGCAAGAAGTTATCGTTACGGGTTACGGAAAAACCGTAACTAAAGATAAGTTGACGGCTGCTATTTCTAAAGTTTCTTCTGAAGTGTTGGAGAGGGGGGTACGTGCCAATCCGTTGACGGCTTTGGCCGGTACTGTTACAGGTGTACGTGTTACGCAGACTTCCGGTCAGCCGGGAACGGGACCTTCTATTCAAGTTCGTGCCGGTGCTTCTTTGGACGGTAAAGGTAGTCCGCTATATATTATTGATGGTGTACAAAAGGATGATATGAACGATATTAATAGTAATGATATTGCGTCTATCGAAATTTTGAAAGATGCCGCTGCAACGGCGCTTTATGGTGCCCGTGCCAACAATGGTGTAGTATTGGTGACCACCAAGAGCGGTCATGTCGGTAAAACTACTATCACTTTGAATGTAAACGTAGGTAAAGGTTTTGCCCGCGATAATTATAATTTCCTGAATGCCCGTGATTATCTGTATTGGGAACGTATGGCTGCAAATCGTAGTGGAGATGATCTGAATCTTGTTAACGGTTGGGGTACGGGAAATGATATTACGGCCGATGGCAATCAGACAGCCAGTGGTATTTACAGTACTACAATTCTGACCGATAAGAATAAATATTTGTTGGATTACGGTTGGCAGTCTATGAAAGACCCTGTTACCGATAACTATTTGTTGTTTAAGGAAACCAATATGCGTGATTTGAATATGCAGGACGCTTGGACGCAAGATTACAATATTTCTTTCTCGGGTGGTAATGAAAAAGGAAAGTATTATTCAAGTATTGGATATTATGATGAAACAGGTTTCCCATTAGAATCCGGTTATGAACGTTTATCTTTCAATTTGAATGGTGAATACAAAATTAAGAATTGGTTGAAAGCTTCCGGCTTCGTAAACTTTTCTCGTTCCGAAACGAATCCCAACTATATGAGCGATGCCAATTTCTGGAGTGTGGTACCTGCTGTTCCACCTACTTTTAAAGGTGCCAACATGGATGGAACGGTTATTAAATTAATCAATAATACTCAGAATGCCAACTGGAATGAGATGAAGAACTATTACTATCGTAGAAATACGGCTTATAAGACTACCTTGGGAACTTCATTCCAAATAGACCTTATGAAAGGGCTGAGCTTGAAAATGAGTGGTATGTGGTATCTTCACATGGTTGAAAAAGAATCTTTCAACAAGGAACTTCCGAATGGTCCGGGTAAGGTAGATTCCAACCGAAAGGCTTCTGCCGATTATGCACGTCGTTTGGATCAGACCTATAATGCCATATTGAACTATAATGCTTCTTTTGGCAATCATAACATCAGTGCCGTAGGTGGTTTTGAAATGATAGATAAATATAATTTCGGTCTTAAAGCGTCCGGTCAGGGAGCGACTTCCGATGATTTTATCGGACTGCAGTTTACAGAGCCTTTGGATGCTAATGGAAAATCCACTCGTAATATGTCTACTACTCACACACAAGAACGTATTATGTCCGGTTTCATCAATGCATCCTATGACTATAAGAGCAAATATTTGTTCTCTTTCTCCGGACGTTATGACGGTTATTCCAAGTTGGTGGACAACCGTTGGGGATTCTTCCCGGGTGTAAGCGCTGCATGGAATGTGTATCGTGAAGAATTTATGGAAAAATATCTGGATATATTCTCTAATATGAAGTTACGTATGGGATATGGACAGAATGGTAATGTAAATGGTATCGGGTTGTATGAGTTGCAGGGAAGTTACGCCAATGCCGGTAATTATAATGGTGTTTATGGTTTATTGATAAATGACATCGCTTACCCCGGATTACGTTGGGAAAAGACAACTTCTTTTGATGCGGCAATTGAGTTAGGTTTGTTCAATAAGGTAGATCTCAGTGCAGGTTACTTCAATAAGAAAACTACCGATTTGATAGCTGATGTACCCTTGTCTGCTTCATCCGGTGTGGGCTCTATGAAAACCAACAACGGTGCGGTACGCAGCCAGGGTATGGAATTGGAAGTGAATTATCGTATTTTCGATCGTAAAGATTTTAAGTGGAATGTAGGTGCCAATATTACGTTTGTTAAGTCTAAAGTGCTGAAATTGCCTGATAACGGTAATGAAAACAACCGTCAAGGCGGTACAGAGGTCTACAAAGGTAAAGGAAGCAATGAAACAGTGTGGAGAGGCGGTACACAGGAAGGACAATCTTATGGCGATATTTATGGTTTTAAGATGACACATGTTGTTCGTGATGAGGCAGACCTTGCAAACTATGCTTATTACGTAGACAAGGTTCCTTCTCAGCCTGTATACGGTCCGGCGGCCTATGCCCAGTTAACTGTTGAACAGCAGAGAAATGCCCAGCAACTTGCTCCCGGTGATGCTGTATGGTACGATGTAAATGGTGACGGTATCATCGATACGCACGACCAGGTAAAGCTTGGTAACTCCATACCTAAGTGGATGGGTGGTTTTAATACTTCTGCTTCCTGGAAAGGACTGACACTTTTTGCCCGTTTCGACTATGCGCTGGGATATAAGAAGTGGAATAGCGGTTATCAATATTTCATGGGAATTACGTCCGGTTCCTTTAATGTGCCGGAGCTCGCTAAAGAAACATGGACAGAGGATAATCCTACTGCAGGATTGCCGGTATTAATGACTAATGATACTAATTTTAAGAAAAACTATACTCGTAGTACTTCTTTATTCTGGGAAAATGCTGCTTACCTGTGTGCTCGTGAAATCTCCTTGAGTTATGATTTGCCTTCCCAGTGGACAAAGAAAGCAATGATGGAGAAGGTAACGGTAACGCTCACCGGGCAGAATCTGTTCTATGTGACGAGCAACAATCTCTATACTCCCGAGTATGATTCCGCAAATAATACCAAGGATGACGGTAAGGGCGGATATGCCTTGCCGAAGACTGTCTTGATGGGAATAAAGGTTGTGTTCTAACTTTACTAATATTTAAATCATAAAGAAAGATAGTATTATGAAAAAAATAAAATACATATTCTTGATATTGTTGATAGGAGCCATACAGTCATGCGATTACCTGGAATTAAGCCCGGTAGACTCCTATGGTATCAGTAATTATTGGAGTACAAAAGACCAGGTGGAACGTTATGTTCGAGGTTTACACTATCGTCTTCGCGAACGCCAGGAGGTATTTTTCAAGATGGGCGAACTCAGAGGGGGAACATTTGTGGGAGCGAGTTCCTCTCTTTTCAACCAATCTATCAGCGATGTTGCGGCAGTGAATAATAACCTGACGGTAACCAATTCCGTTATTACCAACTGGGGTAATTTCTATATGGATATTATGCAGATTAACCATGCTATTCAGTCGGTTCCCGGTACCGGTGCTTTGAACGAGACCGAAAAGAATTACTATATGGGTATACTGCATGGGTTGAGAAGTTTTTATTACTTCCATCTGTTCCGTACTTATGGTGGGGTACCGTTGATAGAGACGGCACGTGTGATGGATGGTAGCTTTACTCCCGCCGATTTGAATCAGCCTCGTGCCACAGAAGAGGAAATTTACACTTTCTTGGTGAAGGATATAAAAGCATCGGACGATTATTTTGAGAAAGACGAATATACAATTAATTCCACGGACAAAAGCTCTTATTGGAGTAAAGCGGCAACAAAAATGCTTAAAGCCGAGATTCTGCTGTGGGGATGTAAGGTGAGACCGATTGGCGGTGCTAATGTTTACTCTAAGGATGTGTCTGCCGATTTGACTGCCGCCAAGCAAGCATTACAAGACGTTATAGATTCGGAGAAGTATGGCTTTGCCTCTACAACAAGCTTTGCGGATGTATTTGATGTTGCCAAAAAGGATAATAAGGAAATGATATTTGTAATCCGTTATCTTTTGAACGAAAAAGAAAATTTCTTCAGTAAATTTTTATACCCTACAAATACCAATCTGGTAGGTTTTCAAGATGCTGACGGTAAAGCGTACACTGGAGATAATGTGAATCCTTTGAATCTGAATGGTACCGCTTCTAATTTTCAATATACCAAAGCTCTCTTTGATGAGTTCGGTGAAGATGATATTCGCCGTAGCACTACATTTTTTGATGTGTATAAAATAGAGGGTGGCGATGCGGCTATTCTTTTGACGAAGTTTATGGGTGAAATGGATAATAATACCCGTCGTTTTACTAATGACTGGCCTATTTATCGCTATGCGGATTTACAATTGCTGTTAGCTGAAATAGTGGCTATGCAAGGCGGTGATCCTGCTACTTACATCAATAGTATTCGCCAGCGTGCTTATGGTGATGCTTATGTTACTCATAAATATCCGCAGACAGGTGAAACGGCTGAAGATGCCATTTTGGAAGAACGCACGAAAGAATTTGTCGGTGAGGGTAAACATTGGTATGACATTCGCCGTATGAAAGACGGTGATTTGGCTAAGGCTCTTCAAATCAACGTTACGGGCGACTTGGTAGAGAAACATTTGTTGTGGCCTATTGATGCGACCGTAATGTCTAAAGATCCTCAGGTAGAACAAACACCCGGTTATTAAACTGTGGGTCGGGTGAAAGTGAGTTTATTATAATTCATTAGAAAAATTAAATCATAAGAAGATGAAAAAGCAATATACATTTCTGGTCTTAGGACTCTGCGCAGGGCTTCTTACTACCGCATGCAGTGACGACGACTATACAAATGACTTTACACGGCCGGCAGGAGGGAATCAGATTTTCTTCAATTGTCAGTCACAACTGGATGAAAATAATAAGGTAATTTGGGCGGCAGACAGTAAAATCGGTTTCTTCTGCGAACAGACAGAAACCGTTAATCTGGCTGTAGGTCTTGCAGCTCCTTTCGTAGGGCAGACTGAAGGTCTGTTCTACACACAGGTAATATGGAATAAAGAGGCGGGTGATCATACTTTCTATGTATACGCACCGTATAACAAGAATAATACTTCCGCAAAAGCTATTGCCGGAACATTAAGTAATTCGCAGTTGCAGTCGGGTACGGCTAATACTCATTTGATGAGTAGTGCTTTGACTTACGCCACGGCTACTTCTGCCGAAGTAGAAACCGCCGTACCCATGACTTTCAAGCATGCGTTAGGGTATATGGATGTCAGTTGTAAAACAGCTGCGAAGTATGCAGGCTGGAAGATAAAGTCCATTGAATTCTCTACGGAAGACGGAGTTCCTTTGGCGGGTGAGTATAAATTCGATTTGACTACAGGGCAGTTTGCTATTGCCGAAGGTTCTTCCAAAGTACAGGTAAAAGTGGATAATGCTCCGGAATTAGTACAGAATGAAGCCTTTCACGGATATATGTCTATAAATCCTTTGGACTTGTCGGCAAAGCAATGCAAAGTAACGGTAGTGATAGAAAAGGCAGGAGAAGATAACGATTTAAGCTTGGAAGGTAATCTTTCTTCTGTGAAGATTCTTGCAGGCGAATTTAATACTCTGGAAGTAGATATGGATGCGCTTACAGAAACTGTGCTGGGTGATAATTCTGTTGATTTGAGTGCAAATGAAACCGCGAACTGCTACATAGCGGGAAAGGCCGGACAAGAATATCGTTTCAATGCTACGGTTATGGGTAATGGAGCAGTAACTCCGGCAGGAACAAATACCACAACTTTTCCTGGCATAACTCCTTCTATATTAGCCCCGTCATCTGTGGCAATCTTATGGCAGAGTGCCAGGAGTTTAGTTTCAGGTGTGAAATTAAAAAACAATTATGTGTATTTCACACTGAATGGTTCTGATGAAACTCCATTAGTATCGGGTAATGCAGTCATTGCTGCATATGATGATACAGGTGCTGTTATTTGGAGTTGGCATATTTGGGTGACAGATGCAGACTTGGATGCAAAGGTACAAACTTATACAGTACATCAAAATTATGCTAATTTTGCAACCTATCAGTCACCTGTTATGATGGATCGTAATTTGGGTGCTACAAGTGCTGAATTGTGGAATTCTGATACAGATAGTAAAGATGCTCATGGATTATTTTATCAATGGGGGCGTAAAGATCCTCTTATTGGTCCAAGTTCGGAGAATGCCACTTCTATTGCTGTCGTTTATGATAAAGATAATAATACAATAGAACCAACGGATTGGGCTACTACCACTACTCCGATTACAAGAGATGATATAGCTAAATATCCTATGACTATTTATGGAGGTGCTTCTGGTATTTCAGAGAACTGGTTCGCAGAAGATGCTTGTGATTTGTGGGGTAGTTCTGTGATGTATGCGGTTGATGGAGCTGAAGGAAAAGGTGCCGGAGAAAAATCTATTTATGATCCATGTCCTCCTGGTTATCGTGTACCACATCCTTATGTATGGAGTACCTTTACCTCGGAACCTGGTGGTGGCAAGCATAAGACAGCAGGATTTACTACTACGATTGACGGTGGTATTAAAACTCTCCAAAATACAACTGGAGCGACTTTCAGTAGTACTTATGTTTATCCGGCTACTGGCTTTATAGCTTATACGGCTTCTTTTGCAACGGGACCAGCCTTGCAACGGTTATCCAAAGGATTGGCTAATGTGGGTATTAATAATTGGAGTAATGCAGCTAATGCAGCTAATCGTGGAGCTCGATTCTTTTTTGATAATGGCGGATGTAGTACTCCCGCTGGAAATCCTCGCGCTTATGGTTATTGTGTTCGTTGCATGAAAGATACTAAATAGCTATTAGCTCTTTAGAACGATGAGGCTGCCTCAACACTCGGAAATTGCTATAATAAAACTTTTCATTAGCTTTGCCGATAGCTTTTGGACAAGACATGGCAAAAGAGTATTGAGGCAGTTTTTCTTTTATCCTATGAAGAAAAAAGAGTTTCCCTGGCATGAAACAGAAAGTTTCATTTAGCGAAACAGTTTGTTTCCCGGTGTGGAACAAACTGTTTCTCCTGAGGAAACAAACTGTTCCATGTCGGGAAACTAATGGTTCCCCCGTTGGAACTGACTGTTTCAGCTTAAGAAACAGAGAAGGATTAATATCGTATTTATTTTTATAGCATAAGCGTATCGGTATTATACCGAATAATAAAAGAACATATTTACCATGAAAAAACTCCGATTCTTATTTCTGCTTTATAGTATTATATCGTTTGGTAATCTGCGAGCTGCCGATACCGTATTCGTAAAGGAAGCGCAAATTCCGGTTCTTTTGGAACGGCAGGATAACATACTTTTCTATATACGTTTGGAAACTGATACGGCACAGACATTCAACGACGTAGTTCTACAATTTACGGAAAACACTTCGATGCAGAATATTCAGTCTGTAAAACTCTATTATAGTGGAACGGAAGCTTTGCAAGATTACGGTAAAAAACGTTTTGCTCCTGTATCTTATCTGTCTTTCACTTCACCGGGAAAGACATTGGCAGCGAATCCATCCTATTCCATTTTAAAATCGAAAGTGACTGAACCTGTAAAGAAAGAAATAAAACTGGTGGGAAATCAAAGACTGTTTCCCGGTGTAAATTACTTTTGGATTAGTTTGCAAGTGAAACCTTCAGCTTCTTTGGCTACTAAGATTTCGGCGGAAGTAGTATCCGTAAATTTGGATAATAACAAAGCTCCTCTGCAAGTAGTATCACCAAAAGGCGTTGAGCATCGTGTCGGTATTGGAGTACGTCATGCCGGTGATGATGAATCGACCGCTTATCGTATTCCGGGATTGGTAACTACCAATAAAGGGACTTTGCTGGGGGTATATGATGTCCGGTATAATAATAGCGCAGACTTGCAAGAACATGTGGATGTAGGTTTAAGTCGCAGTACGGATGGCGGACAAACATGGGAGAAGATGCGTTTACCCCTCTCTTTTGGTGAATACGACGGTTTACCTGCCGCACAGAATGGGGTGGGTGACCCTTCTATTTTGGTGGATAACAAGACTAATACCGTATGGATTGTAGCTGCATGGACTCATGGGATGGGGAATCAGCGTGCATGGTGGAGCTCGCATCCGGGAATGGACTTAAACCGCACCGCCCAATTGGTGGTGACTAAAAGTACGGACGATGGTAAAACGTGGTCTGCTCCAATCAATATAACCGGCCAAGTGAAAGATCCTTCCTGGTATTTCTTGTTGCAAGGTCCCGGAAGAGGTATTACGATGGATGATGGTACATTGGTCTTTCCTACTCAGTTCATAGATTCTACCCGCATTCCCAATGCAGGAATTATGTATAGTAAAGACGGTGGAAAAACCTGGAAAATGCATAATTATGCCCGTACCAATACAACGGAAGCGCAAGTAGCCGAAGTTGAACCGGGAGTACTGATGTTGAACATGCGTGACAACCGTAAAGGAAGCCGTGCCGTTGCAACAACAAAAGATTTGGGGCTGACTTGGACGGAGCACGTGTCTTCACGTAGTGCGCTTCAGGAACCTGTTTGCATGGCAAGTCTCATCAGCGTGAAAGCTAAAGATAACATCTTGGATAAAGACATACTGATATTTTCCAATCCTAATACAACGAAAGGACGTCATAGCACTACCATTAAAGTCAGTTTGGATGGTGGTGTCACCTGGCTGCCGCAACACCAGTTACTGCTGGATGAAGACAATAACTGGGGATACTCATGCCTGACAATGATTGACAAAGAAACCGTCGGTATTTTGTATGAGAGCAGTGTTGCTCAGATGACCTTTCAGGCAGTGAAGTTGAAGGATATTGTGAAATAAGATAGAGATAGCTGCAAGGCTTTGAATCATGAAGAGATGAAAAAAAGAAATATAATGATTGGTCTGCTTCTATGCTGGTACATATTGGTTGCAGCCCAAGTGACGGGATGGTCACCGGATGAACACAAAGTGATTCGCTCCGGTCGTGACGACGGAAGATTCCTCAGCTCTTATGGCGTGGTGCATACCATGTTATCCGATATAGAGCCGGAGTGTGCTTTTCGTCCGGACATGAGTAAAAGGGAATTTTCCAAATGGCAGAAGAAAGTCCGTAAGTCTATGCAAGAGATTATGAACTTTCCGAAACGACAGGATAACTCTTCGGTTCCCAAGTGTATTCATACTGTACAACGTGACGGTTACCAACTTGAAAAATGGGAATATTATCCTTTATCCGGATGTGTATCCACATTTCTGGTACTAATACCGGATAGTTTGGTGAAACCGTCACCTGCCATTTTATGTATTCCGGGTTCGGGCGGTTCTAAGGAAGGATTGGCCGGCGAACCGGGGATAACCGCTAAATTCGATGATGATTACCGCAATCCAAAAGTGACTATGGCGCTAAACTTTGCCAAAGCCGGATATATTGCGGTGGCCGTAGATAATCCGGCGGCAGGTGAAGCGGCTGATCTGGAACGGTATGTCCGAGGCAGAAACTATAACTATGACTTGTTTTCCCGTTTCTTGCTGGAAATGGGATGGAGTTACTTGGGATATACGGCTTATCTGGATATGCAGGTACTTGAGTGGATGAAGTCGCGGCCTTATATCCGTAAAGACCGTATTGTGGTCAGTGGATTTTCTTTGGGTACGGAACCATTAATGGTTTTGGGGGTACTGGATCCCTCTATATACGCTTTTGTCTACAATGATTTTCTGTGTCAAACCCAGGAAAGAGCTTTGGTGATGACCGCTCCCGATAAGAATGGAACCCGTATCTTTCCCAACTCAATCCGGCACTTGATTCCTAATTTCTGGCGCAAGTTTAACTTTCCGGATATTGTAGCCTCGTTGGCTCCGCGTCCTGTCATCCTGACGGAAGGCGGATTAGACCGCGACTTCAATATAATTCGTAAGGCTTACGAAATATCCGGTTATCCATCTAATGTGGAGATGTACCATTATCCTAAATTTGCCGACCCACAAAAGCGCAAAAAGATTGATAAACTGCCCGAAGGATTAAGTAGGGATGAGTATTTTAATAGGGTGAATGTAGATGCGCCTGACCATTATTTTAAATCGGAGTTAGTCATTCCCTGGCTGAAAAAACACTTGAAAGAATAATTGAAATCGTTAATTATACCTTTATATCATACAGAAATGAGGAAAGTATTGTTTTTATTCTTTAGCTTGTTCTGCTGCACTTGTCTTTGGGCTCAAAAGAAAGTGAAAGCGGCTGGTATAGGAAATGGTATTACTTATGGTGCAGAGATAGCAAATCGGGAGAAAGAGTCTTATCCCGTCTGTTTGCAAGTATCAGACCTGTATACCGACAATATGGTGTTGCAGCGTGATACTCCATTGAAAATACACGGGAAAGCGAATGCGGGTGAACCGGTTTCAGTAAGTGTCGCTCATCAGAAGATTACTGTCCGGGCAGACGATAACGGCTGCTGGTCTGTGCAACTCATGCCTTTGCAGGCAGGCGGACCTTATACATTATCCATATCTACTGGAAAACAGACCCTGTCTTATAAAAATGTATTGATTGGTGAGGTCTGGTTATGTTCCGGACAATCCAACATGGAGTTTATGTTGAAACAGGCAGCTACCGCGCAAACTGATGTTTCGGAAGCAAATGATGACAAACTTCGTCTGTTTGATATGAAAGCGCGCTGGCGTACGGATGCGGTGGCGTGGGATGCGTCGGTGTTAGACTCCCTGAATCATTTGCAATATTATAAACCGACTGTCTGGACATCTTGTACTTCTGGCACGGCGGCTTCTTTTTCTGCTGTTGCTTATCATTTCGGTAAAATGCTTCGTGATAGTCTGAATGTCCCGGTGGGCTTGATATGCAATGCTGTCGGCGGTTCACCTACGGAAGCATGGATAGACCGCCGTACATTGGAATTTGAGTTTCCGGCTATCTTACATGATTGGACAAAGAATGACCTTATTCAAGACTGGGTGCGTGAAAGGGCTGCTTTGAACATAAAATATGCTACCGATAAGCGGCAACGTCATCCTTACGAACCTTGTTATCTGTTTGAATCCGGTATTCGTCCCTTGGATAAATATCCGTTGAAAGGGATTGTCTGGTATCAGGGAGAATCGAATGCCCATAATAAGGAAGCGCATGAAAAACTTTTTAAACTATTGGTTGACAGTTGGCGTTCCAACTGGGATGAACCGGATCTGCCTTTTTATTATGTGCAACTGTCAAGCATCGACCGCCCGTCGTGGACATGGTTCCGCGATAGTCAGCGAAGATTGATGAAATGTGTTTCCAATACGGGAATGGTTGTATCCAGTGATCAGGGAGATTCATTGGATGTACACCCTGCCAATAAGAAACCGATTGGCGAGAGATTGGCGTATTGGGCTTTGAACCGCACTTATGGACATGAAAATGTACTCCCTTCCGGTCCGTTGTTTCGCTGTGCGGAATTCAAAAATGGAGCTGTATATGTTTCGTTCGACTATGGCGATGGTTTGGGTAGTGTTGATGAGGCTCTTTTGTGTTCGTTTGAAGTGGCGGAGGAAGACGGGGTTTATGAACTTGCTACTGCCGTAGTTGAGGATGACTGTCTGAAAGTGTATAATACCAATATTAAGAATCCCCGTTTTATTCGCTATGGATGGCAACCGTTTACCCGTGCCAATCTGGTGAATAAGGCGGGATTGCCGGCTTCGACTTTCCGTGCTGCCGCACCTGTCGCATATGTCACTATTGATAAAATCAGCCGGATGCAGGGTTTTCCACAGGAAGATAAGGATTTTGCCAAAGGTGTTTCGGCTTGCTTTGCAGGAATAGCGGCAGGGCAATTATTGATTGCCGGCGGTTGTAATTTTCCTGAAATACCGGCCTATGCCGGTGGTGCTAAGAAATATTATCGCGATATTTATACGGCGCTAATACCGAAGGACTCCATATTGGTTTGGCAGAGAGTGGGGCAGCTGCCGCAGGCAATGGCCTATGGTGTATCTGTGTCTACTACCGATGGAGTCATCTGTGTAGGGGGGATGAATGAGCGGGGAGCTTTGTCTGTAACTTATCGTATACGTGTGGCAGATAAGAAAGCTATTGTGGAAACATTACCTTCATTGCCTTGCACGCTGGATAATATGACAGGCGCGTTATTGGGAAATAAACTCTATGTTGCCGGGGGAAACAAGAACGGCAAGGCATCCAATGCATTTTATTGTCTCGATTTGGAGCAACTGCCTCAAGGGTGGCGGGAACTGCCCGCCTTTCCGGGCGCTCCTCGGGTACAACCGGTAAGTGCCGCACAACTGGATGCTGATGGGCAATTATGTTTCTACCTGTGGAGTGGCTTTGCAGCGCCGGTGGAAGGACGTGCCGCTTCTCTCTCGGTTGATGGATATGTATATTCACCGGCTGCCGATACTTGGACACCATTACCCGAGGTGGTGAATGAGGCAGGCGAAACAGTTTCTTTAGGCGGTGGCGTGGCGACTGCTTGGGGTAAGAATCTGATTATCTGTATGGGTGGTGTTGATAAAGACATCTTTTTGCGTGCGCTTCAAAAACCGGCTGCCGATTATTTGACTCATCCGGTGGAATGGTATCGTTTTAATAAGCGGATTCTTGTGTATGATGTGCGCTTACAAGAGTGGCAAACAATAGCTTGTACGCCGGATACCGCTCGTGCGGGCGCAGCATTGGTGATATGCGGAAAAAATATCTTTTGTATCAATGGAGAATTAAAACCGGGAGTTCGTACTCCGGGAATTACCCGCATTGCAATTAAAGAGTAAAGTATAAACGCTATTTCTATAAACGGAAATCCCTATAAAGTACTATTCTTTATAGGGATTTCCGTTTATAGAGATGCGACTTTTGTATTAGTCAAACAAACTCTTGAACTTCTTGAAAATCTTCTCCTTAATAGAAGTATTCGGCTTGAAATTATCCGAACCTTCCATTTCTTCCAAGGCTTTTTTCTCCTCTTTATTCAGAGTTTCAGGTACATATACACTGACATTCACCAGTAAATCCCCGGTACCGTATCCGTTTACATTAGGCAAACCCTTGCCGCGTAAGCGGAGAACCTTTCCCGGTTGTGTACCCGATTCGATTTTCACCTTCACCTTACCGTCGATGGTGGGTATTTCTACCGCACCGCCCAATGCCGCTGTCGGGAAGCTGAGCAACAGGTTATAAATCAAGTCGTTTTCGTCACGAATCAGTTCCTTATCCTGTTCTTCCTCTACAAGAATCAGCAAGTCGCCCGGTACGCCGTTGTGCTTGCCGGCATTACCTTTGCCGCCCATGGAGAGCTGCATGCCTTCGGCTACGCCTTTCGGGATGTTTACGGTAACAACTTCTTCACCGTAGACGATTCCTTCACCGGCACATTCCTTACATTTATTCTTGATAACTTTACCTTCGCCGCCACAGGTAGGACAGGTGGTGCGTGTCTGCATCGTTCCGAGAATGGTCTGCTGGTTGCGGATTACCGTACCGCTGCCTTTACAGGTAGGACAGGTTTCCGCGCCGCCGTCTCCCTCTGCACCGGTTCCGTGACAGTGGCTGCAGGGTACATACTTTTTCAGTTTGAATTTCTTCTCTACTCCGGTAGAAATCTCCTTGAGGTTCAGCTTCACTTTAACGCGCAAGTCCGAGCCGCGATAACGGCGTTGCTGTTGCGCGCCACCGCCGCCGAATCCGCCGAAACCACTGAAACCGCCGCCAAAGCCACCGCTGTGTCCGCCGAATATATCGCCGAACATGGAGAATATGTCGTCCATGGACATACCACCGCTGAAACCGCCGAACGGTCCGCCGTTACCGGCGGCACCACCCATTCCGGCATGGCCGAATTGGTCGTAACGGGCACGCTTGTCCGGATTGCTTAATACATCGTATGCTTCCGCCGCTTCCTTAAACTTCTCCTCGGCTACCTTGTCGCCGGGGTTTTTGTCGGGGTGATATTGGATGGCTTTCTTGCGATAGGCTTTCTTTATCTCTTCTACCGATGCTGTTTTTTCGACTTCCAGTACTTCGTAATAATCTCTTTTTTCCATATAACTGTGTATGTTATTCTCCAACCACTACTTTGGCATGGCGGATTACTTTGTCGTTTAGCGTGTAACCGGTTTGTACGCAGTCCAGAATTTTACCTTTCAAAGCTTCGTCGGGAGCCGGGATTACGGCAATGGCTTCGTGGTAGTCTGTGTCAAGCGGCTGTTCTTTGGTTTCGATTACTTTGACACCGTTCTGACCCAATACCGTCATAAACTTGTTGTAGATAAGCTCCACACCTTCTTTTACGGCAGCTACATCGGTGGCGGTCTCCATGTTTTTCAGGGCGCGTTCAAAGTCGTCCACGATAGGAAGAATGCTGCTGATGCTCTTTTCTCCACCATTCAGGATAAGTTCGGCTTTTTCTTTCATTGTACGTTTACGGTAGTTGTCGAACTCGGCGGAGAGACGCAGATACTTGTCTTTCTGGTCTTCAATCTCTGCATTGGCCTTTTCCAATTCCTGAGCGAGTTTCTCTTCTTCAGTCAGGGCAACCTCTTCTTTTTCAGTTGTTTCCTCGCCGTTCTCATCTTGGACGGTTTGCTCTTTCAACTCTTCTTCGTTGATGTTTTCTTTTTCTTTCGGGTCCATATTGTTATGCTTGTTATTCTTATAAAATGATTTCGCTTTCATTGCTGTCAAGGGTTTAAGTTAATATGATACGGTTTTGATAGCAAAAACTTTGCCAAATTGACGGCTTTTGCCAAAAACGTTGCAAAGGTAATACTTTTATGTCAGATTGACAGCGAAATATTCCATAAATAGGAAGTTAACATCGTGCGGGGAGTAAGTTAACTTGATAGGTTGCAGTAAGTTAACGTCATTGCAGATGTTTACTTAACTTCATATCATGCAATAAGTTAACTTGTTGTAAGCTGTTTTACCGTATTATTTCGTATCTTTGTGCCCGCAATTCGCAGAGTTATAGGTATTAAATAGTAAGTAGTACATAATAAAATAGTAAATATAAAGATGATTACAGTCTCGAACGTATCGGTACAGTTTGGTAAAAGAGTGTTGTTTAATGATGTAAACTTGAAGTTTACAAGTGGTAATTGTTATGGTATAATCGGTGCTAACGGTGCGGGAAAGTCCACTTTCTTGCGGACCATTTCGGGAGATTTGGATCCGACGACCGGCTCTATCATGCTGGGACCGGGCGAACGTCTGTCTGTATTGAGTCAGGACCACTTTAAGTGGGATGCCTATACGGTGATGGATACCGTAATGATGGGGCATACGGTGTTATGGGACATTATGAAACAACGTGAGGCGCTCTATGCCAAGGAAGACTTCACGGATGAGGACGGTTTGAAAGTTTCCGAACTGGAAGAGAAATTCGCCGAGCTCGACGGCTGGAATGCGGAAAGTGACGCTGCCGCTTTATTGAGCGGGTTGGGCATCAAGGAAGACAAGCATTACGTGCTGATGGGCGAGCTGAACAATAAGGAAAAAGTACGTGTCATGCTGGCGCAGGCTTTGTATGGCAATCCCGATAACTTGCTGCTGGACGAGCCTACCAATGACTTGGACATGGACACCGTAACCTGGTTGGAAGAGTACCTTGCCAATTTTGAACATACCGTTTTGGTAGTGAGCCACGACCGCCACTTCCTTGACTCCGTGTGTACGCATACGGTGGATATCGACTACGGAAAGATTAACCTCTTTGCCGGTAATTATAGTTTCTGGTATGAATCCAGCCAGTTGGCTCTCCGTCAGCAACAGAACCAGAAGGCTAAAGCCGAGGAGAAGAAGAAAGAGCTGGAAGAGTTTATCCGCCGTTTCAGCGCCAATGTGGCAAAGAGCAAGCAGACTACCAGCCGTAAGAAGATGCTGGAGAAACTGAATGTGGAAGAAATCAAACCGTCGTCACGTAAATATCCGGGTATCATCTTCACTCCCGAACGCGAACCGGGCAATCAGATTCTTGAAGTTTCGGGACTGACAAAAACGTTGGAAGACGGTACGGTATTGTTCCGCGATGTGAACTTCAATGTGGAGAAAGGGGATAAAATCGTATTCCTTTCACACGATCCGCGTGCTATGACCGCCTTGTTCGAGATTATCAACGAGAATATGAAGCCGGATGCGGGAACTTTCAACTGGGGCGTAACAATTACCACCGCTTACCTGCCGCTGGATAACACCGCTTTCTTCAATACGGACTTGAATCTGGTAGATTGGTTGAGTCAGTTCGGCGAGGGCAATGAGGTATACATGAAGAGCTTCCTCGGCCGTATGCTTTTCTCCGGCGAAGAGGTGTTGAAGAAAGCAAGCGTATTGTCGGGTGGTGAGAAGATGCGTTGTATGATTGCGCGTATGCAGTTGCGCAATGCCAACTGTTTGATTCTGGATACTCCGACCAATCATCTTGACTTGGAGTCTATTCAGGCATTCAACAATAATCTGAAGACGTATAAAGGCAATATCCTGTTCTCATCCCATGACCACGAGTTTATCCAGACCGTGGCGAACCGTATCATCGAGCTGACACCGAACGGTATTATCGACAAGATGATGGAGTATGATGAATATATCACTTCGGACCATATCAAGGAATTGAGAGCGAAGATGTATAATAAATAGTGGTTAGTGATTAGTGATTAGTGATTAGTAAGCTGCGCTATATATGGTGAGATACTAATCACTAACCACTAATCGCTAACCACTAACTGTTATCAATTTTTTCTGAACATTTTTAAAATCACTGCTGTTCCCGCTACCATTAGTACCGTACAAAGTATGGAACCTTCAAAACCGAAAGCTCCGCCGTTTATCAGATTGGCCTCGGGCAGATAGAGCGTCAGCAAACCGTCACAAAATTTATTTCCACTGACTTCATAACCCAAAACCGGACCTTGTATCCAGTTCCAGAACCAGTGTAAAGCTATCGGGAAACAGAGATTACGCGTGTATATATAAGAAGAACCTAAAAGAATGCCTGCCAGCAGGATGTTGATAAAAGACAGAAAGTCGAAGTTCGGATTGGCTATATGAACCAGCGAGAACAGGGTGGCGGAGAGAAACAATGCCCAAAACTTATTCACCCCGCCTTGCAGCATACGCTCCAATACAAACCCCCGCAATGCGAATTCTTCTGTAATGGCTACCAGCAAAAAGAAAACAAAGCTAATCAATAAGGAAGAAGGATTGAATACAACTCCTGCAATCTCTATCGCTCCTGCCAATAAGGATACGCCGAATCCTACCGCATAAAGAACGATTGCCAGTGATATTCCTGATAACAAATCTTTCTTACGTATCGCCAAAGAGCGTCCCAATCCGGCTAATGAAACTCCTCGGAAATGCCATACAATCCAAGCGGAGAGGAATATACCTATCAGCATCAGTGTTTCGCTCAGGACAAAATAGAACATCTTATCGGCTCCTTCCTTACCCAGCTTTTGCAATACTGACGAGAAAGGTATACCTAGTATTGTAATAATGATAACAGCAAGCGTGACAAAAGATATGATATCGATTGCCACTTTTCCAAAACGTTTGGCTTTGGGCTCATTTCCAATGGTTTCCATGCGTAAAAAATAATTTCAGTTAATTAATATCCGACAAAAATAGCAATAAAAAGAGAAATCATTATTCAAGGTTGACGGTTTCTTCTTATATTTGGAAAATCAAATCAATCTGACACTTAAAACATGAACCTGAGAAAAATACTTTTAGCGGCCGCCGGATTGGGCATGATGATATTGAACACCTCTGCCCAGACTTCCAAGCGCTATACCGTTGCCAAGCCCGGCACTTTGGTGGAAATGCTGACCGAAGATGAGGCGAATGAGATTACGCACCTTGTCCTGCAAGGCAAACTGAACGCGATTGATTTCCGCCATCTGCGGGATGAGTTCAAGAAACTGCAAATACTGGATATATCCAATGCGTCTATCAGCATGTATGCCGGAAAGAACGGTACGCATCCCGACCGCTTCTATATCTATCCGGCCAATTGCATTCCGTCCTACGCCTTTTGCAAGCAGCTTAGCGACAGTACTTTTATCGGAAAGACATCTTTGACGCAGGTCATCCTGTCCGATAAGACCAAGAACATCGAAGACGGTGCATTCAAGGGATGTACCAATTTGAAGATTTGCCGTATACGCAAAAAAACTCCCCCGAACTTGCTGCCCGAAGCCCTGGCCGACAGCGTGACAGCCATATTCGTCCCTCTGGGCAGCAGCGACTCGTATCGCCGCGGCAAACGGTGGGAGACATTTGCTTTCATAGAAGGCGAACCGGTGGGAGCCACTGTACAGATAGCTACGATGGGCAGCCTTGCCAGCGAACTGATTCGCGCCGGCATACAGCCCAAAGATGTCAACTTCCTTACGGTAGAGGGCAAAATGGACGAAGCGGACTTCACATTGATACGCAATTATATGCCCAACCTGGTAAGCGTAGACCTGTCCAAATGTAACGCCACGGTCATTCCCGACTATACATTCACTCAAAAGAAATACCTGCTCAATATCACATTGCCCCATGCCTTAAAGAGCATCGGCCAACGTGCATTTAGCGGATGCGGACGGTTATGCGGCACATTGGAGCTTCCCCCCGGCGTAACAGCCATAGAATACGGCGCATTCATGGGATGCGACAACCTTCGCTACGTCCTTGCCACCGGCGATAAAATCACAACTTTAGGAGATAACCTCTTCGGTAACGGCAAAGACAAGCTGACTTATAAAAAATAATGAAGAATGAGGTATTCTCATTTATCCATTCCCTTGCTCCACCCCGATCATCGTCAACTGTATGCGTTTCCGTTCGGTATCTACGCTGAGTACCTTTACGCGTACCTGCTGGTGGATGGACACAATCTCATTAGGGTCTGATACATACTTCTGCGCAAGTTGCGAGAGGTGTATCAGGCCGTTTTCTTTGATACCGATGTCGACGAAAGCGCCGAAATTGGTGATATTCCCCACGATACCCGGCAGTTCCATACCTATGCGCAAATCATCAATCGTGCGTACATTCTTGTCGAACTCGAATACTTTGATCGGGCCGCGAGGGTCACGTCCCGGCTTTTCGAGCTCTTGCAGAATATCTTTCAAGGTGGGCATTCCGACGGTGGGAGAGAGATACCGTTCGGGCTGTATCTTCAGGCGCAGTTCCTTGTTGGCGAGCAGTTCGGCTACGCTGCATCCCAAATCGGCGGCCATCTGCTCTACGATATGGTAACTCTCGGGGTGCACCGCCGTATTGTCCAGCGGGTTCTTGGCATCCGGTATGCGCAGGAAGCCGGCGCATTGCTCAAAGGCCTTTGCGCCCATACGCGGAACTTTCATCAACTCCTTGCGGGAAGCGAATGCTCCGTTCTCGGCACGATAGTTCACGATGTTTTGAGCCAGTTGGGGGCCGAGTCCCGAAATGTATGTAAGCAGATGACTGCTGGCGGTGTTCAGATTGACGCCGACCAGGTTTACGCAGTTCTCTACGGTCTGGTCGAGTGACTTCTTCAGCTTGCTTTGGTCTACATCGTGCTGATATTGCCCTACGCCGATGGATTTCGGGTCTATTTTGACAAGCTCCGCCAGCGGGTCCATCAGCCGGCGCGCGATGGATACGGCGCCGCGCACCGTCACGTCGTATTCGGGAAACTCATCCCTGGCGATTTTGGAAGCGGAATAAATGGAAGCGCCCTGCTCGCTGACAATGAAAATCTGCACTTCCCGGTTGAACGTATGCCGTTTCAGAAAATCTTCCGTTTCCCGGCTGGCGGTACCGTTTCCGATGGCGATGGCTTCCACTTTGTAGGCTTCTATCATCTTCTGCAGTTTGGCAAACGCCTCTTTGCCCTGGTTTACCGGCGGGTGCGGGTAGATGTTCTCGTTGTGCAGCAGGTTACCCTGCGCATCCAGACACACCACCTTGCAGCCGGTACGGAATCCCGGGTCTATTCCCATCACCCTTTTCTGTCCTAACGGCGACGCGAGCAGCAACTGCCGCAGGTTTTCCGCGAATACCCGGATGGCTTCATCATCGGCGCGTTCCTTGCTTTGCGCGGCAAACTCGGTCTCGATGGACGGTTTGAGCAGACGCTTGTAAGCATCCTGCACAGCTTCCGCCACCTGCTTTCCGCAAGCGTTGCCGCTCTGTACAAACTGCCGTTCCAACCGTTCCACACACTCTTCATCGTCGGGGCTGATACTCACTTTGAGCAAACCTTCCGCTTCGGCGCGGCGAATGGCGAGCAGACGGTGCGAGCTGCACCGCTTCAAGGGTTCCGCACAGTCGAAATAATCCCTGTATTTGGCTCCTTCTTCCTCTCTGCCTTTTATCACCTTGGCGGTCAGTACGGCTTGGCGGGCGAAAGTGTTGCGCAATGTGTTACGGGCGCGCTCGTTCTCGCTCACCAGTTCGGCGATGATGTCGCGCGCGCCTTTCAGGGCGTCGTCCGGGCTTTTCACATCCCCTTTCACAAAGTCGGCGGCGCGCTGCCGGGGATGAGGCTCGCGTTGGAGCATCAATAGGGTGGCAAGCGGTTCGAGCCCCTTTTGGCGGGCGGCTTCCGCGCGGGTTTTGCGTTTGGGCTTGTAAGGCAGGTAAATATCTTCGAGGACGGTGCCGTCCCATGTCTCATCGATACGTCTTTGCAGTTCGGGAGTCATTTTCCCCTGTTCGCGGATGGTGCCGATGATGGTCTCCTTCCGCCTGGCCGTTTCCTTCAGCTTTTCGTAGTGGGTTTGGATGGATTCTATCTGCACTTCATCCAGTCCGCCCGTCATTTCCTTACGGTAGCGGCTGATAAACGGGATGGTCGCTCCGTCATCGAGCAGGGCGAGTGTCTGCCCGATTTGTTTTTCTGATATGCCGAGAATGGCAGCTATCATGCTGTGAAAGATTTGTGTCATGTCAGCTTCTTTTTAATAATGAGCGCCAAAAGTACGAAAAACAATCTTTCTTTACGCCTTTTTTGAGTTTTATTGTATCTTTGCGACAGTTCAAGAGGACGTTAAATGAGACAATCCAAGAAAATACTTTATAGAACACTGCTTTGCCTGACGGCATTCTTCTCCCTCATGTTCCCGGCCTTTTCTGCGACGGGCGACCATCCTGTACTGATTATCAGTTCTTATAATCCGGACTCGCGCCAAACTTCGGACAACATTTCCAACTTCATGGAAGAGTTTCAGCGTTTGGGCGGTACATGCGGTGTGGAGCTGGAGAACATGAACTGCAATAGTTTCTCCGAGTCTCCCTTGTGGAAGACGAGAATGGCGGGCATCCTGTCCAAGTACCGGGATACGAAAGAACCCTCGCTCGTCATACTGATAGGACAGGAAGCGTGGGCTGCCTATCTGTCTCTGGAAGACTCCGTCCGGGGCGACGTTCCGGTAATGACGGCGCTTGCCAGCCGCAATGTAGTGCTTTTGCCGGAGCAGGGCGCGGACTTGAAGACATGGATGCCGGAGTCGCTGGACTTCTTCGCCGACTTCGCCGGCTCCCCGATTAAGAGCGGCTTTGTCTATCAGTACGATGTGGCCGCCAATATCCGCATGATAAAACGGTTGTACCCCCAAACGGAACATATCGCCTTCATCTCCGACAACAGCTACGGTGGCGTAACCTTGCAGGCGCATGTGGTAAAAGAGATGAAGAAATTCCCCGAATTAAGCCTTATCCTCTTGGACGGGCGTGTCAACACGATTTATACCATCAGTGACAAACTGCACTCGCTGCCCCCGCGCACCGTTCTGCTGATGGGCACATGGCGCGTGGACATGAACGACGGCTACTTCATGCGCAACGCCACTTATGCCATGATGGAAGCCGCTCCCGGCCTGCCCGCATTCTCCATTACGTCCGTAGGCATCGGCTACTGGGCTGTGGGCGGAGTAGTGCCCGTCTACCGTGCGCTGGGCAGGGATATGGCGCGGCAGGCTGTCCGTGTGCTGGCAAACCCGAAGAACTCCGAGATAGAGATTATATCCTGCGAAACCGTCATGGACGGCAAACTGGTGAAGGAGAGGAAGCTCGATATCGCTTCGATTCCCGGCCCCATCCGGCTGGTGAATGTCACTCCGGGCTTCTATGAGCAATATAAGTACCATATATGGGGAGTGGCTGCCGTTCTGGTCATCCTGCTGACGGGCTTGCTCATCACGCTCTATTTCTTCTACCGCACCAAGAGGCTGAAAGACGAGCTGGAAGTGTCCGAAGCCGCCCTGCGTGAGGCGAAGGACAGGGCGGAAGAGTCCAACCGCCTGAAAAGCGCGTTCCTCGCCAATATGAGCCATGAGATACGTACGCCGCTGAACGCCATTGTGGGATTCTCGGACGTGCTTTCCGCCGGAGATACCGCCATAGACGACCAGCGCGGATATTTCGAGATAATCAAAGCCAACTCGGACTTGCTGCTCCGGCTGATAAACGACATACTGGATGTGTCCCGCCTGGAAGCCGACCGCGTTACTCTCACCCTGGAGAAGTGCGATGTGGTGCAGGTCTGCATGCAGGTGACGGCTTCCGTGACACAGGCGCGCCGGTCGTCCAACCGGATAGTGTTTGAAAGCGCCGCAGACAGCCTGGAAATCCGTACGGACATCCAGCGTTTGCAGCAAGTGGTCATCAACCTGCTGTCCAATGCGGACAAGTTTACGGAGAACGGCACGATAACGTTGAAACTCGAACCGGACATGCGGAACCGCACCGCCCTGTTCTCCGTATCGGACACCGGCTGCGGCATACCGCCGGAGAAGCGGAAGCGGGTCTTCGAACGGTTCGAGAAACTGAACGAATACGCGCAAGGCACAGGCCTGGGGCTGTCCATCTGCAAACTGATTGTGGAGAAGTGGGGCGGCAGGATATGGATAGATTCGCAGTACACCCGCGGCGCCCGTTTTGTGTTTACCCACCCGCTGGATTTATGAAACAGATGAGCTATATGATAAACCAAAGATATATGAAAAAGCTGACTTGTTGTTTTGTATGTATTTTCCTGCTTATCGGCACGGTTGCCGCGCAGGATAAAGAAGTGAAATTGAAAATAGTGCAGACCAGTGACATACACGGGAACTTTTATCCCCGTGATTTCATTCTCCAACGGGATGCCGTCGGAAGTCTGGCACGCGTGTACGCTTTCGTGCAGAAAGAGCGTGAGACGTATAAGGACAATCTGATTCTGCTGGATAACGGCGATATCCTGCAAGGGCAGCCCACCGCCTATTATTACAATTATATAGATACGGTATCCCCCCACGTAGCGGCCGAGATGCTGAACTTCATGGGATATAACGCCGGCAACATGGGCAACCACGACGTGGAAACGGGACGCGCCGTGTTCGACCGTTGGGCGGGCGACTGCCATGCTCCCGTACTGGGCGCCAACATCATCGAAACGGCTACGGGCAAAACCCACTTCCCGCCGTACGTGACGCTCGAACGCGACGGAGTGAGGATTGTCGTCCTCGGCATGATAACCCCCGCCATTCCGGTGTGGCTGTCCGAGAACCTGTGGAAAGGGCTCCGCTTTGACGACATGGAAGAAACGGCGCGCAAGTGGATGAAGATAATCCGTGAAAAGGAGCGTCCCGACATCGTAATCGGCATGTTCCATGCCGGACAGGACGCCCTGCTGATGGGCGGCAAGTATCGGGAGAACGCCTCGCTGGACGTAGCCCGCAATGTTCCGGGCTTCGATATCGTACTGATGGGACACGACCACGCCCGCGAATGTAAGAAAGTGCGGAACATCGCAGGCGACTCCGTACTGGTTATCGACCCCGCCAGCAACGGTGTGGTGGTGAGCGACATAGACATCACCGTGACGCTGCGCGACGGCAAGGTCACGGACAAGAAGATTGACGGCGTGCTGACCGAAACCGGAGCATACGGCGTCAGCGACGAGTTTATGAAACATTTCGCGTCACAGTACGCCACCATTCAGGATTTCGTATCGAAGAAGATAGGGCGTTTCACGGAAACCATCTCCACCCGTCCCGCCTATTTCGGTTCGTCCGCTTTCATCGACCTTATCCATACCTTGCAGCTGAATATCAGCGGCGCCGAGATTTCGCTGGCCGCCCCTCTGTCATACGACACCCGGATAAAGGAAGGGGACGTTTACGTGTACGATATGTTCAACCTGTACAAGTACGAAAACATGCTCTACACCATGAAGCTCTCGGGTAAGGAAGTGCACGACGCTTTGGAGATGTCCTACGACCTTTGGACGAACCGCATGACTTCTCCCGACGACCATATCCTGCTGTTCCGCGACAAGCCCCGCGAAGGTGCGGCGGACAGAGCCGCTTTCAAGAATTTCAGTTTCAACTTCGACTCCGCCGCAGGCATCATCTACACGGTGGACGTTACGAAGCCGAGCGGCCGGAAAGTAGCCATTCTCAGCATGGCGGACGGTACTCCGTTCGATATGAACAAGATGTACACGGTAGCCCTGAACTCTTACCGCGGCAACGGCGGTGGGGAGCTGCTGACAAAAGGCGCCGGCATTCCGCAGGATGAACTGAAAGAGCGCATCGTCAGCTCTACCGACAAGGATTTGCGCTACTACCTGATGCAGTACATCGAGGGGAAGAAAGTAATCGAACCCCGTGCGCTCGGCCAGTGGAAATTTGTTCCCGAGGAGTGGGCTGTTCCCGCTTCCAAACGTGATTATGAGTTCTTGTTTGGTAAAGTTCAGGAATAATTACTAACTTTGCGGCCTTAAAGTCAAAAGGCGGATAATAAGACGTGAAAAGGATTAAAAGAACCATATACGCATTATGCTTGCTGGTACTCTTTGTAGGGTACCAGGCAAGCGTAACGGCGTTTACTCACGTCCATTACGTCAACGGGGTATTGATTACCCACTCTCACCCTTTTCATAACCAACATTCACACTCCGCTACTTCGCTGATCGCTATCGGTTTGTTGTCGCACTTCAGTTCGGACAAACCGGATTGCAGCGAAATACAACACCCGATGCGTTCTTTGCTGCGGGTGGTGGAAAACGAAACCGATACGTCCGTCATCAAGGGAAAAGCGTATCGGATGATTTCTCTCCGCGCTCCCCCTTATTCCGTTACCCTTTGATATTGTCTGTACCAACGTCCGGTATTTGCCGTACCAACGCTTGGTATTCGTTGTACCGACGTTTGGTATCTGTCGTACCAATGCTTGGTATTCGCCGTACCAACGCCTGGTATCTGCCGTACCTACGGTTGATACCGGAATGGTACCGTTAAACAACTGATTTTTTAAAGAGTAAATGTTGAAGGTCAGCCCGTACGAGCTGAATCTGTAACAGAAATAAAAGCGATTATTCAAATGAAACATTATATATTGGCGTTGATGCTTACCGTGGTGAGTATCGGTGCGGCTATTGCCGCAAACCCGATAAGGGAAGGCAATATGATTTCCGGCCATGTCCTTGTGAAAGGTTCGGAAGAGAACATACCGTATGCCACCGTTTTGATTGTGGGTAGCGGACAGGGAACGGTATCCAACGAAGAAGGCCAGTTTGAGTTCAAGAACCTGCCGGCCGGTAAATATACGTTGCGCGTCTCTGCGGTAGGCTATAAGACGCAGGAAAAGGAGATTGAAGTCAACAAGGACTTTACGGCGGTGGTACATTTCCAGTTGCAGGAAGAAAGCTTCATGACCGATGAAGTTGTGGTTTCCGCCAATCGCAATGAGGTAAGCCGGAAGGCGGCTCCTGTGGTGGTGAACGTGATGAGCGCCAAGCTCTTCGAAATGGTGAACTCCACCGACCTAGCCAAGACGCTCAACTACCAGTCGGGCTTGCGTGTGGAAAACAACTGCCAGAACTGCGGTTTCCCCCAAGTGCGTATCAACGGTCTGGAAGGCCCTTACTCGCAAATCCTGATTAACAGCCGTCCCATCATCAGCGCGCTGAGCGGAGTGTACGGCTTGGAGCAGATACCGGTGAATATGATTGAAAGGGTAGAGGTAGTGCGCGGCGGCGGTTCGGCGTTGTTCGGCGCCAATGCCGTGGGCGGAACCATCAATATCATCACCAAAGACCCCATCAACAACTCCTTCCAGGTATCGAGCATGTTCTCCAATATGGACGGCAAGTCCTGGGAGCAGTACATGGGCGGGAACGTCTCTCTGGTGGCCAAAGACAATTCCTATGGAATTGCCCTCTACGAAAGCTACCGCAACCGCAATCCTTACGACCGCGACGGTGACGGTTTCTCCGAACTGGGCAAGCTGAACATGAATACTTTCGGCTTCCGCGCCTATTACCGTCCCACGCATTTCAGCCGCATCAACCTGGAGTATCACACTACCAACGAATTCCGCCGCGGCGGCAACAAGTTCGACCTTCAGCCGCACGAAACGGACATCACCGAGCAGACCAGGCACATCATCAACAGCGGTGGACTGAGCTACGACCTCTTCTGGCGCGAGTATAAGCATAAAATATCGTTGTACGGCTCTATCCAGCACACCGACCGCAACAGCTACTACGGCGCGCAGAAGGATATGAACGCCTACGGCAAGACGAACGACCTGACCTGGGTGGCAGGCGGCATGTACGTAGGCAATATGGACAACTGCCTCTTCGCCCCCGCCACCTTTACGGGCGGACTGGAGTATCAGAACAACTCCATGCACGATGTCATGACGGGCTATCACCGCGACATGCGGCAGGATGTACGCATCGCCAGCGCCTTCGTGCAGAACGAATGGAAGATGAATGTGCTGACCATGCTCGTAGGCGCCCGTTTGGATAAGCACAACCTGATAGACAAGCTGATATTCAGTCCCCGCGTCAACCTGCTTTATAAGCCCGCCGAGGATTTTCAGGCGCGCCTAACGTACTCCACCGGTTTCCGCGCGCCGCAAGCGTACGACGAAGACCTGCATGTGACCGCGGTCGGCGGCGAAGGTGTGCAAATCAAGCTGGCGGACAACCTGCGCGAGGAACGTTCCAACAGTTACAGCGGTTCGGTGGACTGGACCACCCGGCTGGGACACTGGCAGGCCAATATCCTCGTAGAGGGTTTCTATACCGACCTGCGCCATGTATTCGTGCTCGAGGACATCGGCAAGAACGATATGGGCGATGTGATTAAGGAGCGCCGTAACGGTAACGGCGCCCGTGTGTACGGCGCCAACCTCGACGCCAAGATTGCCCATGGCAAGGAAGCGCAGTTCCAGCTGGGCTTTACCGCGCAGCGCAGCCGCTATACCCGGGAAGAGGTTTGGACGCAGGTGGACGGTGAAGACCTGACCACCAAACGTATGCCCCGCACGCCCGACTATTACGGCTACTTTACGTTCTCGTCCACCCCGGTGAAGAATTTCGACTTCTCTCTGTCGGGCACGTATACGGGCAAGATGATTGTGCCGCACTACGCCGGGTATATCGAGAAAGACCGCATGGAGAATACGCCCCACTTCTTCGACCTCAATCTGAAACTGAACTATACCTTCGTGCTGCACGACCATATCAAGTTTCAGTTGAATACGGGCGTGCAAAACATTTTCAACAGTTTCCAGAAGGATTTGGATAAGGGAGAGTTTCGCGATGCCGGTTATTTTTACGGACCTACACAGCCGCGTACGTTCTTTATCGGCTTTAAAATAATGAATTAGGATAACATTCACGATTTTTAAATTAATAATTCCGTGAATAATCCTATATTTGCCGGCAAAGCACAAGAACAATGAATACAAAACAGATACGCAACGTTGATATCTCCGGAATACAGCATCTGCCCATGATTGACTTTATCGGCAATGATTTCGCTATTTTTGATGATATAAGGGATATTCCTTTTACGCCATATCCTACGCGCCTGAACGCCGCTTGCCTTGCTGTCTGCCGGAAAGGCCGGTGTAAGATGAACATCAACCTGCAGGAATATGAAATGAAAGAGGGAGTGCTTTGTATCATCTTGCCCGAGCAAATCGTGCAGCAGGGCGAACGTTCCGATGATTTCTCCGGCAGCTTTATAGCGGTGTCCAGAGATTTCATGGATTTGGTGATACCTACCATGCAGCAGCTGTTTCCCATGTTCTTCATGATAAAGGAGCGGCCTTGCATCGATATCACCGCCGACGAGTTGCAGGCGTTCGAGGAATATCACTCTTTCCTGTGGAGCAAGGTGAAGCTGAAAGACAACCCGTACCGCAAGGAGATTACGCAGGGATTGTTGCTGGCTCTGTTCTACGAGATATACGACATCTATCAGGGGCATAATACCGCTAAGGAGCGCACTCCGAAAAGCCGCAAGGAAGATTTGTTTGAACGCTTCATACGGTATGTTTCCGAGCACTATAAAGAGGAGAGGAGCGTGTCTTATTATGCCGACAAGATGTTCCTTACCCCTAAGCATCTTTCCACCGTGGTGAAAGAGGTGAGTGGAAAGACGGCGGGCGAGTGGATTGACAGCCTGGTGATTCTGGAAGCGAAAGCCATGCTGAAATCGTCCGAGCAGAGCATTCAGGAGATAGCCGATGAGTTGCACTTCGCCAATCAGTCGTTCTTCGGCAAATACTTTAAGCATCATACCGGCCTCTCGCCCAAGGAATACCGGAAGCAGTAATTTCTAAAGATAACAGCTATGGAAAAAAGAGAAATAGACCTTACCGTTTCCTGCTATGGAAAGGTGAAAGACGTGAAGTATGACGTTGTGATTCTTCCCTGGGGAGCCACCGAGCCGCATAACCTGCATCTGCCGTATCTCACGGACTGCATCCTGCCGCATGACATTGCCGTGGATGCCGCCGCTTTGGCGTTGGAACGTTCCGGCGTGCGCTGCATGGTGATGCCGCCCGTACCTTTCGGCGCCCATAATCCCGGACAGCGGGAACTTCCTTTCTGCATCCATACCCGTTACGCCACCCAGCAGGCCATCTTGGAAGATATTGTGGCTTCCCTTCACGCCCAGGGCATCCGCAAGCTGATTATCATCAGCGGTCACGGCGGGAATAATTTCAAAGGAATGATTCGCGACCTTGCCTTCGTCTATCCCGATTTCCTGATTCTGGCGACGGACTGGTTCGGCATCGTTCCCACCAAGGATTATTTCGAGGCCGCCATAGATGACCATGCCGGTGAATCGGAGACTTCGGCCATGATGTACTATCATCCCGAGCTGGTGAATCTTGATGAGGCCGGTAACGGAGACTCCCGTCCGTTTGCCATTGCCTCGCTGAATGAAAAGGTGGCGTGGGCACCCCGTCATTGGGACAAAGCCACTGTGGATAGCGGGGTGGGCAATCCCGGAAAGGCGTCCGCGGAGAAAGGCGGGCGGTATCTGAAACCGGTCATTGAGAAACTGGCGACGCTCTTTGAGGAAGTGGGGCGGCACGAACTTTACTGAGATAAGATTTCTATATAAAACGACAGACAGCTAAATAAAATCCGGACAGCTGCGGCAGAGGAATTCCTTCCTTTACTCCGTATGCTGTCCGGTATCTTTTCAGAGCTGTTCGGGCTTTACTTTCCTATGGACATCAGCCATTTGCCGTCTTTCTTCACCATTTGCTGCTCACCCTCTTCGGTCTCGCCGTTGCCGTAAGTGTATTTGGTCTTTACCACAGCGGTATTGCCGTCCTCGGCCACTTGTTCCGAGAGGATTTCGATGTCCTTTATGCCGCCTTTCTTCTCGTATTCCTTCGATACTTTTTCTTTGAGCATGGATACCAGCGCTTCTTTTTGTTCCTTTACCTTGGCGGCATCCTGACTGTCGTCGAAAGCCAGTCCTTCTACGAAATTCTCATAATCGCCGCTTTGCAGATACCCGCTGTACTTTTTCAACGCGTCGCCCGGAGTGCTTGGGGAAGAAGAGCAAGCCGCCATTACGAAGACTGCCATTACCATCATGGTGAAGTAGAATACTTTTTTCATACGTTTTTTGTTTTAAGTGAATAATGTGTGTGTTAAAAACAGTATATCAAACAGAGGCGTCCGCTCTGCGCAATATCGTTCGGCATCAGATAGTCACCGCTCATGCCGGGGATGTTGACGGAAGTGGTTCGGCCTTCGGACAGGTCTATCCCTTCTTTCCGGTACACATAGTCGATGAGTTCCGTGCAATACATCTCGGTGGTATCGTTCAAGTCGTAGTCATGGTCGAACAACAGGTGTTTGCGGAAAAGTCCGAGTGCGCTTCGGGCGGCTCTGCATGCAAGGGCGGAGTCTGCTTGCACATGCATCACGGCACCCCGCGCGGCTTTTCCCGCATCGAAGAACCGCTCGACGGGTTCCATCTTTATCCTGTCCGCATCTCCCTTAAAGTCCGGTTCGCCGGGAACGGCGTGTATCACGTACCATGCTCCGCACTCTTTCTTCAGGATGCCGGTATGCGAGTATCTTCCCTCGCTGTCGGCCGCCAGCACTATGCGGCTGGTGAATCCGGTGCCTCTTCTGAATACGATGTCTCCTTCTCTGAATAATTCTTGGGGCAGGTGTAGGCCTTCCTTGGGGGGATTATCTTTGCAAGCGCTAAGGAAAAGCAGGGAGAACAGGCTGATTGCAAACGGCGTAATATGGGTGTTGTTTTTCATTAGGCACAAATATAACAAAAAAGGCAACATCTGTTAACAGATGTTGCCTAATTTTTTTAGTGTACCCTAAAAACTAATCTCTCTCTCTTATAAAAACTAATTTACTCTATCGTTTTCTAAATGACGCTGCAAATTTAAAGAGTCTTTTCGGAGTACGATTTGACATAAGTCAAAAAAACGGTTACTTTTTGAGGAAACTCCAGAGTCCGCCTTTTTTTGAGGGGGGAGTTTTATCATTGTCACGATACAGCTCCTCGTACGTCAGCTTCTCCTGAACCATGCGGTAGATGTCTCCCCAGTCGGGCAGGCCGCCCAAGTTGCGGTCGTCGATGAAGATGTCCGCTTTTACTTTGCGCGAGAAACCGTGATGGGCGGTGTCCTCTTCGGGGTAGTCACGGTTGATGGCATAAAATTCCACGCCCCGTTCCCTGCACCATTCCACAGCCTCGTCCAGCAGTTTCCCCTCACGTACGGTCCATAGTATCAGCCGATGATGAGCCTTAATCAGCATTTTCAGCGTATCGATGGCGAAAGGTATTTCGTTTCCGATTTTAGGGTATCGGTGTTCTACGATTGTGCCGTCAAAATCAATGGCGATAGTCATAGAAGTGAATTTCTGTTTATAAGTTGCTCGGAATGAAGATAATCATCGCGTTGTTTCCGGTCTTGTTTGCATAGCCCATGGATTCGGGAGCGGCGGATGCAATTCTTTCGGGAGCGATGTTGTACTTCTCTACCAACATTTTCTTGATGGCTTCCGTGCGTTTGTTGCGCAGTTCGGTTTCGGCTTTCTTGTCCTTTACGTCATTGCTGAATGCTACAATCTTGATAACGGCAGGATTCTCGGTCATCCATTCGCCGATATTGTTCAGCTTGCCGGCTTGCTCTTCGCTGATGAAGGAACTGAACTCGTCAAAGTGGATATCTACGGAAATGATACCTTTCTGTTGGGCAGGCTCGATAACGATGTTCTTTCCTGCTTCCACCTTTTGAGTGTTTTGCGATTCCTGTTTCAGTTGCTTGATTTCTTCCAGCATACGGTTCATCTTGTCTTTGATTTCCTGTATGTCGGTTTTGTCGGCGAAAGCCTCATTCTTAGCCTTCCGGGATGTTTTGTACTTGTCTTTGAAGCTGTATGTGACACCGATATTCACGCCGGATTGTACAAATACGTCATCGGCATCTTTGCCCTTGTAGTATTTGGGCAGGATGGTAAACGAAGGTTCAATGAATAGGCTGAGCTTTCTGTTCAGGTTGTACGACGCCTGTAACGCTATCTTTCCACCGATGGAGCTGACGTTCTTGTTATCGATGTCGAGCTTGTTCGTGTTGAAGTAGTTGTAGCTGGCTCCGACGATAGCCGCCAGGTTGAAAGGCTGGTATCCTTTATTTCCCACCAAGGTCAGCATATAGTCCAATTCGGCTCCGTATTGCTGGGCGCGCATGGTCTTTACACGGTTCTTTCCGGCAAACGCGTTGATGCGGAATGCCGAGTAGCGGGTCAGTTGGATACCGGCTCCCACTTTGCCGCCGACAATCATGTTTCCGGTAGTATTGGACAGCCATTCTCCGTTAACGGCTCCGGTTACGAACCAGTTGTACTTTTGGAACGATGTTTTGTCATTTTGTTCCTGTGCAGTAAGACTACCGGCACTCATCAGCGCAGCAGCCAATATAATGTGTTTAAATCCAAATTTCATAACTTTACTTTTTTAATAGAGTACTACGTTGATAGAGCCGATTTGCTCATCTGTCTTTTGTCCGCCGGACACGGTAATGGATGTGATGTAGAATTTATCACCTGCCTGTAACTGTTCGATGGCTTTCTTCTGCTCGCCGGAGAATTTGTTACCTTTGTTTTTAAGGGTAATAACCTTGTTGCTTCCGGCTTCGATGAATACCGTTTCGAAAGATACGACTTTATATTTCACCTGAGGGCCTTCATTGGCTTGCGCCACCAGTTCGTTCATGCCGAGCAAATGACTTTTGCCAAGAGGTACATCACCCTTGTATAACGTGTTTTTACCGTTATGGGAATAAGAGAGGTAAGGTTGCGGAGCGGGCAGATTTCTGACCTCGTATTCATAACGTGCCAATACATCGGCTCCATCGCTCACGGTAATGACGGCGGTACGGCTGTTGTTGTCGGGCAGGGCGATGTAGCGGTTGTTGCGCATCACTACCTTACCGTTCTTCATGGAAACTTTCAGTTGCTCTTGAGGAATACCGATGCTCGTCAGTTGCAGCTTATTGTCGTATCCTTTGTATAATACGGCGGCTTCGGGAGCCATTTGTACAAAAGGCTTCTTCAGGGTTCCGTCGGCCAGGATGTCGGTAGGTACTCCGTTTACGAAGATTTGGTTATCCGAAAGCTCTGCCGGTTCCTTTTCAACTTCTTTTTCGGCTTCCTTTTGAGGTTTGCCGGCTTCCGGGGTTACTTCCGAAGTCTGTATTCCCGTTCCGTTTGTCATGGCGAGCAACACTTCCTTTTCGCAGCTCAGCAATTCCATCTCCATTTTGTCAAGCATGGTGATACCTGCATTGGCAGTCAGATGCGAGAACGTTTCCTCTTCCCATGAAGCGTTGTCGGTTTGAGGAGTGATGTTCATATAACTGCTTACGAGTTTTTTCTGCGCGTCACCGGCAAGCATACTTTCCATTTCCTGCTTGTAGGTTGCGATGCTGTTTTTAAGATTATTACCCCGTTTGTTGCTGAGGAGTACATCAGGAGTCGCCTTTTCGTTATCGCGGTTCTTGAGGATACCGCTCTGATATTCGTCTTTATCGGCTGTCCGTATGATGTTTTCTTTCAGGTCGTTCAACTCTTGCCGAATGGCATTGGTTTTCTCTTTGACAGATTGTACCTGTCCCGTGACTTCCGGCTTTTCCTGCTCCAGGCGTACTCTTAATTCTTCGTTGTATGTTTGGAGCTGTGCTATTTGCGGGCGGTAGTCATTGCTGATAATATCATAACCCTCTATGGCATCTTTAGATATATGGATGGCCAATATAGCGATTAAGATGATATATATCAGGTTAATCATTTTTTGCCTTGGCGGCATTACATATTTTGACATAACAGCTATTTTACTTTGTTGTTTTTACGTTCATTGTATCCTGCATTTGTTTGTATTGTTTGTTCAGCAGGTCCATTTGTTGCTTCACTTGTTTCAACTGGGCTTCATGGGCTTCGTTCAATGCTCTCACGTTCTCTTCCAGCTTAGCCATTTCCTGTTTGTAGTTTTCACCGTTTCCGGACAGTTTGAAGTTCACGGAAGCAACTTTCGGGTCGGTATTCGCCAGTTTGTCGTTCAGGATAGGAAATACTCTTTCCCATTTATATTCTCTGGTGGGTTCGTCGAATCCTGAGATGAAGAAGATAAATACTTCGGTGTACAGGCCTATACCCAAAAGTATGTTACCGTATGGGAAATCACCGATTTTGGAGATGGCACCTAGAATTACCAGACAAGCACCCCAACAATAGCAAAAGTTGTAAAAACGTTTTCCGGTTCTACTTGATAAAAAATTACGTAAACTCATAGGTATGTGTTATTTAAATAATAGTTTTGATTAACTCTCGTGTATGCGGTTATTTACCGGTACTACCGCCGGAGTGTTGGCTGATGGGGCCGTTGGTATATTCTTCCGTGTATCCGTTGTAGCTGTTCAAGTTAACTTCCACCGGAGTGCTTTGGCCGTTAATCATGACATGGAATGTGTAAGTCTTTGCCAGGATGTTGGCTTTGTTTCCGTAATACAATACGTGGTTACCGCTGATGTTGGTAGTCAGTTCGGTTGCTGTTTCATATACGCCTTCCTTACCTTCCTGCAGTTCGATGTATCGCTCTATTGCGGCGGCCAGTTTCTGAGAAGCTCCTTTGGCAGCCAATGCCGTGGCCGGAGAAGTGGTGTATGTCCAGCCGTTTTTCACCGTTACATTCAGTTTCACACCGGTCATGGCATTGAATTCTCTGTTTTCCAGTTTCAATACTTCGCTTTTTCCGTTCACGGCATTGTATTCCACGGTACCCGATGTTTTGCTGCTTTTGTCGAATTTCACATTCATCTCATACTTTCCTGCTATTTTTTCTCCGGCAGGGATGGTGATTTCATATCTGTTGTCCCCGGCGTTGAATACCGGTTTACCTAAAGATTTGTCCGCTCTTGTAGCAACTTCGTCTTTTTTAACGGCAGACATATAATCGGTATCGAAATAACCGTCCGTCGCATCATCAGCAAGGTTATTCACGGCGATGGTAACAGCTTGTTTAGCCACCATATCGGCCGGATCTGTTTTAACGGCTACATTGCTTACCGGTACTTGAGTCTCATTTCCTGTTGCGATTTTAGCTTCTTCATATACAACCGCCGCAACTTTTGTATTTTCTGTTACCGTACCTGCCGGAATAGTGATAGTGGCAGGATCGGCATTGGTGTCTACAATGTTCGGTGCCGTAACTACCGCATCAGCAGCAGGTGTTGCGGTTTCGGTATGATTCTCATCATATACAATCTCTTTTGCCATTCTTACATTCAAGGTCACCTGGCTACGGTTTTTGGCAGAAGATGCGATGCTTGTCTCTGCTTCGAAAGTCTGCAGGCCGCTTGCTGTAAATTTTACTTTGTATGCGGTGGCGTCGTTCACAGTCAGTTTATATACTCCTTTACTGTCTGTTGTCGCAGAAACGTTGCCGGTTTCCACTTTAGCGTTTGCCACTACTCCTTTACTGTCGCTCACTTGTCCTACAATGTAGTATTCGGTTTTATCTTTTAGAGGATCGTCTACAATTTCATTTGTTTTGTCATCTCCGCCGATACTACAACCGGTTGTACTGAAAGCCATTGCGCATAACAAAAGGCTTCCGAATAAAAAACTTTTCTGTTTCATGATTTTGTCTTTAAAAACTAATTTATTTGATTTATTTATTTTATTGATTTTGATTGGGCTTTCTTCGCTTCCTTAATCAGGAAATAACGGATATAATCAGGTTGGTAGAATCCGCCGCTTCTGTTTTCGTCAGGGCGGGTATAATAGCTTTTTCCCATTTGTTCGTCGATATATTTCCCATGCGCCACCATGCTGTAAGTCCATGCAAAATAGTCGGCGGGTTTCACCCGGAAGAATCCTTTTCGGTTCCATTTCTTTCCGGGCAAAGGGATTGCAAAATGGAAGCCGCCGTTTATTTCTCCGCTTGTATATATTCCGAAAAGACCGATTGCATATTCCCCGAAATGCCGTGTGCAATCACCTCTTATGCCGTAGTCGCCAAATACGTAGCGGTTGGCGCTCAGGTCGAACTGCAGGTTGGTATGCGGTTCGTAATAAGATGCCGTGACCGATGCGTTCACACGCATTTTGGTACCGATGTACCAACCCTCATCGGCTGTTACGGCAGAAAACCCGGTTACTCCCATTTGGGCCCCGACCTCTGCACGTCCGTTGTCGGTACGGTATTTTATCGCCAGTTGGGCGCCTATGCGGTTATCGGTGAAGTTTCCCACAGTGAGACGTCCGAATAAGTTATGCTTCAACCGTACATCCTGCGATATGGTGATTATCCCCGGCCGTACCCGTTTCATTTCTCCGGTCAGATTGGTCGCTATGGGAAGTATCACCTGTGCGGTCGCTTTGGCTCCTTTCCATAGAGCCATTTCCACTGCCGGATTCAGGTTTATCGCATAGGTATAAAGCTCATCAAAGGTATTGTTCTCGAGAAAAAGGTCCGGATAGATAACGACGTCCACTTTCCATGCCGAGGTATTTTCCGGTTTTTCGCTTTTCTCCAATACCTTCATGGCGTTGTCTGTATCAACGGATATCCGCATCCGTTGGTATACTTGCGCAAGGCCGATGTCTCCTTTTTTGTAGGCATGTACCAGTGAGTCCGGCATATCGATATATAAACGGGGGATTCTGTTTTCCAGTACCACCATCTGCAAGTTACCGCCGGGTATACCGTCAAGGCAGGCTGTAACGGCTTTTCCTATGCCGGTGTATGTTCCCCGGTATACATTATTCTCAAAAGCCACTGTTGTCGTTTCCGGCGTCTGTACGCACCGGATATTCTCCATGCCGATTTCCTTCAGCTTCGCCATGATTTGGGCATCTGCCGTGGTGCACAGTAGCATCAGAAATGCAACGATGTATATTCTTTTCATTCTGACCGGTAGCCTTGTCGTTAATGTATCAGCGTACATTCATACCTGATTCCGCCTGCTATGCAGTTGAACTCTCTGGTAAAAACATGTACGGACAAATGCTTCCATAACCTGACGGCGCTGCCTACGTTAAACCCATCGGAGTCGTATTCCGCCATGAAACTGATTTCTCTGCATCGGGCGGGAGAGTAGCTGATGCCGCCGAACGGTCCGTCCTGCACACTGTGTTTGTTCAGCGGGAAGTAATATCCGGCAGTCAGCGCCAGCCTGTCGCCTTTCACTATCGAGAAACTCTTGGTAAGCACTCCGTAAACGGTAGCGAAATAGTTGGTGCCCATATCTTTGAACGGGTCATTGGTACCTATCACTATGGAAGGATGATACTTTCCTTCTTTCAACGGGCGCACACGCGCCGTCATTGAACGGTCTTGTTGGAAATATCCTCTTTTTCCGTCATACCGGGTGGTTTTCAATAACGTACATCTGTAACTCAGTTCTAAGATGGATAGAAACGTGATATTAACGAAGTAATTACCCGTATTGAATTTAAAAGGGGTCATTCCGTCCGGCAGGTAATTAGCCCCGCCCATGAAAGTACCTGTTTCCCGCATGTCCGCCGTGGGTATGTTCAACAAGCCGGTATTTCCCATGGAATACTGCGCCCGTATCACTGTACAACAGAAAAACAGGAAAAATAGTAATAAGTATTTTTTTATAGGCATTATACCTCGGGAGAGTATGCTACGCTTTTGCCTGTCACATAGGTAATGGTTTCACAGACAGACAAATTGAAGAAAACGAAAAACGACACAAATGTATACATTCTGTTTGTACAAAACAAGGAAAATGAGAAAAATGTATTTATTCTTCCATTTGTGCTTTCAGATACAATTTCTTTGCGAACTTCATATCATGAGCCACCATGATTCTTACAAGTTCGGGGAAGCTTGTTTTTGTAGGATTCCAGCCCAGCAATGTCTTTGCTTTGGTCGGATCACCCAATAACTGTTCCACTTCACAGGGACGGAAATATTTCGGATCTACTTCCACCAACGCTTTGCCGGTTTTCACATCGATACCCTTTTCATTCACGCCTTCACCTTCCCAGCGCAGTTCTATACCGGCTTCTTTGAAAGCGAGGGTGGCAAATTCGCGCACTGTATGCATTTCACCGGTGGCAATCACGAAATCTTCCGGTTTGTCATGTTGCAGGATAAGCCACATGCATTCCACATAATCTTTGGCGTAACCCCAGTCACGACGTGCATCCAGATTTCCTAAATACAGCTTGTCCTGGAATCCTTGCGCTATGCGTGCGGCTGCCAGTGTAATTTTGCGGGTTACGAATGTTTCGCCGCGGCGTTCGCTCTCATGGTTGAAGAGAATACCGTTTACTGCATACATGTCGTAACTCTCGCGGTAGTTCTTCGTAATCCAGAATCCGTACTGCTTGGCCACACCGTACGGGCTGCGCGGATAGAAAGGAGTAGTCTCTTTTTGCGGCACTTCCTGCACTTTACCGAACAGTTCCGAGGTAGAAGCCTGATAAATTCTTGTCTTCTTCTCCATACCCAGAATCCGTACGGCTTCCAGCATACGCAGTGTACCTACCGCATCGGCTTCCGCCGTATATTCGGGTACATCGAAAGACACTTTTACATGGCTCTGCGCGGCGAGGTTGTATATTTCATCCGGTTGTACCTGCTGGATGATGCGAATCAATGAACTGCTGTCCGTCATATCTCCGTAGTGCAGATTTACCAGACGGTCTTTCTTCATGTCACGTACCCATTCGTCCAGATACAGATGCTCTATACGTCCTGTATTGAAAGAAGACGAACGGCGCAGTATGCCGTGAACTTCATAACCTTTTTCAATCAAAAACTCGGCGAGGAACGAACCGTCCTGTCCGGTGATACCGGAAATCAGTGCTACTTTTTTCATTTTGTGTATTTATTAATTTGATATTTTTTCTTTTAATAAGTATCCTAAAAAGAGGGTATTGCCTATGATATACCTTTTCCACATTCTTTTGGGCTCCTTTATCAGGCGGTACAGCCATTCCAGACTATGCTCCTGCCACCACAATGGAGCGCGTTGTATGTTTTCAGCGAAGAAGTCGAATACGGCGCCTATGGTACCTATCGTACCGTTTACATTCAGCTCTTTCAGATGGGTGTATGCCCATTTTTCCTGCTTGGGAGCGGTCATGCCCACCCATAGTAAATCCGGATTTACACGGTTTACGGCTTCTATCATCTGTTGGTTGTCTTTTTCGGAAAATTCAGCTTTGTAGGGTGGGGAATAGGTTTCGACTTGAATGTTGGGATATAGCCTGACGGCTTTTACTTTGATTTTCCTTAATGTGTCGTCATTGCTGCCCAGGAAGAAACAGGTACCGCCTTTCCGGTTTAATTTATTCATTTCGTGCAGAAATAAATCCCAGCCGGCAATTCTTTCTATCTTTTTATGTCTTAAAAGCTTAAAGGCCAATACAATGCTTGCACCATCGGGAATCAAGGCGTCACCTTTCAGTAATGCTTCGGCAAATGCCGTATCTTTCTGAGCTGTATTATACGAGTGAGCATTGATTGTATTTATCAGCAATTTGCCTTTAGGCAACGCATCAAGCTCACTTCTGCAGCCCAGAAGCGAAACTGTTCTTAATTTCAACATGTATATTGGAAAAATGTGTTTACCGTGGAGTACGCTACGCTATTGCCTGTCACACAGAAGGTAAATAGGACAGACACTAATATTTAAGTATGATTTATGCGGCAAAATTAAGTCAAATGTATATTATAAGCAAGAAAAAATGTGAAAATGTATATATTTATCGGTAATCGTATTATCCGGCTCAGTTTGTTTTATGGTTGATACAGATACCTTTCAGATACCATTGATACAGTCTGTGAATACCTTCGTCTATTTCCACTTTATGGTGCCAGCCTAAATTGTGTAATTTGGTTACATCCGTCAGTTTGCGCAGCGTACCGTCCGGTTTGCTTGTATCCCATCTTAATTCGCCCTTAAATTCTATTTCAGCCATAATCTTCTCGGCTACTTCCTTGATGCTGAGTTCCTTTCCGGTTCCTACATTGATATGGCAGTTACGTATTTCTTTTGTTTCCGGATTATAAGTATCCTTGAAATCAACATTCAGTAATACGTGTACGCTGGCATCCGCCATTTCCTCACTCCATAGGAATTCACGCAGCGGAGTTCCTGTACCCCACAGCGTCACAGCTTCTTGTGTAATTCCGAATTTTGCCAGTTTCGCTACTATTTCTTCATTGGTATAACTTCCGTCCACACCTTCTACCGGGCGTAAATCAATGTCTTTCCTTACCGCATCCCAATTACCTTCGTTCAGGCATTTGGCTAAATAAATCTTACGTATCATGGCAGGCAGCACATGGCTGTTTTCCAAATGGAAATTATCATTCGGACCGTATAGGTTGGTTGGCATCACCGCTATGTAATTCGTTCCGTACTGCAGGTTGAAACTTTCGCACATCTTCAGTCCAGCTATTTTTGCAATCGCATACGGTTCATTGGTATATTCCAATGGAGAAGTCAGTAATACTTCCTCTTTCATCGGTTGCGGAGCTTCACGCGGGTAGATGCAGGTACTTCCCAAAAAGAGTAGCTTTTTCACACCATGCCGGAAACTCTCACCTATAACATTCTGTTGTATCTGCAAGTTCTGATAAATGAAATCCGCCCGGTATTGCAGGTTGGCCATGATTCCCCCTACATGGGCGGCGGCAAGTACCACAGCGTCCGGTTTTTCTTCGTCAAAAAATCTTTTTACGGCCACTCCGTCCAGCAACTCCAGCTCCTTGTGCGAACGTCCTACCAGGTTTGTATATCCTCTTTGTAACAGGTTATTCCAAATAGCCGAACCCACTAGTCCGTGGTGACCGGCTATAAAAATCTTAGCGTTTTTCTCTAACATATCTAATACCGATTCTATATATTGATTATTTTATTTCTACGTTATTGGGCAGTTAAACATAGCCTATCTGCCTTGGCTTTTATATCAATGAACAGCACAACCTATAGTTATGATTTCAATATCCGTAATTGCTTTTAAAGCGTGCAGGGTATTAGTAGGTATGCTGATAAAGTCTCCACTGCTACATGCTATCTGTTCCTTGCCAACTGTCATCATTGCATCTCCTTTTTGAAACAGGAAGAATTCTTCCATGGTGGGGTGTAGGTGCTCTTCTGCTACTTCTCCAGCTTTTAGTTGGGTTACGGCAATTTGGGTGAGATCTGTATTGGTATCTTTGTTGGTTAGTAAAATATATTTTTGTCCGATGTGATGAGTGGTTACACAAGGGTGTATATCAAATAATCTTTTTTTCACTGAAATGTTACGCTGTGATTATACAATCTTCTAAAATATTTTTTATTCGTACTTCGAATTTGTCTAGAGTGAATTCGTTAAGAAACTTTTTTCTTCCTGCTTTTCCCATGTTGGCACATTGCTGGGGATGTTCCATTAAATATTCTATTTTTTCAGCAATTATTTTGGGCGAATGCTTTTCTATTATATATCCGGTTTTCTCATTTTCTATAATGGAAGGAATACCGCCTTCATTAGTGCTGATACAAGGAAGGCCTTGTTCCATTGCTTCTAACAATACCAATGGGAAACATTCGTTATTGTAATAGGTTGGGAATACAAATACATCAGTTTTTTGTAGGAATACATCTTTCTCATTACCGTATTTAGCTCCATGAGCAAATACGTATTCTGTGAGTTCCCTTTTGTTAATTTCATCTGTAAACAGTTCTTCTTTGATATCACTCCATTTGCCTACAAAATGGCATTTTATAGGTTTCCCTTTTTTCTTTAATATCGTACATGCCTCTAATAAATCCCACACACCCTTTTCTTTCATCATATTTGATAGAAATAGAATGTTGAATTCTTTTTGAGGAACTATAGGCAGATTTTCGTGAATAGGTATTCCGTTAGGGCAAATATAGACATCTTTATACTTTACATATTTCTTTATGTCTTGATATAAATTCTCTGATAACAGAATAACTTTCAGATTTTTGAAGAACATTTTGTATAATAAGTTATCAAAACATCTGTTTTGTCTTGTTGCAACGCCTTTGTTATGGTAGTGAACAATTACGTTTTGTCGCATTATTTTTAAGAGCATAACTACAAGAAAATCTTTGTAGAATGCACCACCTTTTGCATTAGGGGTCACGTAACATTGTTGTGGTTTTATAGATTTTATTAGTAGTCTGACCTGTTTCAGCTGTTTATAGAAATCTTTCAGCTTTCTCATGCCACCTTTTCCTATGTCGTTTAGGTCTTTTGCTAATGCAAGATTTAAATAGTGACAGTCAAAAGTGTTATTTATTACTTCACTATCATGTATGTATTTTCCCACCATAGATGCACCATGTACAGGTGGAGGTAGATGGAGAATAAATAAAATCTTTTTATTTTTCATACTTTATAGTGTGAATATATACCAATATGGCGTAGTAATCTTAGAAGAATAGGTATTATAGGCTTTGATTTTACTTTTCTGTATAATAATTTTACCCCCCCCCTATGCGTATTTCCTATCTGTTTACTCATTACTATATTATGTTGGTATTGCTTTAATATACTATTTTGTGTGTTATAAATACATTCTTGGAACATTTGGAGTGGTAGAAACATTTCATTGTATAGTAGAAAAGAATCTAGTTGTTGTGTAATAATATTTATTTTTCTCTTTTGTAAATGGCAATATGCATATTCTTGTGTATTTTCTATTCCGCTTGGTGAAATTGAATAAGCAAAAATATGACCATTTTCATATTTTGCAATAATAGGATAATTACAGAAACGTATGAACATCGGACTATGGCGTTTTTTTATATCAGGAGGAGTTACATCCAGTACTTTTCTGTACAACCAATCATATTGTGATGTTTCTTTTATATTTAAATATTTTCGGATATTTGTAGCTCCCCATTCATCAAAAATTAGATTTTTCTTTGTTGTTCTAACTTCGTTAAAAGAAAAAGAAGGCATTGAAGAGTTTGTATATAAAAAACATTTTTTCAAAAAGTCAGTATTTTTACAAATCGTAAATGCGCCACCACCACCTATTACATCATATTTTTCAATAGAGTTCTCATTGATAATAAGTTGTAGATTTCCCCAAATAATATCAGGGTCACACCATCCCCAATAATCATAATTGCAAACGATATCTTCAAATATGAGGCCGTAAGCTGGCTTATAATCACATAATTTATAAGGGGATGATAATGAAACCTTCTTTTTAGTTTTTTCTTGTAGCCGTTGCTTTATTTCATTCAATGAGATCTTTTTTAAATGGATATTTTCTGGCAGTTGATAAGAAAATTCACTATCTGTAATGATATAGAAGTCTATGAACGAATTGTGCGATGCACTATCTATCCATAGATGAAAATAGTTTGGAAATACTCCGTAATAAGGCAAAATCAAGCAAATTTTATATTTCATGATTTTTGTATATTTGTTCATATTCATATTGCATTTTCTCAATAGAGAAATTTGTTTTCGCATACTCGTATGCTATATTCACATATTCTTCATAATGTGTTGTGTTTTCAAGTGATAAGATTAATTGGACAAAATCAGTAACATTATTGTTATTTACTTTCAAAGGCCATTTCTCCGGAAGTGTATCTTTTAAACCGGGGCAGTTATTGATAATGGTTGGTGTGTGTGCTAAACTTGCTTCGATAGGTATTAAAGCAAGCCCTTCGTGATTTGAGGGCATAAATAAATAATCAAAATCTCCTATATATTGATTCAATCCAAAAATCTTATCATAAAAAGATACATTAGTTGATGCTCCTAAAGCTTTATGTACTTTTTCTTTCATAGAGCCATTACCTACTATGTGAAAATAAAACTTGGAATTATATTTTAATGCATTTACGACTTCTATAAGTTGATCTACTCCTTTTTGGTATTCTAATCTTCCGGCAAATAAAATATTTATTTTGTTTGCTATGATATATTTGAATTTATTTTGTTTAACAGATTGTAGCCCATTGAATATAATTTGTGGTGTTTCTCCATAAATTTGCTTATAACGTAGTTGTGTTGATTGGCTGATAGCTATGTTTGCATGTCTTTTCTTGAAAAAAGCTTCAACTTTACAGCCTATTTGAGGCCATTGATTCCATAATTCTGTATTGTGGATTGTGCGGACATATTTTATGCTTGGGAATATCCACCCAAACATTTTATACCATAAATATATACTTAGGTCTGGTATTTCTGTATGTGTATGGATTATTTGCGGTTTCCATTTAAACGATAGATATATGAACCATAGAGGAAACAATATTATTGCAATTTTATTGTTTGTAATATGCGAACGATGGAAACAAATACCGCAGTCATGTAATTCTTTAATAAAAGATTGACTGAATTCTCCATTTCCTCGAACAACTTCTACAAGATGATATTCCATCCCTACAGTTGGTGATTTGGCTATGTTGACAGCTACCCTTTCTGCTCCTCCTATATCAAAATGAGTGATAATATGGAATATACGCATATGCCGGTAATTTTTAATGTTGTATATAATCCAAAAACTTTTTAGCAGTTGATTCCCATGTAAAATATTCTATGATTCGTTTTTGTGCATTTTGAACTTTTTTACCGGAATGTATTATTTGGGCCATTTCTTCTACCGAATTACACAGAAAACCACTCTCTCCATTTTCAATGATACAGTCAGGGCCGGGTGCATGCCGTGCCACTACTGTTACATTATGATACATCGCTTCAAGAATAGCCATGCCAAATATTTCATTGGGATTAAAGTTTATTACATAATCGGCAACTTCATAATATGCATGAACTTTTTCATTTGGAATTTTACCAACAAACAATATATTGCTATATATATCGTTCGATTTTAATTTTTTCATATATTCCTCTGTTTGCATCCAAGGTGCTCCCGCATGCACTAATAAGTATTTATCTCCTAATACCTCTCCTAAAGGAAATATATCCATGGGATGCTTGTCTGGTCTTAATGCACACACCAAGAATACAATGATTTTGTTGTGAGGTAATTCTAACTCTTTTTTAAGTTCTTCTTTAGAATTTATTGTTAGTGGAATAATATCTGTATCTAATCCGACAGGAGCCCATTCAGCACTCGTTACACCTTTCTGTTTCAATTCATCAACCACAGCCGGAGTTTTACAAAAGACTTTTGTTTTTCTGAATGCGGAAAAGTTTCTGCTGCTTAACTTGTCCATTATCCAGCGTGAAATGGCTTTGGGTGAAGAACTATGTACTGTCCCCACATAGCAATAGTGTTTTAACCCATGCTTTTGGCAGAAGTTTACGGCTTCCGGTACACAGAGCAGGTTATCGCTTTGTAAGTGAAACACGTCTATTTCCAAAAAAAGTAGTAACGGGAAATCTGGCAGAATATGGTGAACAAATCGCATCCGATAGGGTAGATAGACCTTCTTGATGTTTGGAGTTATGGTCATTTCTTTACCACACCGTTTGTCTTCTCGGGGCATCCAATATACAATGGTCGTTTGGTGTCCTATCTGTTCCAATGCTTTAGCCAGTCCTATCTCTTGGACGTTGTAGCTATCGGTACTCCACTCTCCGCAGTCTAAATGAATATATCCGATTTTCATAGATCTTAGAATTTATAACGTTTTAGCAGATACTTGATATTCTTAATGACATTCAAGTATAACTTGATGCTTACAAAGGCTTTTTCTTTCAGCAGCCATCGTTCCGTTTGGCATAAAAAGCCTTTACTTCTAAATTGTAGCATAGCATCGTAATATGGTTGTTGGCAAACTACTTCTTCAATTTTCTTATTGCTTATTCTTTGTGTTTTGTAGTTGGCAACTAAAGCAATAATCCATCGGGTCCATCTGCGTTGAAACAAATCTTTTATCTCATCTTTGAAAGATTGTTGTTCGAGAATTCTGTTTATTTTATCAAATATGATTTGATAGTCTGCTGCATGTTGCAATGCGCGTTTCCCTGTCGCACTGTTCAAGTTCTCTCGATAGAAGTAAAGAGGTGTGTCTATGGCAGAATAATTTTGTATGTGCTGATAATAATTGAGTGAAAACATAAAGTCTTCGCACGTCTTCATATTTTCGTTGAAGCTTAGCTGATATGCGGTGATAATACTTCTTTTGAATATTGCGCAACAAACGGATAGCGAAACAATTTCCAAACAAATAGCTTCGTTATACAATTTGTTTATTTCTTGATATATCCCTTCCGATAATCTGAACCTGCCCGTTTCCTGTTTATTTGAATTTATCCAACGGATATAGTTAAAGGTGATAAGGTCGGGTTCTCCTTTAATAGCTTGACCGATGACTTTCAAATAATCTTTGCTAACAAAATCATCACTGTCGACAAAAGAAATGTATGCCCCTTGGGCTTTTTCTAAACCATAGTTTCGGGCTTTGCTGACTCCTCCGTTTTTTAGATGGAAGACTTTCACACGGTTGTCTCTTTGGGCATATTCGTCACATATTATAGGTGAACCATCCGTAGAGCCATCATCTACCAGAATGAGTTCAAAAAGTATGTAGTCTTGGCACAGGATGCTGTCGATGCACTGATTTAAATAGTGCTCTACGTTATAGACGGGGATGATGATGCTATGAAGTGGCATATTATATGTTGTGATGTTTTTTAAATAGTGTCAGACGTATTTTAGCTAAGATATTTATAATACCACCATTGGGTAAATATGAAAACATTCCCATTTTTGCCATAACATTCTTAATGAAAAAGACCACATTTGTATCATTGTAACTGTCACCAGTTGTCCCTATAGTCCCCAATAGCAAAGGGTAAGAATGAAAAGTTTTTGTTGCAATTTGTTTTTCAGAGATAATTTGATAAAAAACAGCTTCTATATCTTTGTTCTGAGATTCATTACAATTATTTTTGGCATCAAAGAAATATTTTCTATAATCTTCAATATTTGCTTTGAAGAATACGGTATAACATTTCTTTAAATCATTTCTGAATAAGAAACGAGAAGAATTGTCTTTATATTGGGTAAATAGAGAGTTATTTTTTTAAATTACTCTCCCGGTTATCTTATAAAAAGTTTTTTCATTTTTTAATAAGACACTTTTATTTATACCTTCTTCTATGCATACAGCTTCTCCGTATGACTTTCCTAATTGTATGGTTTTCTTTATGTCGGTATTGATTGGTATATACTCAAATCTTTTATTGTGCTTTTGGGCCAGCATGTGATATATATCTGCATTGAATTCGAAAGATGAATTTTCTACAAAAATAATTGTGACAAAAGAGCTTTCCGTGATGTAATACTTTAGTGCTGTCTTATATTGTGAAAGCCTCTTTTGAACATTTGTTAAAACGACATTCGTATTGCTATAGTGAGCAGGGTTTATAGTTGCTGTCAATAGAAGATTATTCATCGTTGTTTTTTGAAATTATTAATTCGAGTATAGAGTATATTTAATGCCAAAGGAGTAAGAACTCCAATGATAGTGTAAAATATCCACCAATAGGGAGAAATGTCTTTTATTGTAGGAAAAGATGTTAAAAGATTAATATCTAAATGTTTTATATTAATAATGATTTGAGATACTATCTTGAATGATATAAAATGTAAAGCAAAGATAGCCAAACTATGTTTTCCGCATAGGCAGAGAATTTTTTTAGTAATAACTAGTTGTTTACATTGCTTTAGAAAATTACAGAAATCCAATAGAAGAGTAATTCCGCAGAAAGAACAAACTATTAATACTATAGGGTTGAATATTATACTATATGCTAAGTCTATTTTGGCAAAAAAAGGACATACTAACAATATTAAGATTCTGATAATAAGATATAAATTATTATCTATTTTAAGAATAGACGGGATCATTTTCAAGTAAAAACCGAATGTAAAGAATAGCAGAAGAATAAATTCTCTTTGCAATTCTAAAGGAAGATGAGTGCCATTCATACAAAAATATGAGCCTATGAAAAATAGGATAAGATTGATAATCATTAATATTCTGGCATCATATTTTCTTCTTAACATAAATGTGTATTCAAATAAGAAGATGACATTGATAATAAACAGACTCCTTAAGAACCAAAACGGAAGGAGAGGAATTGAGTTTTTAAAGATTAATATATGGATGCCTAGTTTCTGAAAATCCTCTAACGAAATTGACTTGCTAATTATGTGTGATTTGTAAAATATATTTGTAAATAGTAAGAAAACAAATGAATATATTACAAAAGGCTTGTAAAGAGAATCGATTTTTCTTTTTATAAAGGAAAATACTTGTATGTTTTTTTTGCTATTGAAAAAATAACCTGAAAAGGTATAAAACACAGGCATATGGAATAAATAAATAAAATTTCTAAGATATTCTGGACATCCACTATGACCAATGACAACCAGTATAATGGCTATTCCTCTTGCAAGGTCAAATACTTCATTTCTCTTATTTTTCTGAATAATAATAGTATTATCTTTTGGCATTATGATTCTTATGAGACTGTATATTTAACTATGTAGATAGTATTAGGTATTTTCTTTGCCATCATGCGACACCATATATGTGTATTTATTTGAATTTTATCCAAATCGAGGGGAAAAGACATCTTGCATGGATGGTGCAATAATGAAATAAAGCGATTCCCAGTCCATAGTGCCTTCTCTCCAGATAGAATATCTCTTTTGGAGGCATTCCGTTGGGGCGGTGCATCAATTTCCAACGTTTGCCAAGTGGTATTTCTGGGTCACACCAAGCATCAATGCGTTCGTGCAGGTCGCATTCTCCTAATGGATGACCAGCCTGCCACATTGCTATTCCTGCTTTTCGGGCACGTAGTCCGTAGTCAAAATCACCACGTGCATGGGTGAAGTAAGGATCGAGTGTTCCTAATTGCCTATACACTACTTGGGGTACAAGGACAATGTTGCCATTCATCATCACAACTGCTACAGGGCTATCATCAGAGGATTGGGCTACCTTACCCGTCTCGTCTCTACCTCCATAAGTCAGTATGCCGTTTCCTTGAGTATCTGTAGTAGAACCCATGATAATGGCTTTGTCTCTTTTCTGTGTAGAGACATATAGCAGGGTACTGATGCAGTCTTTATGGATAAAGGTGTCATCGTTCAGCCAAAGGTAATAATCATAACTATTACCTGCCATTTTCCAAGCTTCAATCATTCCACGATTCCAAAACAGTCCATTTGTAGTTTTTATATGAACTTCCGGAAAATTCTTCTTCACAGTTTCCACAGTACCGTCTGTAGAACCTCCATCCACAATATAGATATCTGTTTGTATATCTGTAGGAAGTTGTTGTGCCTTTATGTTATGCAGGCACTGGATGGTTTTGTCTTTACGGTTGAATACAGTAAGAAGTACAGCTATGGTTTTCATCTTTTTGTATATAGTTCGAATATTTTTCTTGCATTCTTTTCCATGTTGAAATAAGCATCTACGAACTCTTTTCCATTTTGGATTAAAGTAGATTGTTGTTTGGGATTTTCATAAAGTTCGATAATAGATTTAGCTAGTACTTCTGTGCTTTCAGGAATTAGTAGAGCACATTCTTTTTCTTTATTGAAGTCTCTCAGACCGGGCACATTATAAAGAATTGCAGGAATGTTGCATGCCATAGCTTCAATAGTAGTGAGAGAAATTCCCTCAAATTTGCTTGGCATAACATATATATCCGAGGCTATCAAAAAATTGCGTACATCTTTTTGATTTCCATAGAAGCGAACATTTTGGTTTAAATTTAAACTTTTAGCCAATACTTTTTCTTCTTCCAGTGTGTTTCCTTCTCCTAAATGTAAATAAATGGCTTTCGGATATTTTTTTAGAATGGTAGGCATGGCCTTTATAACGTCATGATGGCGTTTGATATGACTGCATCCTCCTACAGAAATTATCACTAAGGCATCTTGTGGAATATTTAGTTCTAGACGGGTTTGTTTTTTTTCTTCTTTTGTAGCCGGATAGAAACGCGTGCTTCCATACCAATTATAGATAAGGGTGGTTTGGGTATGGTAGTAATTACGTTCGTTAGCATCTACGGAATCGCTGATAGTTTGGAATGTACAATGAAAAAGGTGGTAGGCTGTCCAACGTTGCATAAAGTGCAGTGGATAACTGTACCAGTGAGAACGAAATACACTATGAGTGGTGTATACAGCTTTACATCTTGTTCTCCATGCGCAATAAGACATAATCCATCGCAAATCAGATCGGTGAATATGTACTACGTCATATCCTCCTTCCTTTATGAGTTGAATCAGTTCCTTTCTCATTTTCCATTGTCTTAAAAGAGCGTGTGGTATGTATTGGTGTATAATAGTATATCCTGCGGTTTTAAATGCGGGGGTGTATTCTCCTAATTGTAGAGAAGTGTTTGCTACTGTAAGTTTACAACCTAATTTCTGAAACAAAGGAGCGGCGCTCACATACATAATTTCCGCACCGGAAAATTTTAGTTCATTGAAAAGATGGAGTATTTTCATAAATATGTTTTATATAAATCAATATGCTTTTGGCATACAATACTTTCGCTATATTCAGAGATAATAATTTTATATCCTTTTTCTGCTTTTTCTTTGGCTTTTTTGGGATTCAAGAACAAATCCTCTATTGTTTGGAAAATACATTCTGGTTTCGAAACATCGCATAAAAACCCTGCTTCCCCATGATGCAAGACATAAGGTACGGCTCCAGAATTTATACCGCCTATTGTAGGAACCTTTCTTACAATACTTTCTAAAAGTGTATTACCGAATGTTTCTTCCAAGGATGGTGTGATAAAAATAGAACAATTATCCAAGTAGCTAATTATGTCATTATGGGGTAATCTACCTATCAATTCTACATTATCTAGTAGTTCTTTTTCTTTCCATCTTTTTATTAAGGAGTCTTCTGCTATAAAAGGAGAACCTATTAATTGTAATGTTCCTATTTGGTGTTTATGCCTAAATAGTTTGAAAGCTTTAAGAAGGGATATGATGTTCTTCCTTTTGTCATTACTACTTGATATGCAGACTAATGTAAATTCTTTAGGATAGATATGTTCTCCCTGTTTAATGAATGAGTCTTTTATTGAATTAGGGATTATAGGTATGTCTTTTTTATAAATATTCTTGGCTATATGAGCTGTATAAGGCGAATTGGCTATAAAATGCATGTGTTTGTGTTTTATTACAACATCATTCATTATCTGTTTAAATATGCGTGATATTTTATTTTTCCAAGATTCGATTTTCCATATGTAAGCAGCATAATCTCGTATGGTACAAAATACAGGTAATTTTTTCTCATAGAATGAAGCTGCATAAGCATATTCGTAAGTCCAATGGGCGTGCAATGTATCTAAGTCATCTAATTTGTCACACATTAAATTCTTCAATCTTTCAGCCGTGATAAATCCCCCCCACAAATATTTTATTGGGTATTTGTTATATGTTTCTATTGCATAGATTTCTACTTGTGGCGTCTTTATGTTAAACGTTTTTTTTGCATTGGTGAAAATACGTAGGAAATGTCCATGTTTTAAAAATGATAGTATAAGAGTGTTTACTGCTGGAGCGCCATTAGGACTACAATACTTGTTCACCAACTCCTTATCTGCAGGTTCTGTTAAATAAGGCAATAATGTTACAGTGTCAATATTTACAACAATTCCTATTCTCATACTTATAATGTTTTGATAAATATATTCCTCGCCCATAATTTAAACGCTTTGTTTGACATCTGTCTGTATTCGTATGAAAGTCCCATAGCTATCATCATCCATAATGAAATTGTTAAAATATCAAAATTATTAATATCTTCTATCCAACCATACGCCCAATGAAAGCTTATTAAAAGTCCTATGAATTGTATATATTTATTTCTTGAATTAAAAACAGCCCGATAGGAACTTACAAAATAAATACTGCTATAAAGGATAATACCTATTATTCCTAACCAGGTAAAGATATTAAGATGACATACTTCATTTTTAAATCTTTCATATTTTCCAGTTCTTAATATTTCGGAATTAAAAGTTCCAAAACTTTTGCTATCATTCCCTCTGGCTGGAGTTCTTCCATATAATACATATTTATTATGAACGGCTGACAATATTGTTTCTTTGTAAATAAACGTTCTAGTATCACTACTTAAATCTTCCCCTGTTTTCGTGTTTATATATTCTCCTTGATGTGAAGATAAATCCTCAAAAATGTTGAATTTCCCTATTATTCCTAATGTAAGCAATATTATAGGTATAATCCATAGACTCCAAAATGTAATATAGATAATCTTTTTTCCAATAATCCTATGAAATATAAAAGCCAAGGCTATTAATATTGAAATCAAAGATTTTAGGGATTGGCTTCTGGCTCCCAAATTTATAAATAGTAAAAATAGGGCGAATCCTAATAATAGTATTTTCCATTTTTTCGAGACGAAAGGGAAGAAACATATCAACAGATAGATTGGTCCTAACAAAAATTGGTACCTGCCAGAACTAACCATCCATATTCCTATAATACAAAACAAAGGAATGGAGAATTTTATCCAATAGTGCAAAGATTTACTTAGAATAGCAGGAAACGAAAAAATTATAGCAAATATAGGGACTGAGAGATCAAACGAAGAACTAATCAAGTTTTTATACTCCCAATAATTATCTGCTACAATTATTCCTCTTATAATGCCTATTATGCTCCAAAGCCCAAATGCATAGATAGAATAATAATCAGCTTTGTTCGATGGCTTGAAGTATTTTTTGCATACGAGGATGGCTGATGTAACTAAGACAAAATTTATAATCCATGAAATAGTTTGATTATGCAAGCCAATAGAACCCAAATAGGGTAATATTGGGAAAATAGTTAGTAAATAGCAGAAAAATAGAGGACGCCCTAGCATTTGATTATTTGAAAGGTTGTAATACAGATCCTTTGATTAGAGATAAAAATTTCCTGAAACTCTTATGTGGAGTATAATCGTAGAAATAAGTTTTCTTTAAATAATGATACCATATTGTTTTAAAGGGATGTCTTGTTTCATATTTCCAAGGTTTATGTCCACCTAAGTAATGGATAATTATAGGAGATCTTTTTGCTTCATCTATTTCTTGATCTGTCCAAAGTTTTTTACAATATGTAATGTTCTTGTTCCATAAATGAATTATGGAATTATATTTAGGCTCTAAATTTAAGATTAAAGGACAAACACAATTCAGTATGTCTTGGTCTTCATTATAAATTCTATCTTTATAGGTTTCTAGATATACTTTTACACGTTCCTGCAAATCTATTTTTCTTAATTCTTTTAAGTTCATCAACAGAACTCCAGAATTAAAATAAGGGTGATTGTAAGAATATCCTATTGAAGGAATAGAGTTCGGAGTGAAGAGGGGCTTGAGGTCTGAAACTGCAGCAAGTTGATAATCCTTTATGTCTATATTGTATAAATCAGAAATCGAATAGTTTATAATCAAATCCCCGTCCAAATAAAGAAGTTTGTTAATATTAGGAAATAATTTTGGAGCTAAGATTCTTAAGTATGCAGAGAGACCGTGGCGTAAATTAGGAAATCCTTGTAAATCATCTTTATTTACTTTTACAAAGCAGACGTTTTGATTATAGTTACAAATCGTGTTTTTTAAAATTGTACGATTTCTTTCAGACAGATTATCTTTAATATAAATAATGTATATAGTGATTTCTGTGTGAGTATTTTCAAGTACTGATGTAATGGCAACACAAGTAGGCATCACATAATTATCATCAGGAGCAAATGCTATGTTTATCATATTGTTCATATTAAAATTACCAATAACAACCATTTTCTACATTTGAAGAATTTTTAGGTTTTTCGTTAACACTAGGACGAGTCCAATATTCGTTAAAAAGTTTGGAATAGTCATTGATTCCACCTTTATATCCTTTTCCTTCCCATCTTTTTCCTTTTATTCCGAAGTATAATTGTAAAGCTCCTCCGATATGTATTGCTTTTTTCCCTTGTCTTTTTATATGAGCAGCTAGCGGAAATCCGTATGCACCACATCCTATCAGACATATATCGTAATCTATTTTGTCTAATTCATGTTCCATATATTGTAGAGCTTCAAACCATGTGGGGTATTTGTTATTTTCTCCCCCCAAACTTTGAACAGCCTCTATTACGGTTAGATTAAAATCAGGAAGTAAACCGTTTGGAAATATTTTGTCTTTTATCTTATATTGTTTTCTTATTGTTTCTGCAAAAGGATGTATAACTATAACATTCTTTCCTTCTAATGCTTTAGTCCAAGGTTTTTTTGCAAAGAAAGGATTTATATTATCTCTATCTACTTTTTTCATATTTGAAGGTAAGAATGAAGATAATTGATATTCATTTCTTACCCAACTACCTAGAATATCAATTTCTTTTGAGTCATTTATCATCAGTTCTCCAAATCGTTGCATATTTTGTGGAGTAGCAGGAAAGAAACCACTCCACTGCTGCATCTGATTCATAATATTATGATTCCACCACCATTCCGGTTGTTCCCCTTTGATAAATTTACAAATAGAATGGTGTGGAGTATTTACTCCTAAATAGTTGACTATAGCAGATAATTCTGTTGAGCCGAATCGTGCTATCATACATGGTTTGTCAGAAGATAATAAGTCGTAAATAATCTCTGAAATTTTATCAATATTTTCTTCCCTTTGTAGCGGTGGTAATACATATCCTCCAAAAGTCTTTGCATATAGTTTTCGGAGAACCTTTAAGATGAAGATAGATATAGGATTCATAATAGTTACTTTTTGAATTTTTGTTAATATTTAGTGTTATGGAGATAATAAAGCAAATTTTCGTTTATATATGGCTCATTGATGATGTTTATTTATATGAATTTTGATTTTTCATTTAAATCAATTGTTCCGTCATTCTCAACGAGTATCCAATCCTTACTAGTAGGATATCCATGCCAGAAATTCTTGGGACATACTTTTATTCCATTATTCAGTAAGGCTGGTTTATAAGAGAACGAACTTTTGCTGGTTATCAATAGGTCAGCATAGGCAAAATGTAGGAATGATTCTTGTGCGTTCATATCCAAGCACCAATGTAAATTAGGATATTGTGCAAACTCAGGATAATCTTCCGGCTTTCCTTGTGAGAAGAAATAAATGTGGATAGGCTTGTTGGTTTGCAGGTTTTCTGTTACTTGTTTCAACACTTTTTCAAAATAATCATTGCTTAGGTATCTCATAACTAAGTTAGGATTAGATGGATCGAGCATAATGTCTCCTCTTCTTACGTGGATGGCTATGTTAAAGTGGTCTTTGTTATAAATTAATTTTTCATTCTTTCGTGCTGGAGCAGAGTGGAATTTTTGTTTTAACTCTTCCATTACTCCATATTGTGCTTTGTAGAATTGGTCTTGCTCTGCTATGAAAACGACTTTCTCATTTGCATACGACTGAATGATTGCCTTGTTTAAAGCGAATTCTATCGTATTTCCGTCAGTGAACAAAGGGAGTTTCCTTATCTTTATTCCTTGCCGCTTCAACTCTTCAACTTTGACTTCTCCGTTTCCGAATCCTAAAAAAATATCCCACTGCGAAGTTGAAAATGGTATATGGGCAAATGTAAGACCGAGTTGCTTGGCATACCAATATCCGGCTATCCAATTTGCCAGCTGATGCCCGATACCGGCTCCCGGATTCGGGCGAGCGGCGTAATAGGATTTCTTTGATTGGTGGTTGGGTTTGGAGGATTTATGCAAAAGATAATGCCAATAAGAACGATAGAGAAAGGGATATAGCCAAGTAGCACGTGTCTTTCTCACGCTGATTCCCCATAAATAGTTTGTAATGTCTTTTGCACTCTTAATCTTTCTTATTTTCTTTATTTTATCCAAAAACATACCTTTCTTTTATTTTTTTGAAATATTGAGGTTATGATTTTTTTTTCTGTTTGTCCTAATATAATCTTCCAGCTAAAGATTACCATACTAACTGTGGTTAGCAAGCACGTCCCCATTAATCGGTAGAAAGATTCAGAGAATATCAATTGTGGTATAAACCCAAAGAAGAGCATAACGGTAGAAAGCATTAGGCAAGGCAATAAGATCACTTTCGCATATTGCCTAAGACTTAGATCGCATAGTTTTCTTGTATAATATAATGAAACACATCCACCGATGATTCCTCCGCAAATAATCCATATAATGTACATAACATAGGGTGGGAAACTATAATAGAAGAATATGGCTGTGAGTATGATAGGCTGGAACCCGAGTATACTTTTATACAAGGATATTCCTTTTATGTTACCTTGTGCAGCTATGGCTGCGCCAATAGTTACGGTAAGTTGCTCTATGATGCTTCTTAGCAATTGTAATTGGCAGAAAACAATACTCCATTCAGGAACATCCTTTAGCCATAATTTAAGAAGATAAGGCGTTTCTAATATAAATGGTATGGCAAAAAACGACAAGATGATATATGCATATTTGCAACCTAATAAAGAGGCTTGTAGCATTAGCGCATTGTTTCCACTGCCTCTGCTTTTGGTTATGACAGGTCCCAATGCTGTGAGCATGGCATTTGAAAAGGTCATTAACTGTCCTGAAATTTGATTGGCTATTCCTTGCGCCGTATTTAATAGGGTGCCCCAAAAGTGATTCAAAACCACACTCAACCCATATTGAGAGACGATGCTACTGAGCGAACCTAAAAAGTTCCATCCAGCGAAAGTTGTCATTTCTTTCATTAGCTGTCTGTTCCAATACATACGTGGAGAGATGATGCATTCAGTATAGTGTTTGTGACAATAGATTCGCATAATGGTAAGAATGATGAGCGGTATGCAGGTCATTAATATGCCATAAACAATTAATTTATCAAAACTAGTATATGTGCATACAAAAGCTACAGTTAACTTTAACAGCGATTCCAGGATGCCTACAATGGCAAAATATTTCATATTCTCATGAGCATTCATCACAGCATTGTAAGGAACACTCATCACTGTGAACATAGTGCTGACAATCAGACTTCCATATACAACTTTGGCAGAAAAGATTCTCTCCCCAGGAATATTGAGAATGCCGTTGAAAAAGAAATATCCGCTAATCAGTAAAGCTAGGCCAACAATGAATGCAAGGCAAAAATGGAGAATAAAGCTGATATTGAAAATGCGTTTCTGTTTCTCTTTATTGCCTTCTCCTTCACAGTAGGACATGAAACGTTGGGTGGCACTTGCCATAGCGGCATTGAGGAAACCGAGCATGGCAATAGCTCCTCCTACAATATTGAAAATACCAAAATCGCTGGCTCCGAGAGAATTTAATATCAACCGGGTAGTATAGAGCGAGATGAACATGGTGATGCCCATTTTCGCATACAGGTAACCGGTATTTTTTATGACACGGTTGGCAGTCGAACTCATGAATTGTTTTTGGAGGTTGCTATAGATGTTTTACTTGTCAGAAGCTAATGTCTTTTTCCCAAATAAGAAAAAACTTAAAAAAGAATTGGTGTAGATAATTTTAGTAACTATACAGCAGATGTATGAAATGGGTATAGCAACGATTAAAGTGAGTAAAAATAAAACGAACGGATTCATGTTATGAATATGAATAAATAGGGTTTCATTTCCAAAGTTGCATAATCTAAATTGAAGTATATATATTGCTAACGATTGGGTTCCAAATAATTGTAATATTTTTTTACTTTTATGTTAAAATTGAATTTTTGGCAAAGGTTCAGTAGGGTAATAAAAGCAAAAGTTGATACTACAATTTTATAAATATCATCTATGTGATTCCCTGCAAAGTTCCAGTGAGTAGATAATGTAAAAAATGACAAGAGAGAAATGGCATAAACCGATTGTTTGTTTAATAAATGCTCTATGATAGGAAATTTTGCAGTGAAACATCCTAAATAGAAAGCGTAAGTGAATAGAATCAAGTTTGTCTCTGTAATGTTCAGATATACAGATGCTAACGTTAGCAATGTGGTGGGGAGTGTCGCAAAAAAATATCGTAAAAAATTTGTAGGCTTTAATTTATTGCATATCAGATTGAAGATGCCATAATATACTAAAATGATAAATAGCATTTTGAGAAACCATAAGCCAGGGTATTGTAATATTCTTAATGCTTCTTCGTAAGATAATATTTCCCATTGTTTTTTTAATAAATAAGGATTGATAAATAGCGACCAGGTTATTAGTGGAAGAATAATACTGAGAAACTTCTTTTTTAAATATGTGAAATATTCATATATAGTTTCTATGCTTGTAACTCTTTGGGTAATATATCCGCTAATTGCAAAAAAGAGAGGCATGTGAAAACTGTAAATAAATTCAAATACAGGATTGCTAGTTGGGAAACCATTGAATTGTATCAAGTGTCCCATTACTACGAGGATGATTGCAATACCTCGCATATAATCAATGTAGTTGATTCTTTTAGACATATATTACGTGAGTTTGGGATAAGAGTTAGAATGACTGAGTTTGCTCTTCATTTTTGCCTTAATGCCATGAGCGAGCCTGATGCCATCATCAAACAGGTTGTTGAACAGTTTTGGGGGATGTACCCCTGTCTGCAAAGCCTTCTCCATACAAATCTTTTATCAGGATTATCCAGTCCTTTGGGCTGCGGCCATCCACATTAGCTCTTGTAAGGCAAAATATTATTGTCTCTCCTCTGTCATTACAGAGCAGGTGAAGTTTGAAACCATGATATCACCATGTTATCGATGTCTATGATTGTTGTGTATTGTATTTTATGAAGTAATCTATTACATAAGTTACTCCCTATGAATCCTGTGGCACCTGTTACAAGAACTCTTTTTTCAGCTAAATCTATATTGTATTGTATCATATCATACTTTAGTCTCTTCTAAAAATATCTCTTGTATAAACCTTTTTTTTCACATCCTCCAAACAAACATCATATCGATTTGCAATAATCGCATTACTTTGTTTTTTGAACTCATCAAGACTATTCACAATGCGACTACCAAAGAATGTACTTCCATCTTCTAATGTTGGTTCATAAATAATAACTTCCGCGCCTTTGGCTTTGATACGTTTCATTACCCCCTGAATGGATGATTGGCGGAAATTATCCGAGTTACTTTTCATGGTCAATCGGTAAACACCAATTACACAGCGTTTTTCTTCTGATGGATTAAAATCGCCCCGATTATAATAATCGTAATAACCAGCTTGATGAAGCACTCTGTCTGCTATGAAATCCTTGCGGGTACGATTACTTTCTACAATGGCTTCTATCAAATTTTCCGGCACATCGCTGTAATTAGCTAAAAGCTGTTTGGTATCCTTAGGCAGACAATAACCGCCATAGCCGAAAGATGGATTATTATACTGTGTACCGATACGCGGGTCGAGACATACGCCATTGATGATAGCGGCTGTATCAAGTCCTTTCATTTCTGCATATGTGTCCAATTCATTAAAGTAACTGACACGTAAAGCAAGATAAGTGTTCGCAAAAAGTTTTACAGCCTCGGCTTCGGTAAGTCCCATGAAGAGAGTATCTATATCTTCTTTTATCGCTCCTTCCTGTAATAAAGCGGCAAAGGTATGTGCAGCTTTGGTGAGCTGTTCGTCGTTCATGTTTGTACCTACGATGATGCGGCTCGGGTATAAATTATCATAAAGAGCCTTACTCTCACGGAGAAACTCCGGTGAGAATAGTAAGTTTAATTTTTTTATACCTTTTGCTGCATATTTGCTATAAAGTGATTGACAGTATCCTACGGGTATTGTACTCTTAATGACCATCACGGCATTCGGGTTTACTTCCAATACCAAATCTATGACCTCTTCCACATGACTGGTATCGAAATAATTTTTTACCGGATCATAATTGGTGGGAGCGGCTATTACAACGAAGTCGGCATCTTTGTAGGCAGATGTTCCGTCAAGAGTAGCACGTAAATTCAAATTTTTCTCTTTTAAGAATTGTTCTATATATTCGTCTTGGATAGGTGACTGACGGTTATTTATCAGTTCAACTTTTTCAGGTATTACGTCTACCGCAGTTACTTGATGGTGTTGGCTGAGCAAAGTCGCTATACTTAGTCCGACATAGCCTGTTCCGGCTACTGCAATTTTAATATCCCGTGCCATATTGATTATGTTTTATTTGTTTAAAAGTAATGAGAGAGTGGAATATGCATAAAGAGGTTCATAAAATATTTTTTGCAAAATATTTTTGAATTCAAATACGCTAGAACTTTTGATTGGATAGATACGGATGAGTACGCTACGCTTTCGCCCCTCCCAAATCATTGAGCAGGCGAAAGCAATAGTGATTGATAAATGTGCAGCAAAATTACGAATTAACTCGCAATGCTCCAAAGTTTATGGAGAAATTTGAAAGGCATTTTTCTTCATAAACCCATAAAACCTTAGTCTTTCAGCTTAGGAAACAAGAATTTTACCCCTTCCCGATAGATACGCTGTGCGTTTTCCGGTGTCGTGAACTCTTCAAATGCGCTCAGAATGAGCTGGTAACTATCTACCTCATAATTATGGAGCCCTTTTTTATGTCCTCAAGATAGCTTTGCTTCATGTGACAAGTAGAGCGGAATGCCTCTCTGGGAATACCAAGTTGTTTCAGTTCTTTTTTGAGGAACGCGCCGAATTCCGGATGGTCGGAAATGAATCTGTTTGATTTCATAATGAAATTGTTTTTAGTTAATTAAATAGAAATGTTTGATATCCGTACCCACTATATGGGTACGGAGAATGTGGGTGCAAAGGTATATCTTTGCGACAGCTTTTTTAATAAATTAAAATAAAATGCGATGAAAGCACATAAAACAACACTTTCCGTACGGGAGCTGCAAAAGACCATCGGACAATGGAAAAGTCGGAAAATCACAGACTCCACCGTTGCGAAACTTTTGGAGTTGCTCTTGGGGATGCCCGCCTATATGAATGAGGATGCGGTCTATCCTGTAGAGAATTTCTATGATATCAGTAAGTCGCTGAAGTTTAAGAACGCACGGTTTCTGGTCGAGGCAGTCCGGCAAAGCGGGGCGTTCGGCATCATACCCGCCGATAATGTGTACGGGATGAGTTCATTCTATTCCTGCCTTTGGAAAGAGAAGGAAAAAACGGATGATTCCGCGGAAACTTTACCGGTAAAATTACCGCAGGGTGATATATATAATATATATACTATACAGGATAATAAGAATAATATATCCTCCGGAAAGATATCTTCCGCGGAAAAAAGTCTGGAGACTGCACGGCATTTCTTTCATCTCATCAATGAGAATCCGATACAGAAAGCGCAGGTCTTTACTCCGCTCATCAATCGTTTCCAGCAGGAAGAGGGGCTGACACGTGAAGACGCATGCCTCAATCTGGTGTACTTGGTGAATGAACTGCTGATACCTTACTTCGCCGGACAGGAACGCTTCATGAAATCCACCTATGCCGGACGCCTATGCTGGCTGAACAACCTGCTGAAATCCGCCGGCGGACAACGAATGCAAAAAGACGCCGCACATGCCGGAAGACAGAGGCGGATACAAAAACTTGCCGATATGCGGAGCGAGCAACGCAATAATCATCCGCTTGGCGAGTTTGAGTGGACGGATAAGGAAAGCGGCCTGCGCTTTTACGACGACCCGCTGGAAGGAGTGGTGAATATACCGGATGAAGCGCCTCCCCGTCCGGGTGCGGGAGCGGAGTGGAATGTGCTGAGCGGAAAATGGGGGAGTGTTGAATTATGAGTTACAGACTATAAATTATGAATATCGGATGATGAAACCTTTTTATTATTTGAGTGATTTTCCTGAGCGTAGAAATGTAGGGAAAAATTTTGTGGCGGAGTGCCCCAAGTGCGGGAAGAAACATCTTTCCATTTCACGTGAGACGGGGTTGTATCACTGCTTCTATGCGGGATGCGACTTTCACGGGAGGTTGAAGGATTTTTGGGAAGAACGGCGGGATACGGTACGGTCGGATGCCGGACATCCGTATTCGGCGGGAGCTTCGCCGGCGGCAAAGCGGAGTTCCGGAAAAGGAGAGCCGGGCGGTATGGCGTCGGCATCGGTCGGCGGGGGAACCGCCGCGTTCGAGGTATCTATGATTCCCGAAGACTACAAGCGGCTGTCGCCTGAGATAATCTCCAAAATCAAACCGCTGACTGACGAACCGGAGACTTCAGACCCTGAACAGCTTGCGGCCCGCCGCTACCTTGCCGATATGGGCATTTCCTTGAAAACCGCTGTCGATGCGCGTATCGGTTGCCTGATGCACCGCTGTTTCGGCGGCAAGGACGGTAAGAGCGGAAAGGGTGAAAAGGATGAAAAGAACGCTGTGGGAATGATGTACCACTGTATCGCCTATGTGAATTACATCAACGGGCAACCCGTCAATGTGAAATACCGCTCGTGCGATGTTTCCGCCTCCGGTTATACCAAGTGCTGGAGCCAGGAGTCGCCCACCACGCCTTGCCCGCCTTACAATATCGACTGCATCAATCCGTTGCGGATTGCCGAAGAGAACGTTCCGCGCCTGATTGTCACCGAAGGTGAACGGGATGTGCTGACCCTGTATGAGGCGGGATATCCGTACGTCATCAGCGTACCCAACGGCGCGGCAAGCGACCTCTCCAAAGGCTTCGAGGCTTTTCGCCCCTGGCTGGACAGGGTGCGGGAACTGGTGATTTGCGGCGACTGCGACCTGCCCGGAAGAACGCTTGTGAAGCATCTTGCCGACTATTTCGGTACGCGTTGCCTGTTCACCGTACTGCCCGGCGGTTGTAAGGATATATCCGACGTGCTTGTGATGTACGGCGCCGGTGTGGTACGTGAGATTATCGACTCGGCGTGTCCGCATCATACGTCGGACATCATCACGGTAAGTGAGCGTGCGGATGAGATTATGAATGTGTTGAGCGGCAATTACGACCACGGTTACGATGTGGGTTACGGTCCGCTTACCGACCATGTGTTTCATCCCACCGACCAGGGCGGGCTGATAATCGCCACCGGAAAGCCCAATAGCGGCAAGACGGATTTCCTGAATGACCTGACTTGCCGCCTTATGGCCAAGACGGGGCGCTATGTGTGCTATCTCTCCTTCGAGGTGCCCGACAAGAACAAGCACATGGCGAATCTTATCCGCCTGATGCTGGGTAAGGTGAACACGGCGGCATATACCCGTGAACAATTGCAGCCCATCGTCTCTTTTCTGGACGGACACATGGCGCACCTGGATTTGCACGAGGTTTCGCCCACACCCGCCAACATCATAGAGCGTGCGGAACGGGTGAAACGTGCCGTACCGTTGAAGTATCTCATCATCGACCCGTATCTTTTCATGGAAGTGGAAACCGGACGTTACAATACGGAGACGCAGGCCATCAAAGCCATGCTGACGCAGATGCAGGCGTGGGGACGTACCAACGGAATCTGGGTGATTATCGTGGCGCATCCCCGCAGCCTGAAAAAGCTGAACGGGAAGAACGAGCTGGAAGAAATAGACATGTACACCATTTCGGGCAGCGCCAACTGGGCGAACCTGGCCGATTTCATCTTTTCCATCAGCCGTATCGAGCAGCCGGACAGGAGTTATACCCGGCTGGATATGTTGAAAGTACGCGACCAGGATTTGTGCCGGACAGGGAGTGTGCTGTTCGTGAGGCAACCGTGCGGGCGATATGACGAACGGGAATCCGAGGAACAGATAATGACCGAGATGCAGGGGAAAGTGCTGGATAAGGACAGGCTGCCGTGGGTGGGGCTGACAACTCCGTGAGTTTGCTTCCGAAAGGCCGGGAATTTACTTCCGGAATGCCTTGTGTTTCAGGCTGAAATGCCCGGTGTTTGCCTCTGAAATACCGGGCGTTCGGCTTTTAAACGCTTGGAGTTTTTATGTTACGGTTCTCCCAACGCTTCTACGATGGCGTGCACTTGGATAGGGGTGTAGCATTTGGCGTTGGGGAGTATGCCGGTGGCTGCGAGCTGTTGCCGGAGTCCGGGGTTGAAAGCTATCCAGCGGTTGAGTTTGCGGACGGCGGCTTTGGGTGTGATATAGGGACTGTATAGCATTGCCAGTTCGCTTTTACTGTAACTGCGGGGAGTGAAAGAGGATTTTTCCATGGCTTTTATGACTTGTTGTATGATGTAAAGTTAATGATAATTAGTGGGTTGTGGAAGAAAAGAGCGTGGTTTATCGCGTCGTAAGGTGTCAAAAACCGCTGAAAAACGCCTTATGGCGTGTGATGATGCGCGAAGGGGCGGATACGGGTGGGCGAAGCGTTATCTTTGCATGGTCAGTCAGGAGAAAGGGCCCCTCGGGACTGAATGATGAATGTTTTACAATTAACAATTAAAAACTGAAGAATTATGGCGACAGCATTGGTAGTGCGTACACAGCGCTACAAAAAGATCGGAGACAAGACTTCTCCGCTGGTGTATACCTTGAAAAGAAAACCGCGTGACGCGAAGATGTATGACTTGAAACGCATCGCGGAAGAAATCGAGGCTTTGGGTGGCATGTCGGCAGAGGATGTGCTGCATGTAGGTAAGGCTATCGTGAGAAACATGCGCGAGAAACTGACCGACGGCAACAGTGTCCGTTTGGATGATTTCGGTATTTTCCGCACTTCGTTTCACTGTGTGGCCACGGAACATCCCAAGGATTGTACGGTGAAAAACATCGATAAGGTGCGGATTAACTTCAAGGTCGCTACGACTTTGAGGCTGGTGAACGATTCGGTTGCCACTACGAAAGGAGCTGCCAACAATGTCTCTTTCGAGCTGGTATCTGCCGATGGAAGCACGGCACCGGGCGGTAATGGCGGCGGTGGAAATACCGGTGGAGAGGAAGAGAATCCGCTGGGATGAGAATGGGTTATAAGTTATGAATTATAAATTAATTGCAAGAAAATGAGTAAAAGTAGAGGAATCTGGGATACGATTTTGAAGGTGGTGATTGCGGTGGCTTCGGCTGTGCTGGGCGTGTTTGGAGCAAATGCGATGACGCTTTAGCGACGGGAATACGTGTAATTGACATGATGCGGAAAAGGCTGTAAGGTGATAAAGTGAAATCATCGTACAGCCTTTTCTTTTTTATCCTTTTTCTCGACAAACCCTATGGGGATGTCTACATGCGCACATCCCAGCATATCCAGTCGCACAGCTACTTTGCTTTTCCCGTTGACGGTGATGAGCTCTCCTTCAAGGCCGGCAAGGGGGCCTTTTATGACTTTTACGGCATCGCCGGGAGCCAGCGGGACGCTGCACATTTCCACTGCTTCGGGGCTGTAGTCGAGCATGAAGCGGAACTGCGCCATCTGTTCGTCGGGAATGACGGCGGGAGTACTTTCACCGCGCAGCACCATATAGCGGCTGACAGCTTGCAGGCTTAGGGGAAGCGGCCGCTCCTGCGGAGTGACGTGTACGAATATCATCATGGGAATCACCAGCCGGTCGACCCGTTTGCGGCGGTCGCTCCATTGGCGGATTTCGCTCTGAACAGGCAGATAGCACTCGATACCCATGGCGGCAAGCCGTTGCGCGGTTTTTTTCTCGAGGCACGACTGTACATAGGCCACCAGCCATTGGCGGTGAGCTGTGCTGCTTTTTATTTCTATGTGATTCGTATTCTGCATTGTTTTTGTGATCGGTTAGTGTAAAAGGTATGCCCGGCAGCAGCGCTCTACCGCCGCAGCATACCAGCAAACAAACAAAAAATAAGCCCGGAAACGAGAACGGTGTCGCGCGTGCAAGCCCCGGACTTATGGGGTATATATTTTATTTGGTATCGGGGGTGTCACCATAGCCATACCCGTAGCCATATCCGTATCCGTATTTCTTACCATAGCCATAATACTTGCCATACTTACCGTAACCGTAGTAATAGCCGTATTTTTTCTTTGTCATGTCCAGTCCGTTAATGACGGTACATAAGTTAGGCAGGCGTTTATTGTTGTACAACTCATTGATTAGCCGGTAATCGTTCTTGTGCGTATAGTCGGCCCGGCAGACATAAATACTCGCGTCGGCTACACGGGCGATGAGTTGCGTGTCTGTTACCATACCGATGGGAGCCGTGTCGAGCACAATGTAATCGTATTCTTTTTTCAATATATCGATGGCATCTGCCAGAGACTGACGCGCCAGCAGTTCCGTCGGGTTCGGCGGTACGGCTCCGCCCGGCAGTACGCTGAGGTTGGCGGATATATCGGTAGGGAGTACCATGGAACGCAGGTCTGTGCTTTGGGGAGCGGACAGATACTGGGTAATGCCCCGTTCCTTATGAGGGATGTGGAATACCTTGTTCAACCCCGGTTTGCGGATATCCAGTCCGACGATGATTACCTTTTTACCCAAGAGCGCCAGACTGACGGCAAGGTTGGAAGCGATGAACGTTTTCCCTTCACCGCTCATGGTGGAAGTGACAAGGATTACTTTTTTATCCGGGTCGCCCAATATGAAAAGCAGATTGGTGCGTAGACTGCGGAATGTTTCCGCCATGATGTCATTGTCGTTTTCACGGACGGCAATGGTATGGGTGTGTCCGGCTTCCGGTTCTGTGAGGGGAACATCACCGATAATGGGTACATCGGTGAGCTTCTCGACATCGGCACGTCCTTCGATACGGAAACTGAGCAGGTTCAGGAGATAAATGACTCCTACCGGAATGCCGAGTCCGAGCACGAATGCTATCATGTAGATTTTTTTGCTTTGGGGAGATATAGGGAAATCATCCGCTATCGCATCGTCAATGATTTTGGCATTATTGGCGGTGGCGGCCAGCGCGATGTTGTTTTCCTCGCGTTTCTGCAACAGCATGAGATAAAGTCCTGCTTTGATTTCCTGTTGGCGCTGGATGCTGACAAAGCGGCGTTCCTGGGCGGGGGCGTTACTGATGCGTCCGGCGTATTTGCCTGCCTGGCGGTCGAGGTCGGCTTTGGTGATGAGCAATCCCTTGCGCACGCTGGCAATGGTTGTAATGATACCGGCGCGCATGTCCTCTATGTTGCTGTCGAGACGGCGTACAACCGGATTGGTTTCCGAAGAGGTGCGCAACAGGCGGTTGCGTTCCAAAATCAAGGCGTTGTATTGGGCTATGAGTCCGGACAGGGTTTCATCGTTCAGCCCTACATTGGTGGGGAGAGTGGCGGTTACGTTTTCCGGCTTCCGGATGTATTCGGAGAGATATTGAATCAGGTTGAGTTGCGTGCCGTTTTCCACACAAAGTTTTTCATAGGCGGACTGTTCGCTGATGGCAAGCTGGGCATCGCTGCTGAGGTCGGTAAGCCCCGCTTCGCGCTTGAAGCTTTCCAACTCCTGCTCCGTGGTACCTAACTCCTGATTGATGACGGAGATGCGCTCATCGATGAAACGGGCGGTATTCTGCGCAACTTCGTTTTTGTCGTTGTTGGCGTTCTTGTTATATATTTCTATCAGTTTGTTGATAAAATCCTCACCGCGTTTCTTACTGGTGTTTTTCACCGATACGGTAACGAAGGAAGTGGTTTTGCTGGTCGGTTCGATAGACAGGGCTGTCCGGTAACCTTTGGCTACGGATAGGGGATTGACGATGCTTACCTCTATGTTACCGCTGCCCGTGAGGGCTACGGAAGGATTGGACATAAAAGTGAGTGTACCCGCTTCACTGGACAGAACGGCAGGCAGCTCTGTGAAATGTTTGTTGACGGTATTTCCGTTAACAGTTGCCGTTACATCTATCTGACGGTCGGAATTATAGCTGATACTCAGAAATATAGGGGCAGTAAGGCGTTTGGCATCTTCCGGCAGGAAGTGTACGAGTACCGGAGATGAACCATATAAATCGGTCTTGTTAAATCCGCTTTCACCGGAATAGTTGATATATAAGCCCAGTTCGCTGACTACATCTTTGATGAGCGATTTACTGCGAAGAATTTCGATTTCATTGTCAATGTTTTTAGAAGAAGATATGATGCCGATATCCTCGAAAGCGCTAAGGTCGCTTGCGTTCCCGCCTTTCTTGTCATCCTTAATGATAATGGATGCATTGATGTTGTATACAGGAGTGGTGGTTTTCAGATAGAACCAGGCGCATACCAGACAAAGGATGACTGAGGCGATAAACCACGGCCAGCGGATGACATATTTGAAAAGTATAGCCTGCCAGTTGGTCTTTTCTTCTTTTTCTTCGAACAAGTCGTCGTATATTTCTTCTTTCACGTCCGTATTTTTTAATTTTCTGTTTTGGTTTTTCAATTCTCCTTATTTTGTAATCGCGATGATAAGACTCGCCAGTGATACCAATGAACCGATAACCGAGAACCAGATTGTGGTACTGGCACTGATATTGGATGTCTTTGCCTTCGTTTTATTGGGAGTGATATACAGAATGTCATTTTGTTGCAGGTAGTAGTAAGGTGATTGCAGTATGTCTTGGTCGTTCAGGTTGAGTGTGATAATCTCCCGTTTTCCGTTATTGTCTTCGCGAATCAGTTTTACATTGTCCCGGATGCCGTAGATAGTCATGTCACCCGCCATGGCAAGAGCTTCGAGGATATTAACTTTCTCGTTGGATATGGTGAAAGTTCCCGGATGACCTACTTCGCCGATAACGGAAATCTTGTAGTTCACCATACGTACGGTAACGATGGGAGTTTCGCGGAATTGGGGTTTGAGTTTGTCTTTGATATATTGTTCGGCCTCTCCTTTGGTAAGCCCACCCAAATGAATGGTTCCTAATACCGGGAACTCTACATTTCCATCGTTGTCTACAAGATATTGTTGCAATGCGGGTTGGGAAGTAAGGGATTTATTGCCGGTATTGCTTGCAGGAGTGGCTATTGTCAGGTTAAAAGGTTCCGCCAATTCGGGCTCTTCGGGACAGCTCACTACAATTGTCAGTAAGTCTTTCGGCATGATACGCGCATCGTACAAACTCATATCGGGAACGTTCGTATCCGCTGTTGCGGTCTGCTGTAAAGCATCCTGCAGGTAAGGTACTTTCTTGTAGCTTTGGCATCCGGTAAGTATTAGCGGAAATAATAAAATAATCAGACTCTTTTTTTTCATGTGTTTATGATTTTTAACTCTCAACTCGCAATTTTCAACTCACTGTTTAATAGGCTTCTTTTTCTCCTTTTACCGCGTTCTTTACGGTTTTGTAGATGATATACAGGTCGAGCATGAAAGTCCAGTGTTCCAGATACCAGATATCTCGTTCTACGCGTCCTTCCATCTGCCACAATTCTTTGGTCTCGCCGCGGAATCCGGTGATTTGGGCCCAACCGGTAATACCGGGTTTGACAAGGTGGCGCACCATATATTTATCAATCAGTTTGGAGTATTCTTCGGTATGTTTCAGCATGTGCGGGCGTGGACCTACTACGGACATGTCACCCAATAGCACATTGATGAACTGGGGGAGTTCGTCGATATTGCTTTTGCGCATAAAATTGCCCAGGCGTGTTTTACGCGGGTCGTTTTTAGTGGCTTGCAGCTTATCACTGTCTTTATTGACGCGCATGGAACGAAACTTATAGCACCAGAATTCTTTACCCTCTTCACCGCTGCGTTTCTGTTTGAAGAAAACAGGTCCGGGAGAGCTGATTTTTATGGCGGTTCCTATAATTATAAAGATAATCGGGAATAGGGTACACAAGAAAAGCAAGGAGAATACAATGTCGAACAGACGTTTGAGCATACGGTTTTCCGGTTGCGCCAACGGTTCCTGACGTATGTACAAGACGGGCACGTTTCCCAACATTTCGAGATGCATGCGTCGCTTTAAATATTTACGTACGTTGGGTACGCTGTAAAAACGCAGAAAATGGTTCTCGCAATAATTGATGATGGGCAGGATTTCCTTGCTATGAGCCGAAGTCAGTCCGCAATATACTTGTTCGATATTGTTGGAGCTGAGGTAGGGGACTACCTGTTCCGGGACACCCAGATACGGGAGATGCTCCGGATAAAGATAGGAAGGGCTTTCCGCGAAATAGCCGACTACCCGATAACCGGAAGTCGGATCGCCGGTCATTTCATGGTGAAGCTCCACCATGTTGCTGCCGTCACCTACCAGTATGGCTGTACGGGAGTTTCCGCCGGAACGGCGATATAATTTCAGGATATGTCTGAATGCCAGCCTGTAAATAATCAGACACGCTAAAAACGATATATAGAATAGCGTGAAAAAACGGGCCGAGAGCGTTCCGAAATCCGCAAGGCTGATTAAGCTGATATATACAAAAGCATGGAAAAAAGTACTGCGGATGGCGCGCATGATAATACGATCGGGACGTACGATGCGCTGGTGCAGGATGATGCCTTTGGAATAGTTACATACAATGTATACTAAATTCAAGAGAACCAGCAGTTGAGGCAGAGAATTGCTGAATGTAGCTCCAAGCGTATTACTGTCCAATGTATGATATAACACTATAAAAATAGCGTTAAGTATACATAAATCGCCTGCGATGATGATGCATTTGATAATTCTGTTGAAACGTAAAACCTGTCTCATACCTTCTGTAATGTCCTGTCATTCAATTTATTTTGGTGGATAAAATGAATGATTTTGCTGTATATTTGTTCTATTTGTTTGTCTTTTCTCCTACTTACAAGGTAGTGGAAAAAAGAAATCCCTTACTTACAAGGTAAGAGAATGGAATAGAATCGGGAAAAAACGTTTTATAATGACATATAAGGATACTATCCCAATGAAACAGGATAATTTAAAACAGGTTGCGCCTTTATTTTTCCAGAAACGGGTATTTGTAAAAATCAAAGGATTATAAAAATTATATCTGTAATTATTTTTAAACGCAAAAAATATGTTTTATACCTTTTTATTCCTATTTACAATAAATATACACCAATAAAAAATACAAATTTATTTATTTGTATTGGTGATTTTTTTTCTATCTTTGTCGCCATGAGAAGAGATTCTCTTACCTTGTAAGTAAGAGAATGGATTTCTTGTAAAATTTGTTGATTAATTCGTAAGATAAGTTGACACGCTATTTTTTGCTTTTTCTTTTTTTTTCTTTGCTATGAATTGTAGATATTACTTTTCTATTGGCTTTACTCATCGCATTATTGTTAAAAGAAGCGAGATATACGTGTGTGACTTTTTCGGAACTATGCCCCAAACCCTCGCTTATCATGGCAAGGGCCACTCCCTCTTCTTTGGCGGTAGTGGCCCAGCTGTGGCGGGCTACGTAAGAGGTTAGCGGTACATTCAGGCGCAGCATTTTGGATAGTTGGTGCAGGTGTTGGTTATAGAGGCGTAAAGCGCTCTTGTACTGTCGGTAACCCTCTGCGCCAGTGGATGAAAGTATGGGCAGGAGATAGGGGGATTTGGAACGCTTGTCGGTGTACCGGTGCAGGATATCGGCGGCATAAGGCTCGATATAGACCGATAGCTGCTGGCGGGTTTTATGCCGGTGGTAATGAATGGTGTTGTATCTCATGTCCGTTTTGCGGAGATGGACGAGGTCGACGAACGGAATCCCTCTGAGATAGAAACTGAGCAGGAACAAATCGCGGCTGAAGCGTAAGTTGGGCTGCTTCTCCAGATTCAATTGCGAGAGGCGCCGTATGAGAGTGGGCGAAATAGCCCGCTTGGCGGTGGGTTCGTATCCTGTGAAAACGAAACGAAACAGTTCGTCGGCGGATATGGCGTCGGGAATACCTTGTAAATGCGCCTGGTTGAAGATGGAGCGTAACATACGCATATAAGCGGATATGGTATTGTGACGCCGTCCCTGTTGGAGCAGGCTTTCTTCGTAAGTTTTAATCAGACCTGCCGTGAGTTCTTTGAAGGTGAGAGGGATGTCTCCGGTGAATTTCCGGAAACTGTTGATGGCGCTGGTGTACAAGTTGGCGGTGCCGTAGCGCCCGGCGCTTCTGGCGTCTTCGATGGCACTTTGCGCAAAAGTATATATTGTAGTCATAATCTGAATTTTAAGATGAATAATGAGCTTGATAACAAGCTATCTCAAAAAAAGATTTGAGATAGAACAGGTTTAAATATAGAAAGGATAAATATTCTATATAAATTCAGATATGACCGGTTCGGGCACCCCCGCAAAAAATCAGAGTATGCCCGAACGTACTCTGCTTAATGTCTCGGGAGTCATCAGCAGATAAGACGCGATATGCGACAAGGGAGCACGCTTGATGACTTCCGGCTGGTGCCGCATCAGTTGGTTGTAACGCTCGCGTGCAGTCTCGAACCGCCAGGAATCGGCTTTGATTTGTGAAACAATAAGGGAGTATTCAAGTATCTTGCGATAGAACATATTGATTTCCCGGGAGATTTCGGTGAGTAACATCAACTTGTCATAGGGAAGCAGGTAGACGATGCTGTCCTCGAGCGCTTCGATCATCAGGTGGGTGGGCTCTTTTTTGAGGGTGCTTTCGATGCAGATAACGATGCAGCCTTCATACGAGAAATGTTCGGTGACGTCCTTGCCGTTTTTGTAGTAGAACTGTCGCAGCATGCCTTTGCCGACGAGTACGATGTTGTGGCTGATTTGTCCTTCCTTCAACAGAAGCTCGCCTTTTTCCACCTCTTTGCGAATCAGGATTTCTTCGATTTGTCGTCTGCCTTCGGGAGCCATGCCCGGATAACGGGAATTGACAGTGATATCAACTGTCTCTTTGAGTAATGTTTCCATAACAGTTAATGTAGATTGGGGGTGTCATTTAGTGTGGCAAAGATAAGGAAATTTATTTGATATGTATCAATTTCGCGTCTCTTTCCTTTCCGTATCTTTGCGCGATTTTTAGCATAGCACATCCCACGAACAATGATACAGCAGGAGAACCTGAAGAAACGGCTTGCCAAACTGGCGGCTCCTATCTTTATAGAGACATTACTCATAATGATGCTCGGCGCGGTGGACACCATCATGCTGAGCCGCCATTCGGATAACAGCGTGGCTGCCGTAGGTGTAGTCAACCAGATTATTATGCTGACTTTTCTGGTTTTTGAGGTGATAAACCTCGGTACTTCGGTCTTGTGTTCGCAATATCTTGGAGCGAGGTTGCATAAACAGGTGGTACAGGTGGTGGGAGTGTCTGTTCTGGTTAACCTGGTGGTGGGTGTCAGTATCAGTATGCTGCTGTTCGGCGGTGCGGAGCCTATCTTACGTTTGATGGGACTCGGGCCCGAGCTGATGCAGGATGGTATGGATTATATGCGTATCGTAGGGGCATTCGCCTTTTTTCAGGCATTGTCTCTGACTCTTTCCGCATCCTTGCGCAGCGCAAACAAGGCGATATATCCGATGATGGTGACGGTGGTTGTGAATATCCTTAATATCATAGGTAATTATTCTTTGATTTTCGGACGGTTCGGTTTCCCGGAGCTGGGAGTAGAGGGAGCTGCCATTTCCACGGCTTTCAGCAGGGGCGTTTCGATGGTTATTCTGTTCGTCATCCTGTTTCGCAAGCATATCCACCGTTTTCCGTTGGCTTATTTCCGTCCGTTCCCCTGGATGGAGTTGAAGAATTTGATGAAGGTGGGGCTGCCCTCTGCCGGTGAGCAACTTTCTTACAGTTCTTCGCAGGTGGTAATCACTTATTTCATTAATATGTTGGGGGTGGAAGCGTTGGCTACGCGTACTTATTGTGTCAATATTATCATGTTCGCCTATCTGTTCAGCATTTCTATGGCGCAGGGCGGGGCGATATGTATCGGACATCTGATAGGGGAGAAGAAACCTCGGGCGGCTTTTCTGATGGGGAAGTATGTAATGAAGAAGTCTGTGATGATAACCTTGATTCTGTCCTGTATACTGGCGCTTTTGGGGCATGTTATTTTCGGTTGGCTGACGTCTAATCCCGAAATTATCAAAATGGGGGTCACGATTCTGATAATCGACGTTGTACTGGAGATAGGGCGGCCTATCAATATTTTCGCTACCAATGCCTTGCGTGCGGCGGGAGATGTAAATTATCCGTTCTATGTGGGACTGGTAGTGATGTGGAGCGTGGCTGTGGGGCTTGGATATCTGTTTGGCATTCCGTTTGGTTGGGGAATTTGCGGTATGTGGATTGCGTTTTTGCTGGATGAAAACATTCGGGGTGCTATCTTTGTGCGTCGTTGGTATAGCATGAAATGGGTAAGTAAGAGTTTTATAAAATAATGTTTGATGGCGAAAGCTTGATTTTATTGTTTTTTCTGCTCTATTAGATTTTGAGTGTTAACGTGTTATCTCTTTTCTTGCGAAAATGAGGAAAAAATTATGCAGGAAAGATTTGCATAGTCCAAAAGTTTACCATACATTTGCACCGCATTTGAGAAGAATGTTGGTTACTAAGGAAGTTTGGGTGAGTGGCTGAAACCACCAGTTTGCTAAACTGACGTACGGGTAACCGTACCGGGGGTTCGAATCCCCCAGCTTCCGCAAGGAACAAAAATAGAAAGCATCGGTTTGCAAAAGCCGGTGCTTTTCTAAAAAGTCGGTGGATTCGTCTAACGGTTAGGACACATGCCTCTCACGCATGTAATACGAGTTCGATTCTCGTATCCACTACAATTTAATAGAAGCACTCTTAGCTCAGTTGGTAGAGCAACTGACTCTTAATCAGTGGGTCCAGGGTTCGAATCCCTGAGGGTGTACTTTTCTTTGAGTTATTTTTTTTAAACGAAAAAGGCGGTTGTCATTTTGGCAACCGCCTTTTTCGTTTAAAAGCGATAACCGATACCTATAAAGAAAGAATGCATCAAGGGGTGCCGTTCAGGATTCAGTTTCCTGCCCTCGATGACAATATTCCGGCTTCCGCCATATAAGTCGAAGTTGGAAAGAGTATATCCCATTGACAGGATGATGCTGTCGTCTATTTCGAGCGATACGGCACTTCGGAGATGGTAGTAAACAAAGGTCGCATCTTTGTTTTTGACATGCTCTGTTTTAAAGGCGGTCCATGCTCCGGGCTTTTGCGGGAAGTACTCGATATTGAATTCCCGGTTCGGGGGCAAAGGCATGGTTATTCCGGGAGAAATGGAAAAAGATAAGGCATAATCTTTATCCTCGCCCAGCCATATAGAAGGTGAGGTGAATAGGACGGAAGGGCGCAGGGCAAAAAGATAACTTCCATTATCGTCGTCCACTGCACTCCAATACCATTGTTTGTCTTGCGATTCTCCGATGAAACCGCTCTCGTTTATCGGATTGCAGAATAAGAGTCCCATCGTCAGTCCGATATAACGGACGGGTTGGCAGGTTACGGAAGGTTCTATTTCCCAGCCGTCGTAAGTGTTGACGGCTCCCATTAATTCCACTTTCCAATATTTCACGGTTCCCTTTTCCTGTGCGTATATGGACGTTCCTATCGATGAGAAAATAAATATCAGGATGTACCCGAAAGTGTTATATCTGCTTGTTGTCATGCGGATTCCGTTATTTAAGTTTATGGCAGAGGAAGCGGAAAGTGTTACGGACGGGCCGCAATCTTTTCTGCAAATTTATTCCAGCCTCGGGCGGTTTTGTATGCTTTGACAGCCTGTGCCGGGACGAGGATACTTGTTACCGTTTTAGGGAATCCGTACCATTCGCCTTCGGGAGTAGCGGGTGGCGTGACGGCTTCTACAATGACCTCTTTAACTCCTGTATTGTCAAAAGCGGAAAAATTGATTCGGACAACACGGGACGGGATTGTCAGTTTGTTTACCTTTTGATTACCCGTTATCAGCCCTTGTCCCAAGATGCGGATACTCCGGGGTATTTCAAGCCGGGAGAGGTTGGGGCATCCAACAAAACAATAGGCTTGAATCATGGCGTCGGGGTCGTTGTCCGAAACAGGACCATAGGTTGACACTTCCGTCAGATTGGGACAGTAATAGAAAGCGCGGTCTACAATGGTAGAGATACCGTTGGGGAGCTGTACATTGATGATGCCGCTTTCCCGGAACGCTTCCTGACCGATATATTTTACATTTTGAGGGATGACAACGGATTTCAGCTTACCTGTCTTCATCAGAGCCTGTACTTCTATGCTTTGGAGCGTAGACGGCAATAATACTTCTTCTACACCGGCGTATACGAAACTTCCGGAAGTCAAGCGGGTGATTTGCGTATGTGAGAGATCGGCGCGTTTCAACTGGTTGCAGTAATAGAAGATGTCTTGTCCGAGTTGCTTCAAAGTAGAGGGGAAGACTACTTCCTGTATGCTCGAATTGAAGAATGCTCTTTCGCCTATCGAAGTTAATCCTTCGTTCATTATTACTTTGGCGATTTGCCGGTTACCTTGGAATACCTGCGGCGCGATAGCCGTTACATTGGGGGGAAGCGTGATTTCACTGTAACCTTTAAGGACTTCTGTCAGCACTCCTTCCCGTACGCGAACGGGTGCAACTTGAATGATAAAGCTCACTTGCCGTTCTTCTATATTGACTGTTAACTCCAAATGCTCTGCGGGAGCTTCGGAAGAAAAACCGCTGATGTGTTCCGGACTGACAGTGACGGGGTATTCTTTCCCGTCACTGTATAATCCGGTTAGTTGAAGTCCGTTTAGATTCAGTTCTTCTCCTAAAGTATAGAAAGTTTTATGAGGCAGTTGCGCGATTGATAACTTCTCGAGCGTAGCTTGTATCTCCGGTTGCTGTTCGGGTTTCTCTTCCGGTTGCCCTTCTGTCGTACCTTCCGGTTTCTCTTCCGGTTTTTCATCATTGCTGGATGGGGCGGGGGCTTCAATGGGTTTCTCCAAAGGAATCTGTTCTTTCTCGCACGCTACTATAAAAAACATGATACACACTAAAAAAACAATCTTACTCTTCATATTTTTACACTTTTATTATCGTTATTTTTGGTTGCAAAAGTAGCGAATCCGTTTCTTCGGGGAGTTACGATATAAACGTGTAAATCTAACAGTCTGTTTTCTATATGCTTGTTTTACAGTAGATTAATCTCCGGAGGATTTGTCTTTTTCTAACATGCGTCTGACAGTTATCCGAAGAGGGACATGAACAGCTCCGTATGAGGTGTTCCGGAAGTTTTGATGCGTGACTTTAACCGGGATTTACGCGCATAGATGTTTGCCACGCTTTCTTTCATGAACAAGCTGATTACTTGCGGAGAAAAACCGGTAAAAATATAACAAAGTAGACGGATGTCGTTCTCTTTCATTGCAGGGAAAACCTGCCGAAGCTTCTGCATGGCATTGTCGTGGCAGGTATTGACCATCTGCTCCAATTCCTGAAACATTTCATTGTTCTCTGAGAAATCGGTAATGATTCGTTTCACTTCCTGAAACATGGCAGCCTGTTGTGACGGGGTGTTTTCCCGTTCGTAATAGGTCTTGCCGAGTTTATCGATGATGTCGAAACGGGAAGCTACCAGATTCTTCAAACGTTTTTCCGTGTCGTATCGCCCTTCCATTTGACGGGTGAGAGCCTGGTATTCGGCACGGGCTTCTTCTGCCAGCAGCAGATAATGGTCGTTACGTTCACGTTGCAGGTGCAGGCGCTGGCGGACAATATAGAAAGCTACTCCCACAAGAAGGAATATCCCGCAGATAACGGCTATTTCCCAGAAAATGCGGTGCTTCATCCGGTACTCGGCGAAAGCGGAACGCTCCTGATAGTACTCTTTTTCGATTACACCGGCAGAAAACTGCATGATTGAGCGTGTCAGGGAATCCGTGAGATAGATATAACGGTGTATGTGATCGGTGGCCTGCCGGAAATTGCCGGACAAAGCTTCTATCCGGTAGGCGGTGTAATGCAATTCCGCCTTGTCCAGCACATCATTATCCTGAGCCGCCGCCAGTTTCAGATAATGGCGTGCGCTGTCTGTACGGTGCTTGAGCAATTGTACGTCAATCATGGTATGGTTGCCGAACAGTGTGTCTTTGCGTGCGGACCGTTCGATGCGTTGCAGCAGGTCTTGCGGAATCTGCTTTTTGTGCGACTTTACATAAAGGGAGGCGAGATTGCTGAGTGCTGTTTCGGCAAGCGCTTCACTATCTTGCTCGTCGGCAAGGTCGAGGGCAGCCGAGTACAGCCTCATGGCACGTTCCAGGTCTTTCTGGCGGTAGGACGCGGCGGCCATGTCAAGCGTGGCTTCCGTCTCTTCACGAAGGCTGTCGGATACTTGAAAATTTTCTCTGGCCTGCTTGAAGTAGTGGTAGGCGCGTACGTAGTTCATCTGCTCGTAGTATATGTCGCCGATGCGCTCGTAGAGCAGTCCTTTGCCGTAAGGGTCTTGCCGGCTTTTCAATTGCTCCTCAATCTGCAGGAAGATGCGCAAGGCTCCGGATTTATCGCCGGCATTGACCAGCAGGCTGTCCGCGATGTCAAGGCCGGGAAGCGGCTTGCGTTCATGGCATCCGGCCAGCGGCAGGAGCATACATATAATCGGTATAATAAGGCGTTTCATGCCGTGAATGTAGTGATAAAAGATATTTTGTACAAGTGAAAGGCGGGAAATGAGGGGCTTTGCGTGAATTTCCTGCATTTATCTTTTTAGGCTTCGCGGAACTTCCTATCTTTGCACTTCTAAATGTAGATAAAACCGTAACACTTTGGAATGGCTATATAGTTTGTTTATCGAACACTCCGCTTTGCAGGCGGTGGTGGTGCTCTCACTGATTTCAGCTATCGGATTGGGGTTGGGGAAAGTACATATTTGCGGTATCTCCCTCGGCGTGACTTTTGTTTTCTTTGCCGGTATTCTCGCCGGGCATTTCGGGTTGTCCATCGACCCGCAGATGCTGAACTACGCGGAAAGTTTCGGACTGGTAATATTTGTGTACGCGTTGGGCTTACAGGTGGGGCCCGGTTTCTTCAGCTCTTTCCGCAAGGGCGGGGTGCAACTGAACATGCTGGCTCTGGGAGTGGTGCTGATCGGTACGTTGATGGCCGTATTGGGCAGTTACGGACTGAACATATCGCTGCCGGACATGGTAGGCATCCTCTGCGGCGCCACGACCAACACACCGGCGCTGGGCGCGGCGCAACAGACCTTGAAGCAGATGGGACTGGAGTCCAGCACTCCGGCTTTGGGCTGTGCGGTAGCCTATCCGCTGGGGGTGGTGGGAGTGATTCTTGCCGTACTGATAATACGCAAGGCATTGGCCCGTAAGGAAGATTTGGAACTGAAAGAGAAAGACGATGCGAACAAAACCTATATCGCGGCGTTTCAGGTACACAATCCGGCCATCTTCGATAAAAGCATCAAGGAGATAGGCGGTCTGAATTATCCGAAGTTCGTCATCTCCCGTTTGTGGCGGGACGGCAACGTAAGTATTCCTACTTCCGAGAAGATAATAAAGGAAGGAGACCGCTTGCTGGTGGTGACTTCGGAGAAGTATGCCCCGGCGTTGACCGTACTGTTCGGCGAGCAGGAACATACCGACTGGAATAAAGAGGATATCGACTGGAATGCCATAGACAGCCAGCTCATCTCGCAGCGTATCGTGGTGACACGTCCCGAGCTGAACGGAAAGAAGCTGGGTTCGCTTCACCTGCGCAATCATTACGGCATCAACATCAGCCGTGTGTACCGCAGCGGCGTACAGTTGCTTGCCACCGCGGAACTGACCTTGCAGTTGGGTGACCGCCTGACGGTAGTAGGTGAGGCCGCCGCCATCCAGAATGTGGAAAAAGTGCTGGGCAACGCCATCAAGAGCCTGAAGGAGCCGAATCTGGTTGCGGTATTTATCGGCATCATCCTGGGACTTGCTTTGGGGGCAATCCCCATTTCCCTGCCGGGCATCAGCGCTCCGGTGAAACTGGGACTTGCCGGCGGACCGATTATCGTGGGTATTCTCATCGGTACTTTCGGACCGAGAATGCACATGATAACCTATACCACACGCAGCGCCAACCTGATGCTGCGCGCATTGGGACTGTCGCTATACCTCGCTTGCCTGGGACTGGACGCGGGAGCGCATTTTTTCGATACGGTATTCCGTCCGGAAGGCTTGCTGTGGATTGCGGCCGGATTTACGCTGACTGTCGTCCCGGTACTGATAGTGGGTGTGATTGCCTTTAAGTGGATGAAAGTGGATTTCGGCTCTATGGCAGGCATGCTGTGCGGAAGCATGGCGAACCCGATGGCGCTGAATTACGCCAACGACACCATCCCTGGCGATAACCCGTCGGTGGCTTATGCAACGGTATATCCGATGTGTATGTTCCTGCGGGTAATCATAGCGCAGGTGCTGTTGATGTTCTTGTTAAGTTGAGAATTGAGAATTGAAAAATGAGAAATAATGTGTGTCAGGAGTTAGAGGAATTATCGCTCCTGATAGTATCGATAACCGAATATAAATCATAAATCTGAAATCATATCATGGGAACTATTACTCCGGAAAGTATAATCAGCGACTTACGCTATTTGCAATTGTTGTCGCGCAGTTTTCCTACCATCGCCGATGCCAGTACGGAAATCATCAATCTGGAAGCCATTCTGAATTTGCCTAAGGGAACAGAGCATTTCCTGACGGATATTCATGGAGAGTACGAGGCTTTTCAGCATGTATTGAAGAACGCTTCGGGCGCGGTAAAACGAAAAGTGAATGAGATTTTCGGCCATACGCTGCGCGAAAGTGAGAAGAAAGAAATCTGTACGCTGATTTATTATCCGGAAGAGAAATTGCAGTTGATAAAGGAACAGGAAACAGACCTGGACGACTGGTATCTCATCACCTTGAACCAACTGGTGAAAGTCTGCCAGAACGTATCTTCCAAATATACGCGCTCGAAGGTGCGCAAGGCGTTGCCGGCAGAGTTCTCCTACATCATTCAGGAGTTGTTGCACGAGTCCAGCGTAGAGCCCAACAAGCACGCGTATATCAACGTCATCATCAGCACGATTATCTCTACCAAGCGTGCGGACGACTTCATCATCGCCATGTGCAACCTTATCCAACGGCTTACAATCGATTCCCTGCACATCGTGGGGGATATCTACGACCGTGGTCCGGGCGCGCATATCATCATGGATACGCTTTGCGACTACCATAACTTCGACATCCAGTGGGGTAACCATGATATTCTGTGGATGGGCGCCGCATCGGGTAACGATGCCTGTATAGCAAACGTTATCCGCATGTCCATGCGCTATGCCAACCTGGCGACGCTGGAAGACGGATACGGCATCAATCTGCTGCCTCTGGCTACCTTTGCGATGGATACCTATGCGGACGACGCCTGCGCTATCTTTGCCCCGAAGATGAACTTCGCCGACGCCAATTACAATGAAAAGACACTGCGCCTGATTACGCAGATGCACAAGGCCATTACGATTATCCAGCTTAAACTGGAAGCGGAGATTATAGACCGCCGCCCGGAATTCGGCATGGCAAACCGGAAGTTGCTGCATAAGATAGACTTTGAACGGGGCGTATTTATCTACGAGGGTAAGGAATACGAACTGCGCGACGCCAACTTCCCGACTATCGACCCGGCTGACCCGTATCGCCTGACCGATGAGGAACGGGAACTGGTGGACAAGATTCATGCCTCGTTTATGAACAGCGAGAAGCTGAAGAAGCACATGCGCTGCCTGTTTACTTACGGCGGTATGTACCTGGTGTGCAACAGCAACCTGCTGTATCATGCGTCCGTGCCTTTGAATGAGGACGGAAGCTTCAAGCACGTACGCATCGGCAAGAAAGAGTACTGGGGGCATAAGCTGCTGCAAAAGACCGACCAGCTTATCCGTACCGCCTACTTTGACGAGGATGGTTCCAAAGAGAAGAACTTTGCGCTGGATTATATGTGGTATATGTGGTGCGGGCCGGACGCTCCGTCTTTCGACAAGGATAAGATGGCGACTTTCGAGCGTTACTTCATAGCCGACAAGGCGCTGCATAAAGAGAGCAAGGGATATTACTACACGCTTCGCAACCGTGCCGATATCTGCGATAATATCCTGGCCGAGTTCGGAGTGGAACCGGGGCCTCATTCACATATCATCAACGGACACGTGCCCGTGAAGATTATTAAAGGCGAGCGCCCCATAAAGGCGGACGGCAAACTGCTGGTGATTGACGGCGGTTTCTCCAAGGCCTATCAGCCCGAAACGGGTATCGCGGGCTATACGCTGGTATATCATTCGCACGGCATGCAGCTGGTGCAGCACGACCCGTTCCAAAGCCGTCAGAAAGCGATTGAAGAGGGACAGGACATCAAGTCCACGACATTCGTCATCGAGTTCAACTCACAGCGCATGATGGTGAAAGATACCGATAAGGGCAAGCAGCTCGTAACGCAAATCCAAGATTTGAAGAAGCTGCTGGTAGCCTACCGGACGGGATTCATTAAAGAAAAGGAGATTTTCTAAAACAATACCACGCCGCCTTCCACAATAATCCCTTTGTCGAAGGCGGCGTTTTTGTTGTAATGCCTGTCCCAGCCGTAACCGCCTGTCACGAACACTCCTGACTTTGCCGTCAGGCGATATTCGAGGTTGATGCGGGTTTGGAGAGAATACAGCCGGGCTGGGAAACCATAGTCTTTGTTCCTGAAGGTTTCTGCGTGTTGATAGCCCAAATCGCCGCTGATGAACAGTTGCTTGTAAACAGGCAGTTCCAGTCCGGCACGGTAGAAAAGCGCGCCGGAGAATTTGTCGCTGAAATCGAGGAAATGCGTACCACCGCCAAGAATGGTATAAAACAGCTTGTTCTTGAAGCGGGCCGCGAGATTCAGTTTCGTGGCGTTACCGCCGAAAAGCATCATCTGCACTTTGGTATTCGGATTGGCATTGACCAGTCCCAACTGGAAGCCGTCCAGCTTTTCCTTATAATAGTTCACCAGACCTATCTGAAGTCCTTTAGCGCGAACCGCCACATTGAGGGGAGCAAGCTGCACGCCGGCAGACGTACCGCCTGTGATGTTTCCCAAACCGGAAATCTGGATTCCCCTCATATCGCCGCCTGCCACATTCAACAGGCCGGATGCGGTGATGCCTGCAAAATTACCGCCCGAAATATTGGCAAGTCCCGCAAGTTGTACGCCGGCGGTCTTGTCACCTGTGATATTCAGCAGGCCGCCCGCAATCACTCCGCTGCTGTTATCGCCCGTGATATTGGCCAAGCCGGAAAAGACCGCTCCCTGCGCATGATTCCCGGTGATACCCACAAGTCCGGCAACGGACAGGCCGCTGAGATTATTGCCGTTGATATTGGTGATTCCTGCCATTTGTACGCCCCGCATACTTCCACCCACCATATTGGATATGCCGGAGAACTGCGCTCCGTTCATGTCTCTGCCCACAACGGCTCCCAATGCATTTACTCCCAAGCCGTTCAAACGGTTCATGGCCGAGAAGATACCGAGATTGAAGAAAGTGCTTCCGACCGTGTCCGTGCGTTGTGTGGAGAGATTCTTCCAAAGGGAGAGGTTGACGCCCGCTTTTCCTTTACGGACGGGTTGCCGCTTGCCTGTCTGGGCATAGCCTGTCCCTGCCAACAGCAAGGACAGGCAAATAAGTGAAAATATACGTTTCATGATTCTTTATAATGTTTCATCAGGCCAGGGCGCCGGCTGTCGGGTGGCGCGCAGTATCGGACGCTGTGCGTCCACTGACCGCAGATAGTTGCTTAATTTTCTGGATAGTTTCTTTACAAGTTTCGGGTTCCCGGCTGCTATGTCATGCTGTTCGCCGATGTCGGCCGGGATATTGAACAATTCGCGCTTGCCGCTGTCAAAGTAGTATACCAGCTTCCATGCTCCGGAGCGGATGGAGCAGGTGGCTCCTATGCCCGGGCCGGAAGGACCCCAACTGTGCGGGTAGTGCCAGTATATGTCGCGAGCGGGCATTTTGCCTTTGCCGGTAAGCAAGGGCAGAAAGCTGATGCCGTCGCGTTCCTGTACCGTATTGTAATGCTTCACACCGGCTATTTCGAGAATGGTGGGGAAGAAGTCCTCTATCATCAGATAATGGTCGCATTTGGTTTCTGCGGCTACCGTGCCGGGCCAGCGTACAATCATCGGTTCGCGCACCCCGCCTTCGTAGGCGGAACCTTTTCCGCTGTTGAGCGGGTAGTTCTGCACATGCAGTTGTCCGGCACGGGTGTGCGCGGCCAACCCGCCGTTATCGGACATGAAAAGCAGGACGGTGTTATCGGTGAGATTATTCTTGTCCAGATAGTCCATCAGGTCGCCGAGGCTTTTGTCCATACCCTCTATCAGTGTGGCATACGCCGCTTCTACCGGGGGAAGGCCTTTGTCCAGATACTTTTGGTAGAAACGCATATCGGGCTGGATAGGAGTGTGTATGGCGTAATGAGCCATGTATAGGAAGAAAGGCTTGTCCGTTTTCCGTGCATCGTCCAAGGCCTTTTCGGCTTCTATGGTGAGCGCTTCCGAGAGGAATATATCTTTTCCATGATATTTTTCCAATCCGGGTACGGCAGCCAGCGGGCTTTTCCCGTCAGGCTTGTTTCCAAAGTTCTGCATGCCGTAGTAGCTGGCGGGAGAGCCTGCCGCATGACCGGCTATGTTCACGTCAAAGCCCATTTTCAGCGGATCAGCTCCGGGCGTGTCGTTGGCCCCGAAGTGGGCTTTACCGCAATGGATGGTGTGGTAACCGTTGTCTTTGAGTACCTGTGCCAGCGAGGTAACTTGCGTGGTGCGTTCCACACCGGGCTCCTGGCAAATGCCGTTAACGTTCCATTCGGGATAAATCATAACGGAGTCCGGTTGCTCGTGGGTGGTATTCTTACGCAGCGTCCAGCTTGTCACCCGGTGTCGCGCGGCGTTCATACCCGTAAAAAGGCTGACGCGCGTAGGCGAGCTGATACTGCACGCGTAGGCTTGTGTAAACATCTTGCCCTGAGTTGCCAGACGCTCCATGTTGGGCGTATGGTACGTGTCGTTGTAGCGGGTGCGCTGTGTCCAGAAAGGCAGAGATGTGTCCTGCCATCCCATATCATCCACTAAAAATAAAATAATGTTCGGGCGTTGCTCCGCGGCGGGCATTGCCTCGCTTGACGGCATCGCCTGGACTGCTCCTGACATTCCGGATAACGGAAGTAACGCGGCGGATAATAATAATTCGTTTTTCATCGGAGAAAGAAAGGGTTAGTGATTAGGGGTTAGGGATTAGTGATTAGGGGGGATTGAATGAATGGCGGTGAACAATCAGCGCAGGCCGCATAACCCGTTAATCACTAATCACTCACCGCTATCCACTATTTCGTCTTATCCTTTTGCTTCCTGATACAAGAAGCGTTTGATGGACTTCTTGGGTGTCTTTTCAAATTCTTCGGGATATATCTTCATCTTGGAAATCTGACTGTAAGCGGGCAATTCCGCGTTCAGCGCCACACGGTTCTCTTCCATGACGCGTTCTATGTCGTCGTTGTTGAGGCCGTGGGCAAAGGCATCGTCAAAGTCGGGATATACCAGTCCTACGAGCTTTTCGTTTTGCTGTACGATGATGCTTTCGGATACGTACGGCAGGTTGTTCAGCTTATCTTCTATTTCTTCGGGGTAGATGTTCTGTCCGCTTGGGCCGAGGAGCATATTCTTGCTGCGTCCTTTGATGGTGACATTGCCTTCGGCATCCATCAGGGCGAGGTCGCCGGTATGCAGCCAGCCCTCTTTGTCCACCACTTCGGCGGTAGCCTCTTCATTCTTGTAGTAGCCCAGCATGACGTTGGGACCGCGGCAGACAATCTCGCCGGGGACATTCTCCGGATCGGGAGAGAGAATCTTCACTTCCATGCGGGGAGCGGCCTTACCGCAGGAACCGGGCTTGAAGCGCGTCCAGTCTTCGTAGCAGATGATAGGGCCGCATTCCGTCATGCCGTAGCCTACGGTGTAGGGGAAATCTATCATGCGCAGGAACTGCTCCACTTCCTGGTTGAAAGCTGCGCCGCCGACGATGACCGCTGCGAAATTGCCCCCGAACGCCTGTATCATCTGCTCGCGTACAGTGGCCTTTATCTTGTCGTTGATGATGGGCACTTTCAGCAGCAGCTTCATGGTAGGGGTTTCCAGCTTGGGCAATACGCTCTTCTTGATAATCTTTTCGATGATGAGCGGTACGGCTACGATGAGGTTCGGTTTCACGTCGGCGAAGGCCTGGAAGATAATCTTCGGGCTCGGCATGCGGGTGAGGTAGTAGATGTGGCAACCCACGGAGAACTCATACAGGAACTCGAATGCCAGTCCGTACATGTGCGCCATGGGCAGCATGCATACCAGTTTGTCCCCGGCTTTCAGCGGCAGTACCTCGAAGGCGAACTTGGTGTTGGACCACAGGCTGCGGTAGGGCAGCATTACGCCTTTCGAGTAGCTGGTCGTACCGGAAGTATAGTTGATGACGGCCAGCTCTTCGGGTTGGTCTTTGTGGTAATCGATGTGTTCCTTGCGGAAGTTCTTGGGGAATTTCTTGCCGAACATCTCGTTGAGGTGCTCGCGGGCGTAAGTAACCCGTTCGTTGCGCGATACCAGCAGGGTGAAGTCGGTCATCATGAAGATGCCTTCCAGCAACGGCATGGCGCTTTCGTTGAGGTTTTCCCATACTTGGTCGCCTACGAAAAGGAGCTTGGCTTCGGAGTGGTTCACGATGTTGTGCACATTGTCGGCCTTGAACTCGTGAAGAATGGGCACAATGACTGCGCCATACGTCAGCGTGGCGAGGAAAGTCACTCCCCAGTGCGAACTGTTACGGCCGCAGACAGCGATTTTATCGCCTTTCTTGATGCCGCTCGCTTCAAAAATGATATGCAGCTTTTCTATTTTGCGGGCTACATCCTTGTATTGCAGGGTTGCCCCTTTATAGTCGGTCAGGGCGTCCAGGTCCCAGTTTTCCTTTATACTGTTCTCTATATAGGCGATAAAACTTTGTTCCATTATTATATTGCACATTTAGTTGAAAATTGTGCAAATATAAGGGTTTATATAGAGAATGCAAACTTTTAGGGGAAAATAGTACTCCGGCGGATTTCCTAAAACTCTACGGTAACGCCCAGGGTAGGCAGCAGGGTTCCGCTTTCCTGTTTGAGGTATTTCATCTTGTAACGTTGTTCGGACGCGGGGGCGGCGGGGTTTTCAATGACGCCTGTGCTCATGATGACATCCGGCTGCTTCAGTTTGCTGCCGGTCACGTTTTGCAAGTCCAGATAGAGTCCCACCATGCAACGGCGGAAGTAGAAAGACTTGTCCACACGCACATCCAGTTGGGCGAAGTCGGGAAGCCGCCCGGTATTGTAGAGCGAGTAGTCGTAATAAGGCTGTCCTTTGGCGTCCCAGGCCTGGACGAGCGATGATTTGTCCTCATCGTAGGGAGTGTAGGGCGCACCGCCTATGTAGCTCACCTTGCCACCTATGCTCCAGCGCTTAGGCAGGTTGTACGTGCCGCTCATGTTGAGGATGAAACGGTTGTCCCATGCGGACGGAATGTAATCGTCTCCCGAATGGTTGCGGTATTCGCTTTTGTAGAGGGTGAAGGAAGATACCAGGTTGAAGCGGCCGGATACCTGCCACCTGAACATGGTTTCCAGGCCGTATGCCCTGCCGTCGGCGGTAGAAGCCAGCGGTTCATTGCCTACTACGCCGTAGTCGTTGCCTTTGCAGGCCAGCGGGATGTTATCTTGCAGGGAGAGGGGAATACGGTTGTAACGCTTAAAAAAGCCCTCGGCGGAAATCATGATACGGTCGTGCAGATGCCAGTCTGCGCCGATGCTGCTCTCCATTACCCGCATATATCTCAATGCTTTGTTGAGGTAGGTCCCATCGTTGTTTTTGTAGCCCAGCGCCGTATAGGGCGGCAACTGGTGGTAAAGCCCGGCGCTTCCGTTCAGAATCCATTGCTCCGACAGCTTGTACGAGGCGGAGAGGCGGGGAGACAACTGCTTCCACAATTGTTTCATGCCGCGGTTGTAGTTGTTGCCGTCCACGCGGATGCCGGCGGAGAGGGTGAAACGGTTGTCGCGGGTGGAATAGTCGGACGAGAAGAAAGCTCCCCAGCCGATGATATTGAGCGAGGTTTTGTAGAGGGAGAACGGACTGTCGGTATTATTCGTATAGCCGGAGTTGGTAAATTCCGCACCCTCTTTCAAAGTCCATTGTCCGAGACGGGTCCGGTTCTCGAACAGGGCGGTGGTTTTCTGTTCTACCGAACGGAGACGCAGGGTGAGGTTGTCTTCGGAAGAGTCATCATTATTCCGGTATTTCAGGTTGCGGTTGTTCAGATAATTGTGGCTGAGGGTGACGGACTGCGTGTGCTTTCCGGCGTAATGCCGGTACACGGCTCCTACGGTGAAAGTCTCCTGATGGATGGTAGGCAGGTAGCTGAGCAGGTATTCGGCGTCTTCTCCTTTTTCGTCCGTATTCAGCTTCATTTTGTCGATACCTGTCAGGGCGAGTACGGTCAGCTCGTCATGTTCCGTCAGCCTGGTTTTTATTTTGAATTGGCCGTCTATGAAGTTGGGCAGGAAAGGCAGCCCCAATGCTTTGAATAACAGTTGCAGGTACGACTGGCGTACGGAGAAAAGGTAGGTGGTGCGGTCATTGAAATGTCCGCTGCCGCTCAGGGACACTTCGGATGCTCCGAGGGTTGCCTTGAAAGTCTGCTTGTCCGGGTTGCCGTCACGAAGCCGGAAGTCGAGCACGGAACTCAATGCTCCGGAACGGTTGGCGGGGAATGCGCCTGTATAGAATGTAATCTCCCGTACGAGGTCGGCGTTGACGATGCTTACCGGGCCGCCCGACGCGCCTTGCGTGGCGAAATGATTGATGTTAGGTATCTCGATGCCGTCCATGTAGAAACGGTTTTCGGAAGGTGAGCCGCCCCGTACGATAAGGTCGTTTCGGTAGCCGACAGGAGAGAATGACACGCCCGGATAGGCACGTACTATGCGGGAAATATCCCGGTTGGCTCCGGGACTTTTCTCGATTTCCTGCAAGCCGATGACACGCATGCTTACAGGGCTTTCTATGCTTCTCCGGAAAGGAGAGGGCGTAACCACAACCGCCGTCAGCAGATTGGCGTCTTCTTCCATCTCTATTTCGATGAACGGAGTAGAGGCGGAGACTATATATTCCGGGCTGGATGTGGTGACGTATCCTATGCACGTAGCCTCGAAACGGTATATCCCCGGCGGTACCTGCTCGATGCGGAATACGCCGAGCGAGTCGGTGGAAGCCCCTTTGCCCGGAAGGCCCGTTACCGTTACGTTGGCGTAGGCGACGGGCTTTCGGGAGCTCTTGTCAATGACTTTTCCCCGGACAGGGTAGGTTGTGGCAGCGGCTGTCGCCACTGCCGGGACGATGCAAAAGAGGAGCATCAGCCATACGATGCCGCCGATGTGCCGGAGTTTTACCGTCATGCTTATTTATCGTTGCTTAAATACCAGCGGTACATCCGCTCTACACCTTCCTCGATGTCTATCTTATGCTGCCAGCCCAACGCGTGCAGTTTGCCGGGGTCGGTGAGTTTACGCATGGTGCCGTCGGGTTTGCTGCTGTCGAAAGTGAGCTTTCCGCGATACCCCACGGTGTCCGCAATCAGTTCGGCAAGGCGGCGGATGGTGATTTCCTTTCCCGTACCGATGTTGATGTGGCAGTTGCGGATATCCTTCTCTCCGGCTTTGCAGGTATCTTTAAAGTCCACGTGCTCCATGACGAATACGCTGGCGTCCGCCATTTCCTCACTCCAGAGGAATTCACGCAGCGGCGTTCCCGTACCCCATAACTTGACTTCCCCTTCGCCGATGCCATATTTGGCAAGTATGTTCAGTATCTCTTCGTTGCTGTTGCCGCCGTCGATACCTTCTACGGGGCGCAGGTTCATGTCGCGGCGTACGGCATCCCAGTCGCCTTGTTGCAGGCAGTGGGCCAGGTGTACCTTGCGAATCATGGCGGGCAGTACGTGGCTGCGTTCCAGGTCGAAATTGTCGTTGGGGCCGTAGAGGTTGGTGGGCATGACGGCGATGTAGTTCGTACCGTATTGCAGGTTGAAGCTTTCGCACATCTTCAGTCCGGCAATCTTGGCGATGGCATACGGCTCGTTGGTGTATTCCAGCGGTGAGGTGAGCAGGACGTCTTCTTTCATCGGCTGCTCGGCGTCACGCGGGTAGATACAGGTGCTGCCCAGGAAAAGCAGTTTCTTCACGTTGTGGCGGAAGCTCTCGCCAATGACGTTTTGCTGTATCTGGAGATTCTTGTAGATGAAGTCGGCGCGGTAGATACTGTTTGCCATGATACCGCCTACGAAAGCGGCGGCGAGGAACACGTATTCCGGTTGCTCCTCATCGAAAAAACGGCGTACGGCGACTCCGTCCAACAGGTCGAGTTCCTTATGGGTTTTGCCTACGAGGTTGGTGTAGCCTTTCTCCTGCAAGTTTTTCCAGATGGCGGAACCTACCAGTCCGCGATGCCCTGCGATGTATATTTTTGCGTTCTTGTCTAACATTGTAATGAATGGGATGGTTTCTGAAAATTAATTATTTGGTTAAATCTCTTTGCTTCTCAAATGCAGTTTCCGTACGAACTTCATGTCATGCTCCGCCATGATGCGTACCAACTCTTCAAAGCTCGTCTGCTGCGGGTTCCAGCCCAGTAACGTTTTGGCTTTGGTGGGGTCGCCCAGCAGTTGTTCCACTTCGGACGGACGGAAGTATTTGGGATCTACTTCCACCAGTACTTTGCCGGTTTTGCAGTCGATACCTTTCTCGTCTGCGCCTGTGCCTTCCCAACGAAGCTGTATGCCTGCTTCTGCAAAGGCCAGCGTGGCAAATTCGCGTACGGTGTGCATCTCTCCGGTGGCAATCACGAAGTCTTCCGGTGTGTCGTGTTGCAGGATGAGCCACATGCATTCCACGTAGTCGCGGGCATATCCCCAGTCACGGCGTGCGTCGAGGTTTCCCAGATACAGTTTGTCTTGAAAGCCTTGGGCTATGCGTGCGGCGGCCAGTGTGATTTTGCGGGTTACGAATGTTTCGCCGCGGCGTTCGCTTTCGTGGTTGAAGAGGATACCGTTGACGGCGAACATGCCGTAGCTTTCACGGTAGTTCTTCGTAATCCAGAAGCCGTATTGCTTGGCTACGCCGTACGGGCTGCGCGGGTAGAACGGGGTAGTCTCTTTCTGGGGCACTTCCTGTACCTTGCCGAACAACTCTGATGTAGAGGCCTGGTATATCTTCGTTTTCTTTTCCAGTCCGAGGATACGTACCGCTTCCAGCATGCGTAGCGTGCCTATGGCGTCTGTCTCGGCGGTGTATTCGGGCACGTCGAAAGATACTTTTACGTGGCTCTGTGCGGCGAGGTTGTATATCTCATCCGGTTGCACCTGCTGGATGATGCGTATCAGCGAGCTGCTGTCCGTCATATCTCCATAGTGCAGGTTGACGGTACGTTTCTGCTTCATGTCACGTACCCATTCGTCAAAGTACAAATGCTCGATGCGTCCGGTGTTGAAGGAAGATGAACGGCGCATGATGCCGTGCACTTCATACCCTTTCTGCAATAGGAATTCTGCAAGGAACGAGCCGTCCTGTCCGGTAATTCCGGAGATTAGAGCTTTTTTCATTTATCTTTAATTTTGTATGACCGTTGTTTTGAACGAGCAAAATTCGCTATTTTTTGCGAGATGGCAAAATATAGCTGGGAAAATGCAATAAACTCCGGCATAAATTGTATGTCGGAGTTTATGGTAAACTAATTGTTTTGCAGTTCCTGCCGCCCAACTGGACAAATGGGTCAATCTCAACGTGCTACCTTTGAAGTGCCACAGAACAAAGATAGTATAAAAGTTAGAATCTATGAAGTAAAGGAGAGTTTATTTGCTGCGTACAAGAATGGTCGGATCGATGCATTCAATCTTTTAATAACTTACGATTTTGATTATCATCACTTTCCAATATACTCATTTGATGGATGGCTATTTGGTTTAGCTTAACAAGACGTTCCCTTTGTGTCATATTCTGTTCGATAAATACAGCATTTAGATTCTCCATATTCGATAAACAGATAAGTTCGTTGATAGTAGCATAATCACGGATATTTCCTTTCAGTTCGGGATTCGTTTTCCGCCATTGTTTGGCTGTCATGCCAAACATCGCCACATTCAGTACATCGGCTTCATTGGCATAAATAATGCTTGCTTGTATCGGCGTGACTTCCATCGGAATAAGGTTTTGTTTTATGGCATCAGTATGTATGCGGTAGTTGATTTTCGACAATTCACGTTTTGCTGACCAACCAAGCAACCTTTGTTCTTCTGTCTTTAGCCGCTGATACTCCTTAACAAGAAGTAATTGGAATTTAGGAGAAATCCACATACCAAAATGATATGCTATATCCCGATGTGCATATGTGCCACCGTAGCGACCAGCCTTAGAATGAATGCCGATTGCACCGGTTTGTTCTATCCACGTTTTTACCGAAAGCACGAAATTGTTGCTCCCTGCCGCATTTTTAATTGTACCGAATTCGGTACAATTAAAAATGGGATTATATAACATTTCCCATTCACCAAGATATTCGATAGTGCTTTTAAGGCTAAGCCAACGGAAGATAATATGCTCTTGCAGTTGGCTTTTTGCCATGTCTGTAAGGCTGATGTAGTCTTCTTCATTGTACTTGACAACACTAATGTCTGTATTTTGAACGGTTATTTTTGCCATTGTAATTGATGCATTAAGTTTCAATTACAAAGGTCGCTATAATTTGCGAGACCGCATCCTTTTTAATGAACTATTTACAAAGATAGGATACGTTTTGGGAGGAGTAGGCACTATTTTCCAAATAATATGCTCTTATTCTCTCTCCCCATTCATCCCCCGCTACTCCCACAGCAACTCGGGAATAGAGCCATAGCTGAATGATTTCCAGTGACTGCTTCCCCAACCGTTTGAGGCTTCTGTGCTGTATCCGGGCCAGCCGGGAGTACCATTTCCGAATTGATTATTGTCCGAGGCGTTGCCGTCTCCTTCCCAATTTATTCCGCCGTTCTCAGTGCATGTCATATCAGCCTCACGCTATAATGGACTAAAAAGCCAAAATCGCCCAGGAATACGTGCCGTTAGGGTCTGAATAGCGGTCGTGTTTGTTAAGGCTTGATATTCGTTGGCTTACGGGAGTGGCTGCTACATCTAATACCAGTACGGACAAACTTGTATTCGCGCTATCTTCCGAAGACGACCAGTACCGTCTATGGCTGGGAATAATGTTGTGTAATAAATCCTTCTGCTGCCAAATTTCATACAATTGTCCGATGGCGGGCAGGAACCAGCCGCTGCTTGTCGCTGGGGCTGCTACTTGCGTTTCATAGGCTATTTTGGCATAATAAGTGGCCGGGTATCCGTCAAAGTTTTCAGGATCGAGTCCTGAGCCGTTAGCAGTGGCATAATCATCGATTTTTTTGGTATATAAATATCCGCTCCAGTCTTTTTCGGGATAGGAGCCGTTGTTGGATACACTGCATCCTACAACAGGGCCGGGGACGCCCCACCGGCATTCAGCGCCTGCGTCTTTTAAAGCTATCACATAGGCCTGGCATTTATCCTGACGGATGCCGGTGTTTCTGTAGTTGGATGTATCATAATCTGAATGGCCTACGGCGAATACGATGCCGATACATGTTTTCCCTACGAGGGGCGGTACGTTTTCTTGCAGGCAGGTACCGTCTGTCAGTAGCCGGTAGCCACCGTCGCTCCAGGTGCCGTCGCTGTAATAGTAGTCGCCTACATGGATATCTCCGTCGGGACGGACGTGGCCGCCTCTGCCGCTCATATCAAGAAAATAGGAGCTGTTGACTCGGGTGTTGGTTAGGGCTATGACCTTATGATTGGATGTTTCAAGGTTTATTCCACCGGGAAATACGTAATACACTCCGTTGTCGGAAATGAAATTCGTTTTACTGGCGGTGGTGATGCTGAAACTGCCTTTGGCGGGCTGTATGTCTATGCTTTGGGGAATATTTGCAAGGCTGGAAGTGGGGGTAATGCCATTGTCCATTCCGGCTACTTCCACCCGTACCTGCGTGCTCAGAAAGGTTAGATTTATGGGTTCGGCAGGGGCTGTGACCTTAATGTTTTTGGTACTCGCTTTCATTATGATGCTGTTGTCCGCAAGAGTCATGGTGTTACCGGACAGCGTACCTTTGGCGTAGATTGCTTCCACATTGACGTTGGCGCCTGCCGGGGCGGAGATGGGCGGGGTGAGCGCGCTCCATTTTTTTGTACTGCCGTTGTATGTGGCGGTGGAGTAGGCGTACGTGGTACTTGTGCTGACGGTTATTGCTGCGGCGAGATATATCTTGTCGTTATTCTCCCAGGACACGGTTTCGCCCGAATCCGCGATACGGGTATGGGGACGTGCATGCGAGTCGTCCCTGCCTGACGGCTGAGCGGCGGTGTTGCCGCTGCCTGCTGTCATTTCCTGAAAGGGCAGGGGCTCGTCTATGATGAAGGTGAGAGGTTGCAAGATGGCGGCGGAAAACTCGTCCTGTTCCGTGCAGGCGGTACAGAGCCATAACAGGCCTATGCCGCACCATATGAATAGATTGTGTATACGGCTCGTGTTGCGTGTACGGAATGTGTTACGTACACAGTGTATGCCGTGTACATCATTGCATACGCTGCGTTTACTGTATGGGATATGTAAAATATGCTTTTTCATCGTTACGCTGTTTTTAGGATAAAGACATGGTATCTGCAAAGACATAACGCCTATAACGACGTCATATCTACATAATAGTTTATTTCGGGGTATGTCGGATCGGCCGGAGTCTGCTTCCAGAAATTATCGCTGTCCCAATTTATGATGTAAAGCATCGGGGGCATCGTATAGTATGCATTGATGGAAGAGTCGTACTTGGCGCATCTGAATGTTTTGGATGATCTAATCTTGCTGCTTGGTCTGAGAATTTCTTGTACCGTTTTCCCGCCTAATGTATTGCAGGAATAAGATGTTGAATTCGGGCTATCGGAGAACTCATAGCAGCTTATTTTATAATTGAAATAGCTTGTTCTGGGCAGCACCGAGCCGTCTCCATAGCAGTATCTGAATGTCGAATAATCTAGGGGTGTAAAACCGCCGAAATTAACAGTACCTATATTACCCTGCGAATCTATATCGGGGTACGTAAGGGAAAGTGGCGTATAACTATAACAAGACGTACACAGAATAGCGTTGACAGTGCCTATAAAACCGCCTGCGTTTACTGTTCTGGTGTCACCGCTGCTGGCCATTCCGCTGAAAGAGAGTGCTATGCTTCCTAAAGAATAGGAACCGTAAATATCGCCGCTATGGGCATCGCCGCCTAAAAATCCGCCGACTGTGACAATATACCCGGCGTTTGCGGGAATAGGTCCCAACTTAATATTGCCTGAAGACCAACAGGATGCGATTCTGCTTTTGTTTGTTGACATGTAGCCCACTAATCCTCCTATGGTGCAGGCATTCATGGCGGCTGACGAGGTGTGATTGTAAATACCTCCTTCCCCTATATCTACATTGGCATGGCATAAGATTATTGAAGCATCCTTTGCATCTCCTATCAGCCCGCCTGTTATGTACGGCTGGCCGCCGTCGGCATTACATGGAACTTTCCTGATTTTTCCGGTGGCGGAACAATAGTTTACTTGCGTCTCTTGGTCGACCGTTCCTGCCAGTGTTCCTGTGTAGGTTATAGGAGACCCGACCGTTATATCTGCGTCGCGCAGATTTATACCCACCAGCAGAGACTCGATTACCTGTCCGAAAAGGCCGATACCCTGGCTTGTCTTTCCGGTTTTTATCTTTAAATTTTTTATGGTATGTCCGTTCCCGTTGTATACTCCTTGAAACTCTACTTTATATCCTATCGGTGTCCAGTCGGTGGCATCGTTGGAGAAGTATTTCGAGGTAGCGAGGTCTTGTATGTCGATGTCCGCCACTTGTAAAGCTTTGGCGGGACGGATTTTTCCGTTATTCACATCATTGCGGAATTGGGCGAGGTCTTCGGCGGTGGCTATGATATAGTCATAGTCGGTGTCGGAAGGGATAGGGACTTTCAGTTCATCCCATGTTATGTCGGAGTTCACCGTGATGGCGGTTATCTGGTTGTTTTGTATCGTCAGGGTGTAGCCTATGGCTTTGCCGGACAGCCAGTCGTTGGGGGTGACATTGGGCAGGGTGGCTGTTACGGTTGTGGAGCCGCTTCCATCGGCATAGGTCAGCGTCACCTTCGTATCGTTCGGGTGCGAGGGTATCAGGAAGAATTCTTTTACGGTCTTTGCCGTGCCGTCGACCGCTATGCTGACGGTGGCCGTGCAAGTGCTTTTGCTTGTACCGATGTTCTCCGCGGTGACCGCGGTGTTGGCGTCGTTTATGCTGAAGTCGGCCGATGAGGCGCACTCGGTGCTGATACCGGTTATGGTTTTGGAGTCACTGCCGCCCGTCTTTACTTTAAAGACCACCTTGGTCATGGCGTGCTTCATGGTGAACTGCACGGGGCCATGAGTATTAGCACAGTCCGTTACGCCTGTCGAGAGCAGCAGGTCGAGTTCCCCTTTGGGGGCGGAATAGCTGATAACGGGTCTGCCCGGGGCGTTGAAGGCGGTGGGCTTCGCTATCCGTATCTTGTCGTTGGCGTTGCCGGAAACGGCGGCGGTATGGGGCGCGTAAGCGAAGAATGATACTTTCTCTTTGGCGTTGGCAGGCCAATACCTTATGGGGCTGTACGTCCAGACGCCGCCCGTTTTCTTTACCGATTGGTTGTACAGGTGGTTGGGAGTGGAACTGCCGTTGCTGAAGTTGCCTGTGCCCGTAAAGTAGGCGAATACGCCCATTTCCGTAAGGTTGTCGGTGGTGGCTTCGGCACGTGTGCCGGGTTCCGCTTCACTGCTTGCTACGGTGGTGGAGAAACCAATCTCCCGGGTGGACATAAGGCTTTCGTCCTTGCTGTCGCAGCCGGCGCACAGGGCGCACAGCAGCGGAATCAGGATGTACGCGCCTTTCATTCTTCTCGTCATATTCATTGCTTGCTTCTTTTACTGAAAAAGTTTGTTGTGTGCCCGGAGAAGGACATTCAACCTTGACCGGGCGATGGGAAATCGTCTTATTATCGTTTCGTTATCGTTTCGTTACATCGGGTTATTGAACGGTTACGGGTGTGTCGCTTTCCGTTCCCCAGCCTTCTACGGTAGTTACGTTGAAGGAGATGGCGTTCAGGCTCACCGTGAAAGTGAATTTTTGGGCTGTACCTTTCTTGAAAACACCGGCAGGCAGGTTCACTGTCTTTTCCACCGAGGATTTGGTGTGGGTAGCGGCACCTGTCTTGTTCACCATGTCGTATGCGATTTTTACCTGTACATCACCGGCCGCGGCTGTGCCTGTGGCATTGCTCACCGGGAGCAGGAACAGGTATTCATTGGCGGGGAATAGCGATGTGGCGGTTGTTCCGGCGGAAGATATGTCGATGGAGCTTGTGGTGTAGCCTGCGAAGTTGGCTGCCGTCAGGTTCAATATGCCGTTGGATGAGGCTGCCGTCAGCGCATAAGGAGATGCCAGATAATCCGACGTATTGCTTGCCCACGTCAGGGCTTTCATGTCCAGCGTGCCCTTGCTGTTCAGCTTGCTGGTATGTATCAGCGATACGGCTGTGATGAATACCTTTGTGTCGGTGTTGGCGCTGATGTCCGTACCCGTTTTGGCTTCCATGGCCACTCTGGTCAGCTGGTGCAGGAACTTGAAGTTTACCGTGCCCGAAGTCGAATTCTTGTCCATCGTATTGTTGGAACCGTCCGTAGGATCGGATACTACCAGGTCTACCATATTCTTTTGGTTGGTTTGCAGCTCAAATTTTACTTTCGGGTTGTTGCTTACGTCGGCGGACACCGGTGTGATGCCGTTGCTGCCCGCATAGGGGGCGTAGGCGAAGAACGAGATTTTGTCGTTGGCGCCTGCCGGCCAGAATTTTACGGGGCTGTATACCCATGCGTTGCCGCTGCTGTTCCATGTCACTTTCTGGTTGTTCATGAATTCGGACTTTGCTCCGGCGGTGCTGTAAGCTCCATTGGTCTGGTACGCCATTACCCCGAAGCCGGAAGTCTTTACAGCGGGAAGCCCGTTTTCCGCTCCACGGGCTTGCGCCGCGGTGTAGGTGTCGAAACCGATAGGCTTGTTGGCGTCCGGGTTCTGTTCGGTAATCTCATTTTCCGAACATCCTGCCAAGGCCATTACGATGATGGCCAGTGAGAATAAACTCTTTGCTTTCATAACTGAATGTTGTTTTTAGATTGATAAATTGTATCTTTAAATTAGTATCTTTAGCTTTGCGTCTTTAGGTTGATGAGCCGTATTTCTTAAATCGGAATCTCTGTATCGTTCTCTTGTCCCCATTCGTCTACATTGGCGTTGAATCCGGAGTCTTCCGAGATGGTTACGTCGGGCAGAGGTTCGGTGATGTCGGCTTCTATATGCAGGGTGGTGACGCCGCTGCCGTCCGCCTCTTCGTTCGCTTCGATGTTCTCCACTTCGCGCTCTATAACGGTGGTGTTGTCTTTCAGCAAGGCTCTTACCTTGATTTGTACTTCTTCGGTAGAGGGCAGTCCGAAGAGGTGGATGGTGCCGCTGAGCGTGCCGTTGGCGGCGAAGTCCTCGTCCGGGGTGATGTCCTCTACTTCAAACTCCTGCACGCCTTTCTCGGCGTTGTCCGTATTGCCGTCGTGCAGGTAGATGGAGAGGGGCACGCCGCTGAGTTGGCACGTGGCCTGCTTGAGGTTGTTGATGCCCGTGATGTGCAGCTTTACTTTCACCTTGCGGGTGAGGGGCAGGGGAGTGAATTGCAGCCGGCAGGCTCCGTCGGGACAGTCGGCCACGCTGCGTGCTCCGGCCGGGGCGTAGTTGCCCAGCATGTTGTCCGTCACTTCAAAGTCGCGTATCACGGCAGAAGCCAGCTTGCCGGGCGCCGCGGTGATGATTTTCGTTCCGTAGCGCGTCTCCGTTTGCAGGGCGTAGGCTTCGAGGGTGTGCAGTTGCTCCTGTCCCCGGAATGCCATTGTGCCGAACTCGTCGAACGAGCGGTTGAATAGTATGGCGTCGTAGCGTCCATCGGGCAGGCGTACGGTAGTTTGCGTACGGTCTCCCATCAGTACGACGCGCGGTGTGCCTCCGTCCTGCGGATAGAAAATCAGGGTGGCTCCGTATTGGCTTTCTTCCTGCTGGTCGGCACGGCTCCAGTCGGCCGTCACGGTTATTTCGGCCTCCGTATAGAAGGTCAGTTCCCTTCGTTCGCAGGACGCCAGCCAGAGCGGCAGTAGCAAAAACAAAACTGTATTCTTCATTTATTTCTGTGTTTTAGTATTAACAATCTATCAGTTTTATTTCCGACAGATAGAGCCTTGTAATATAGTTGACCACTCCCAGTTTCTGCGCCATCTTTCCGTAGCGGGTGTAGAACGCTTCGGATGTGGGGTGGTTGCAGTTCAGGTGTCCGTTTATGGCTTCGAGCACTTCGAGCAGGGAGATTTCGCATAACGGGCGGCACAACTTGTAGGAACAGGTGGTGTATGTATCGGCGCCGGCATCTTCGGCTGCTTTTTCTGTTGCCTTTTCGGTTGCCTTTTCCTTGCGGCATATCATTCCTTTCTGTTCGAGGCGTGTGTATATGTATCGCAGCTCTTCGGGAGAGGTGCAGTGGCCTATCGCTTCATGCGGTTCGTGCATGGCGATGTCGTGCAACAATGTTATTGCTATTTGAGTAAGAGGGGATAGCATATTCTTTTATTTTTTGTTTTTTCCTGTAATCAGCCAAACGAGTGATATTTTCAGTTTTGTGGGGCCCAGCCAGGTGTACTCGCCGTTTTCCTGCCAGAGCAGGGTCCGGTGGTTGTCTCGGGAGTGGTAGTGGCGATAGTCGGTTCGGAGCATTCCGATGCCGATGTTGTATTCCAGTCGGAGATTGCGGGCGATGCTGTGGGCGTAGCCGTAGCTCACTCCGGCGGCAATGAAGAATTCTCCCTGATAGCCGTTCTTGTCCCATTGCAGATCGTATTTTCCACCGCCCGCGTAGAGGCCGATGAAATGTCCGGTGAGTACGTCGCGTCCGCTCCTTTTGCCCGGCCGGTAACGGACTTCCAGTCCGCCCATGAGTATTTGCAGGCAGTATCTGTCATCGTTTATCAGCCACCAGGGGAACATGTATTCTCCGTTGAGCGACCAGCGTTTGCCTATGGGGACTTCCAGCTCGATGTTGGGCATGAGCGCCGCATCAAAGAGGAGATTGGTTTTTACCGCGAAGAGGGGGCGACGGCGTGATTTGCCGGGTGCTATTGCGTTGGCGCTGCCTGTTGTTTGGGCATTGCCTGTTACTTGCGTGCTACCGGTGATTGCTGTGTTGTCCGTTAGTTCTGTACCGTTAGCGTTTGTATCATTGCCTTTTGCAACTCTTACACCGCTTATGTTTTTTGTTCCGTCAGGGTTTGTGTCATTGCCTTTCGCAACCCTTACACCGTTTATAACTTCTGTACCGTTAGCGTTTGTGTCATTGCCTTTCGCAGCATTTACGCCGTTTACAGTTTCTGTACCGTTAGCGTTTGTAACATTGCCTTTTGCAACATTTACGCCGTTTACAGTTTCTGTACCGTTAGCGTTTGTATCATTATCTTTCGTAACTCTTACACCGTTTATAACTTCTGTTCCGTTAGCGTTTGTATCATTACCTTTCGCAACTCTTACACCGTTTATAACTTCTGTACCGTTTACGTTTGCAACATCGCCTTTTGCAACTCTTACACCGTTTATAACTTCTGTACCGTTTGCATTTGCAACATTGCCTTTCGTAACCCTTACACCGTTTATAACTTCTGTACCGTTTGCGTTTGTGTCATTGCCTTTCGCAACTCTTACACCGTTTACGACTTCCGTATCATCCGTAATCTCCGTTCCGTCTGCCTTTTGGTACTCTTTTCCGTTATTACCTTGAGCATCTGCTACAAGCCTGCTACCCTGCTGTGCATGCCTTAGCGGCCGCATATAGACGGTGCATATAGATGCGTTTCTCAGTTCAGGCAAAATCCATTGGCTTATATGCCGATACGGAATACCTGTATTCAGCTTTTTCAAGAGAGCCTCTTTCCGTTTTTCGCCTGTATTCAGCTTTAATATCTGCAATATTTCGTCCCGGCAGGGCAGGAGCGTGTCGTTCAGTGCGACATCACGCAGGGCATCCCAGCTCTCCGCCTGCGCAGAGGTACGGATGCGATACTGGTTCAGTCCGGGGTATTTCCAGACCAGATACCCTTTGACGGCCTGTGCGCGTCGCAGAGCGAGACGCCGGTTGTAATCGGCGTCTCCTTCGGGTGAGGAAAAGGCTTGTATGCACACGGAATCTATCCGGGATACACACAGGCTGTCTGCGAAGATTTTGTGCATGGCGGCAAGTATCCGGTTATTGTCACGATATCCGTAGTCGACCATTGAGCGGTCGAAGCGGAAATGCAGTACGAGTTCTGTCTTTTGTTCGGTGTCGGCGCTGAAGACCTCTTTTTTTGTCTCTCGCGCTTCCTGTGGATATATCGGAAAAGGCAGTACCTGCATAAACCCAATGATTAACAAAGGTTTCAGGTTCATAAATGTTATTTGTTTGTTTGCTTGTTTGCTTGCTTTTCAGGGTAAAGTGTTTATTAAACGTACGTCTGAAAAACACCTTTTCGGGGCTCTCTTTCAGCCCCGCCCTTTATACTTATTCCTTTGTCAGGGCACTATTTTTATTTCGGATGTAAGCGTCTGTTCCACAATATATTGAAAAATTATTTTGCTGTCATCCGAAATTAATATTATCAAAATAATTTGGTATTATGAAAAGTATGCGTATCTTTGTGTTTATCAAACGTACGTTTAAAAAACACCTCCGTTTTCGTTGAATTTTCGTTACAACATTCACCGCCGTTATTTCTCTGTTCTTTACAACTTTTCCCTGATGATACAAGTTTCATATATATAGTACATGCGCGTGTGCGCACGCACGGGCGTATTCTTTCTTTTTTTTCGGTTAAAAATCGCCGATTCATTAGAGAGGGGGATATACCCTCCTGCCTTTCTTCACGGTGTCGGCGATTTTTTTTTATTCTCAACAAGTTTCCGGCGATTGTTTTGCCCGCGTTTAATAAATGTTTAAATTTGCCTGTTAATATTAATTGAAGCCTTTAAATGTTAAACGAAAAAAGAGAAAAGAGTATGAAAAGTGCTATTTTAAAAAAGTGGAGTTTGTAGATTGCGATCGTTATGTGTTTGTTTCGAAGGATGAAAACCTTGATGTATCCCGCATCGTTACGGGGATTGACCTGATGCTTGACGGCAAGGTGCACGTGGATACGGGCAAACAGCTTCTGTTCGAGGCCGTTGCCTGCCAGATACACGGCCATCAGGCGGCGGGATGTCCTGATTTAAGTATAAGCCGCGAGGTGAGGTGCTGGGCTCATATTCTGCACGCGTTCTGCTTTGTGGAGAAAGACCGCGACCGCAGTTCGGAGATGAAGGAACAGTCCATCGAAACGGCGCTGTACAATACCCTTGCCCGTCTTTTCCCGAAAGAGGAGCAGGGCGCGTCCGATGAGCGTCCGAAATAAGTGAAGCGGATAGTCCTTTCCTGTGGAGAGGACTATTTTCGTATCCGGGAGCGTACGCTTATCTTTGTTCCCGCCGATAGGGCAAACTAAAACAAACATCGATGAAAGACCTCATGATTACCGCTTACAGCGGCTTCTCCACCGTTTCCGGCGAAACGAACCTGACTACCGTGATAACCAACATCCGCAACGGCGCCTACTTCCATACGGTTCGGAAAGTGGAGCAGCAGTTGCGTCTGGGCGACCTCTCCAAAGCGAACGCCATCAAGAAGCAGCTCCCTTTTTTTACGCTCACGGGAAACTACTCCGCCTTGCGGCAGCCTTACAGCCTGCTTCGCTACAACCCCGTCATCACCGTGGACGTGGACGAGCTGGCGGACGACCGTGTGGATGCCGTCCGCCGTTTGCTTGAGGCTGACGCCGACGTTGTGGCGTGCTTCCTCACGCCCAAGCGGCACGGCTTCAAAATCTTCCTTTACCTGCGCACGGCGTATGCCCGCCGCCTGCGCAAGATGACCTTCTCCGTGCCTTTCATCACGTACGCGGAGCTTGAGAACCATCATGCGCTGATGTACGAGGCCGCCCGCCTGTACGTGGAGCGTCTCATCGGACTTCCGGTGGACGTGAGCGGTAAGGATATCGGTAGGGGCTTCTTCGCTTCGTTCGATGCGCAGGCGTATCTGAATACGGCTCTGCTGGGGGAGATTGAGGAAGTGACGACCCGGGTGCTCGTGCCCGGGAAGACGGAGAGGAAGAAGAAAGGGGCGGGGGATAAGCCGGTGGAAGACGGGTTGCCGGGGAAACTGCCGGGTGAAAGGACAGGCGGTGCACTGCCGGGTGAGAGGATGAGTAACGGGCTGCCGGACGAAACGGCGGATAACGGAGCATTGCAGGGCAAGAAGAGCGACAGGTCGCGGGGTGGCGACGCTTCCGCCCTGTCTGCCGAAATAGCCCCCTGGCATCTCATGGAGTATAAAAAGGCGCTCAACACCACCCGCCGTTCCGAGGTTTTCCGTAAGGGCAACCGTGACAATTTCCTCTTCATACTGGGCAACCGCTGCTTCCGCAAGGACATCCCCCGGGAAGTTGCCGTGCTCCTTGCCGAACGTGACTTCCGGCAGGACGATCTGGACGTTGCGGGGGCTATCGGCAACGCCTACCTGTACGTGAGCAAGACCTGTGCGGCCGAGAAGGCGAAAGAGGACAAGGTTCCCGTCGTCAGCCGCGTCATGGATTTCCTTTCGCTTCGCTACCGCTTCCGCCGCAATACGGTGCTGGACCGTCTGGAGTTCTGCGAGCAGGACGGTGCGTGCGGGACGGACTCCCTTACCGCTTCTCCCGTTTTCAGCCCCCTGCGGAGCAAGGATTTGAACTCCATCTACGTAAGCCTGCTGACAGACGGCATCAACTGCTCCCTGAACACGCTGAAGGCCATTGTCGACTCCGACTACGCCACGGCGTTCAATCCCTTTGAGGACTATTTGCTCAATCTTCCCCCGTGGGACGGCGTAACGGACTACATCGGCGAGCTGGCCGATACCGTACGGACGGAAGACGGGAAGTTCTGGCGCGAGAGTTTCCGCCGCTGGCTGGTGGGCTCGGTGGCCTGCGCGCTGTACGAGAAGAAGGTGAACCAGCTCGTGCTGATACTTTTCGGCGGTCAGGGCAAGGGCAAGAGCACGTGGATAAGCCGTCTGCTTCCGCCCCAGTGGCGCGAGTACTACCACACGGGCATGATATGTCCGGACAGCAAGGACGACATGCTGCTGCTTTCCACCCGCTATCTCATCAACATGGAAGAGTTTCAGGGTGTGAAGGCGGCCGACCTTGCGGGGCTGAAGCGTATCATCACGCAGGAGAGCGTGACGCAGCGCAAGGTGTACGATACGCAGGCTTTCTGCTTCGCGCGGCATGCCTCGTTCATCGCGAGTACCAACAAGCGTCAGTGCTTGCAGGACATCGACGGCAACCGGCGTTTCCTGCCCTCATCGGTGCTTTCGGTGGATTATCGTCGCCCCGTGAATTATCAGGGGGTGTATTCGCAGGCTATGTCGCTGCTGGGCAGCGGCTTCCGGTATTGGTACGAGGGCGACGAGATAGACGGGCTGAACACTCATAACGAGCGTCACCGGATGAAGGACCCGGTGGAAGAGAACCTGTTCGTCTTTTTCCGCCGTCCTCTGGCAGAGGATTTGTCTGTTCAGTGGATGCCCGCTTCCGCCATCCTTACCCATCTTACGATTTACGGTAAGGTGCAGGTGAACCGGCAGACGCAGCAGGAGCTGGTGCAGGCGCTCGAGAAGTATGGTTTTGCGACGCGTACGAACGGTCAGGGCAGTACGGAGTATGAAGTGGTGAAGTTCCAGTCGGATGAGGTGGAGCGCAACTTCCGGCAATAGGATGTATATCAAAAAAAGTTTTGCCTATGTTGCAAATTACGTTTGATGTACGGCAAACGGGATTGGCGGCATAGGCAAAATATTATTCTTTTCCGTAGGGAGAGGATGGTTCACAGACTTCGAGAGGACAGGATTTTAAAGTGTCGGGATTTCGGTAGGTATGCCAAAAGAGATGTATTCTAATAATCTCTCCTTTGATAGAATAGATTACTTTATAAGGCTTTACAAAAATAAATCTGTATTCATGCTCTTTATCGGTGAGCAGCCATTCAATGCTTCCTGCCAAAGGATGCTGTTTTAATCCGTTGATGTTCTCTCTCAGCTTCTGTATATATCTTAAAGCGGTTTGAGAACCGAAGTTACTTTTTCCGTATTGAAAGATTTCTTCAATCTGATACCGGGCTTTAACGTCGTATCGTATAATCATTACCGCAGTGAGTTAAAAAGCTCTTCCATTTGTTCCTCACTGATGTATTCTCCTGCATCAAACCGCTTTTCAGAAGCTTGCAGGTGTTGCTTTACCTCACTGAAATTCATCCGGCAGGGTGCATTATGTCCCGTACCTTTCAATATGATTTCTTTTATATCGTCCAGCACTTCTTTGTTGTCAATACTCAATACTTCCCTTGCCAATTCTGCCTTATAAGCTTCTAATTCTAAGGTATTCATAATTACTTTGTTTTGTACACTGACAAAGATAGGTAAAAAACTCGGTATATGTTTGATGTCGGTGGTATTGTTTTTTACGGCTCTCCCAGCGTCTCTACAATCAGCCTCACCTGCCGCCTCGTATAGCGGTGGTCTCCCCTTGCTTCTCCCGACCTGTACATGGCCTCGTACAGTTCGGGATTTCTTTGTATCCAATACCTCATCTTGCGCATGGCGGGCACAAGCGGCATATCGGGATTATATAAGTGCGCCAACTCCGATTTTCTGTAAGAACGGATAATGAAAGGTTCTTCAATGCAATGATTCTCCATCTCTTTGTTATGATTTTAAACGTTTTATGATTACTGTTTTTTTGTTCGAGCCATCTCTCGGATATACCTCAAATATACGGAAAAAATACGGACTACGGAAGTGAACCGCACATTATAATCACTTGAAATCCAACTATCGACATACATATACCGCCGCACCCATGTACGACAAAACAGCGGTGCGTACTTCCGTATCTTTGTCCTACGGAACAAGAGAGGGTATGGTTAACCGCCAATTGCGCACCCCGGCTCAGTCTCCCTATTTTTTAATTTTTAATTCTCAATTCTCAATTTACTATGGCAGTACCATTTAAGAAAGTGGGTTATCGGAAAGACCCGAAGAATAAAAATTCCGAGATAGTGTTTCATCCCCGCCTCGTTACGATGGGTCAGACAATGACGCTGGAGAGTATCGCGTACGAGATGAAAGAGAAAAGTTCCCTTTCTTACGGGGATATCAAGAGTGTGCTGACGAACTTCGTGGAAGCGATGCGGACGGCGTTGTATAACGGTCATTCGGTGAATATTCAGGAGTTCGGCGTATTCAGCCTTTCGGCGCACTCGGCGGGAGTGGCGGATGTAAAGGATTGTACATCCAAGAATATCAGGACGGTGAAGATTAACTTTCGAGCTTCGAGCAGTGTGAAACCGAATCTGACGTCTACGCGTGCAGGAGAGAAGATTGAATTTCTCGATGTACAGGCGGCAATGGACGGAGAGACAGGTGGCGGTAACGGCGGCGGTGGCAACGGCGGCGGAAACGACGGAGAAGAAGAAAATCCGTTGGGCTAAGAACCCGCCGGACTGAAACAGGGTAAAAGACAGGGCGGAACGGATTTCAAGCCTTATCCCGTTATTGAAAGGCCGCCTGCCCGTCCGTACCCTATTTCCTGATAACATTTCAATCAATTTTCATTATTATAAAAAAATCAACCTGGTGGGACAAGCTCCTCAAAATCGTAATCGCAGTAGCATCAGCCGTTCTCGGCGCATTGGGCGCACACGCAATGCCCATGTAGCCAAGCCATAACTCATAACTTATAACTCATAACTCAAAATGAGATTCATCAACCTCATCGTTGTCCACTGTTCCGCCACCCGTTGCGACCGCAGCTATACGGAACACGACCTGACAACAGACCACCTGCGCCGGGGCTTTTCCGGCGCAGGTTATCATTTTTACATCCGTAAGAACGGTGATATAAAGACGCTCCGGCCTCTGGAACGTCCCGGCGCGCATGCCAGAGGCTGCAACGCTCACAGCGTCGGCATCTGCTACGAGGGCGGGCTGAACGAGCGGGGACGGCCTGCCGATACCCGTACCGATTTTCAGAAACACTCCCTGAGAGCGCTCGTCCTGCTACTGTTGAAAGACTATCCCGGCAGCCGCCTTTGCGGGCACCGCGACCTCAGTCCCGACCTGAACGGCAACGGCGAGATAGAGCCCGAAGAATGGATAAAGGAGTGTCCCTGTTTCGACGCCGCTTCACTGCTTGACGAACCGCCCGTAAATCCGGGATATTTGTAATTGATTTTCCTTGAAACGAGCGGTTAATCAAAAGTTAAACAAAATATGGAATAATTTCAAACTTGACATGAACAAATAGCGGGCACATATTGTTTCAACTATAAAGATAAATTTTACAAGTATCAATATATGGAGAATTTAAATAAAACTGACATTGGACTAATAGGGCTGGCCGTAATGGGTGAAAATCTGGCGTTGAATATGGCGGATAAAGGCTGGCAGGTATCGGTTTACAACCGTACGGTTCCGGGGATTGAAGAAGGTGTGGTAGACCGTTTTATCAACGGCCGCGCACGTGGTAAGAGCATTCGCGGCTATACGGATATAGCCCGTTTTGTGGAGTCGGTGGCCGCGCCGCGTAAAATAATGATGATGGTTCGTGCAGGCAGTGCCGTGGACGAACTGATGGAACAACTGTTTCCGTTGCTTTCGCCGGGCGATATACTGATAGACGGCGGCAACTCCAACTACGAAGATACCAACCGCCGCGTGGCGTCGGCCGAAGAAAAAGGATTCCGTTTTGTGGGCGCAGGCGTGTCCGGCGGTGAAGAGGGCGCGCTGAACGGCGCTTCCATCATGCCGGGCGGGTCGGTGACCGCTTGGGACGAGGTGAAACCGATTCTGCAAAGCATCGCCGCCAAAGCGTCCGACGGCACGCCGTGCTGCCAGTGGGTGGGCCCGGCGGGTTCGGGACACTTTGTCAAGATGATTCACAACGGCATCGAATACGGCGACATGCAGCTCATCTCGGAAGCCTACTGGGTGATGAAGAATCTGCTGCAACTGAATAACGAGGAAATGTCTTCCGTTTTTTCGACTTGGAACGAGGGCAAGTTGCGCAGCTATCTCATTGAGATTACGGCCAACATCCTGCGTCACAAGGATAAGTCGGGCGGCTATCTGATAGATAAAATTCTGGATACCGCCGGACAGAAAGGTACCGGCAAGTGGTCGGTAATCAACGCGATGGAGCTGGGCATGCCGCTGGGACTGATTGCCACGGCGGTATTCGAACGCAGCCTGTCGGCGCAGAAAAGCCTGAGGGAATCGGCCGCCAAGCATTTTGTGTGCCGGCGCACGGACGTGGTGTACAACAAGCCCGAAATGGTGAAAGACATCTATTCGGCGCTGTACGCGTCCAAGCTGGTGTCCTATGCACAGGGCTTCGCCGTACTGCAACGCGCCTCGGACGCTTTCGGGTGGAACCTCGACCTGGCTTCCATAGCCCGTATGTGGCGTGGCGGCTGCATCATCCGCAGCATCTTCCTGAATGACATCGCCGCCGCTTTCGAGCAGGCCGGAAAACCGCAGCATCTTCTGCTCGCTCCCTATTTCAGCAACGAGATGAAGCAACTGCTTTCCGGCTGGAAACATCTGGTGGCGCAGGCCATGAAAGAGGAACTTCCGGTTCCCGCCTTCTCGTCGGCATTGAACTATTTCTACTCGCTCGTGTCGGCCAAGCTGCCGGCCAACATGATTCAGGCGCAGCGCGACTATTTCGGAGCGCACACCTTTGAGCGTGTGGACGAACTGCGAGGACAATTCTTCCACGAAAACTGGACGGGACACGGCGGAGATACGAAGTCGGGAACCTACAACGTGTAGCCCCCTCTCGGAGAAAGATTACTGAAATGCCCCCCAAAAAAAACAAACATAAAGCTATGAGTAAATTTGTGATGATAATTTTCGGCGCTTCCGGCGACCTGACGAAGCGAAAACTGATGCCGGCACTGTATGCGCTGTACAAGGATAACCGCTTACCGGAAGATTTCGCTGTTTTAGGTATCGGACGTACCGAATATCAGGATGATACCTACCGTACCTATATACGGACGGAGATGGAGCGTTTTGTAGCCCCGGAAGAGCATGCGGACAACCGCATGGCTGACTTCTGCGACCGTCTGCACTACCTCTCGCTCAATCCCGCCGAAGCCGCCGATTACGGCAAGCTGGCCGCCCGCCTGCAGGAGCTGACGGGCGAGCAGGAGCCGGACGGCATGTTGTACTACCTGGCCACTCCGCCGTCGCTGTACGGCGTGATTCCTCTGCACCTGAAGGCTGCGGGACTGAACCGTCCTCATACGCGCATCATCGTGGAGAAGCCTTTCGGCTATGATTTGGACTCGGCGCGCGAGCTGAACCGTATCTATGCCTCGGTGTTCGAGGAGCACCAGATTTACCGTATCGACCACTTCCTGGGCAAGGAAACCGCGCAGAACATTCTGGCGTTCCGCTTCGCCAACGGTATTTTCGAGCCGCTTTGGAACCGTAACTACATCGACTACGTAGAGATAACGGCTGTGGAGAATCTGGGCATCGAGCAGCGCGGCGGCTTCTACGAGGGAGCCGGAGCATTGCGCGATATGGTGCAGAACCACCTTATTCAACTGGTGGCGCTCACTGCCATGGAACCGCCCGCGGTGTTCAATGCCGATAACTTCCGCAACGAGGTGGTGAAAGTGTACGAATCGCTCTCTCCGCTCACCGAGGAAGACTTGAACGAGCATATCGTGCGCGGGCAATATACCGCATCCGCCACCAAGCCCGGCTATCGCGAGGAGAAGAATGTGGCTCCCGACTCACGTACGGAAACGTACATCGCCATGAAGATTGGTATCGACAACTGGCGTTGGAGCGGCGTGCCTTTCTATATCCGTACCGGGAAGCAGATGCCGACGAAAGTGACCGAAATCGTGGTGCACTTCCGTGAGACGCCCCACCAGATGTTCCGTTGCGAGGGCGGCCACTGCCCGCGTGCCAACAAACTGATTCTGCGCCTGCAACCCAACGAGGGCATCGTGCTGAAATTCGGCATGAAGGTTCCGGGACCGGGCTTCGACGTGAAGCAGGTGATGATGGACTTCAGCTATTCCGACCTGGGCGGACTGCCCACCGGCGACGCGTATGCCCGCCTGATAGAGGACTGCATACAGGGCGACCAGACACTCTTTACGCGCAGCGATGCCGTGGACGCGTCATGGCGTTTCTTCGACCCCGTACTGAAATTCTGGCAGGAGCATCCCGGGGCGCCGCTGTACGGTTATCCCGTAGGAACCTGGGGTCCTCTGGAAAGTGAAGCGATGATGCGCGAGCACGGAGCCGAATGGACGAACCCGTGCAAGAATTTGACGAATACCGATGAATATTGCGAATTATGAAAAGTTATATATATCCTGCCGCGACTTCGACCTCACGGGCTCTTATCCGGTACATAATAGACATGATGAACCGGGAGCCGGAGCGAATCTTCCACATTGCTTTCAGTGGGGGAACGACGCCTTCCCTTATGTTTGACATTTGGGCGCATGAGTTCAAGAAAGAAACTCCGTGGATGCGGATGCGCATCTTCTGGGTGGACGAGCGTTGCGTACCCGTCAAAGACTCGGACAGCAACTACGGCACCATGCTGCGGCTGCTGCTGAGAGAAGTGGGTATGCCGGATGAGTTTGTGTTTCCCATCGACGGCGCTTGCCGCCATCCGGAGAAAGAGGCGAAGCGTTACTCAGACCTGGTGTTCGGCACGGTTCCTCTGCGGCGGGGCTTCCCGGCGTTCGACCTGGTACTGCTGGGAGCCGGAGATGACGGGCATACGTCGTCTATCTTCCCCGGACAGGAGTATCTGCTGTCTTCTTTCCATCCGTACGAGGCGAGCGTGAATCCGTATAACGGGCAGCCGCGCATCGCCATGACGGGGTGTCTGCTGTTCAACGCGAGGAAGATTGTATTCCTGATTACGGGCAAGAACAAGACGGACGTGGTGTACGACATCATGAAATCGGGCGATACGGGGCCGGCGGCCTACGTGGCGCATCACGCCGAGAGTGTGGACATCTTTACCGACGTAGAGATTACGGGATAAGCGGTTACCCTTTTGAGGTACCGCTTTCCAGTATGCTGACTATGGAGAATAGCGTGAAACAAATGCCGCCCAAGCCTGCCAGTACGCGCGCGGGTACGAAGTAAACCTCGTGCATGCCCGCCATCTCGAAGAGGAAAGCGGAGAGGAACAGGCAGGCCAAGGCGGTGAATACCGGTATCAGCGGGATGCGGTTGGCCAGTTTGAAGGTGTTGCGCCAGATGGCCGCAAGCAGTATGACTTTGCTCGAGATGCTGTAACAAACCAGTCCTAAACCTATCATGATATAACCGATGGATGATTTGGCGGGATTGTGTTCGGTCGTTACCAGCAAGCCCCAGAGGATGCCGAGAGTGCCCATCGCGAGTACCACGGCAGGCCACCATTTGCGTTCGGAGTGCGAGTAGCTGTTGCGTATCTGGCGTACGATGGTCGCCACCAACGCCACGAGACTGGTGCAGATGCAGGAGATGCCTGCCATGACGTGTCCGGCAATGTAGTAGGCGTTGTGAACGTCGCTCTTGGCAAGCAGCCAGATAGTCCATATCCAGGCGGCGAGTGCCAGCAGCGCTGCAACGGCGATGAGAATGTTGCCCTGCATGGCGCTGAAGGCCTGCGGGGGTGTGTCGTGACCCGTAGCGTCGGAGTTGGCGGGGATAAGGGTGAAGCGGGTGGACGAAGTGGCGGTGGTGGCCACGCAAGCGGTGATGAAGGCTACGCCGCAGATGACGTGTCCGGCTACGAAATGTCCGGCAGTAGGGGCTTCGCTGAAGTATTCCCAGCCGTAGATGAACGTGAGCAGGGCGGCCAGATAGCCAAGAACGGGCAGGGCGTATTTGGCGACCGTGTTATACGTGTGGATTATCTGCCGGATAATGGTTGCCGCCGTCGCGAACAAGGCGATGCATATCATTCCCAATGACATCACTACCGGGCCGGCAACGTACCTGGCCGGGTCTGTTCCCATGCCGAGCACGAAAGCTCCGTAACCAAAACAAAACAAGGCCATCAACAGTGGGATGGCGCGAAAGAGAACACTGATTCCATAATTCATAACTATCTTCTTTTAAGTTTTCCCCTCTAACAGCAGCGTTATGAGTTTGTTTTTCATTTTAAGGTTTATTTGTAGGATATAAGAGCCGGATGCCCGGTCAGGGGGCGAGGCGGAGTATTGTCCATGCGGGAACGGGCGCCGCCTCACGGAGCGTGTATCGGAAGCGGTCGTGCAGTCTGCTTTCACGCCCCTGCCAGAACTCGAAGCGGGTGGGGGTGACGGCAAAGCCGCCCCAGTTGTCGGGACGCTGCACGGTTTGTCCGGCCAGTTTGGCGGCTTCTTTTACAAAGGCGCGGATGATTTCCATCCGGCTGCCGATAACGTGGCTTTGCGGGGATATTCTTGCGCCGATCCGGCTTTTGTAGGGTCGGGTGGAGAAGTAGGCGTCCGATTCGCGGGGAGCGCATCTCTCCGCTATACCCTCGATGTGTACCTGTCTCTCCAGCTTATGCCAGACGAAAGAGAGGGAGATGTGCGGATTGGCCGCGAGCTGCCTTCCCTTGCGGCTTTCGTAGTTGGTGAAGAAGATGAATCGGCCGTTTTCCACGCCTTTCAGCAGGACGGTGCGGGTAGAGGGGCGGCCGTCGGGCGAGACGGTGGCCGCAATCATGGCCGTAGGTTCATCCTCGCCGCAATGCAGGGCATCGTCGAGCCAGCGGGCGAATTGCTCGAAAGGGTTCTCCGAGATGGTGTTACGGGTGAGCTTGCCTTTCTTATATTCTTTTCGTATGTCCGAGAGTTGGGAGTCCATATAATTACCGTTTATCAGTATAACAATGAAAAGACGAAAGGGTTGAAACGAATGGGGAGAACTTGCCTGATTCTTTATATTTCCTTTGATTTTGAAATTTTATATGTCTTTTATTGCGAAAAATTTGCAATTGCAAAATGTTCGCAATATATTTGTCGCAAAATAAGATGGATAAATGGAAGGAACAGATAAAATAAGAGAAGCCGGACTGAAACTGACTCCCCAGCGCAAAGCCGTATATGAAGCGATGACGGAGTTGCGCCACGCTCCGATTGAGGAGATTATCTCCTGTGTGCAATCGAAAGATAAGGAAATCACACTCTCTACGGTGTATCGTATTCTTGATTCGTTCTGTAAGGCGGGTTTGCTGTCGCTGGTATGCCATCCCGATACGGGAAAATGCTATTATGACATCACGGTTCATAGTCACCATCATCTGTTTAACGGACAGCAGATAATGGATTATGAAGACCCCGAACTGACACGGATGATACAACAGTATCTGGAAAGCAAAAACCTTGTATCGGACGATATCGACAAGATACAGGTACAGATAACACTTAATAAATGTTTAACTAAAAAATGATTTGAAAATGAGAAGTATCACAACTTTCGATTTGCAGTATGCACACAGATTTTATGGTTTCCAAGGCGAAGCCCAGTATCTTCACGGCCATACAGGCGTATTGACCATTGAGGTGGAAGACACGGTGAATGAAGGAGTAAACATGGTGTATCCGTGTAACGAGATTCAGAAAGTGGCTTGGGACGTGCTGAAGAACTTCGACCATGCCCTCGTGCTGCGTGAAGATGACCCGTTGTTGCCGGCCATCCTCGACGTTTATGAAAAGCAGGGTATCAAGAACGGTCATCCTCAGAACAAGATGAAGGGTGAAGCGTTTAAAACTCCGCTCGCCACCGCGTATCCCGACTGCCGGTTGGTGGTGACCAAGGAAACCATGACTGTGGAAGGCATGATTAAAATCGTGTACGACCTGCTGAAAGAGAAACTGAACATTGCCAAGATTACCTTTACCAGCGGCGTGAATGCAGGTTCAGCCGAGTTCGATACGAAGAATGATATCGAACGTTGTCCTTTGTGCGGCATTTCGCTGAATGAGGAAGGGGTATGTCCTAAATGCGGATATAAGAAGCAATAAGCGGTTTTAATACGCCGGTGTGACGGTGCATTAAAGCGTTTGTATAACGGAAGGGGGTATTCTGAAGGGGATATCCCCTTCTTGGGTAACGATATACCGGTATCGGCGATACGGCGGTTTCGAATGGTTTTTATATTATAAAGTATACTTGAATTAGTATTGGATTATGAATACCGACAAGCACTTTTGAGAATTTCCGTACCACCCTGTGGACGGGTACAAACCGATTTATGCTTCCGTTGAGCACTCGCACGGCACATTCATAAGACCCAAGCCGAGGCGATGGAAGCTGCACATGCGCATGAGGCCGCGAAGTAGGTTTGTATATATTTGGTTATTCCATGTGTTGTTACTATTTTTGTAAACCATAAAGAAAATATCTATGAAAAAAGTAATCGTTCCGCTGTTTTTACTCCTCATTGCAGCGTGTCTTTTTGTTATCCCGTGTTCGGCCAAGAGTAAAGCCAAGCATGTAGTGTTAATCGGATTGGATGGCTGGGGGGCTTACAGTGTTCCCAAAGCTGACATTCCCCATATCAAACAGTTAATGGCAGAGGGTTCTTATACTTTGGAAAAACGTTCTGTATTACCCTCTTCCAGTGCTGTAAACTGGGCATCTATGTTTATGGGTGCCGGACCTGAATTGCACGGATATACGGAATGGGGTTCCAAAACTCCCGAATTGCCTTCGCGCATATTAAATGAACACGGTATATTTCCCACTATCTTCCGACAGTTGAGAGATGCCCGGCCGGAAGCCGAAATAGGTTGTTTGTATGAGTGGAACGGCATTAAATATCTTGTGGATACTCTATCGTTGAGCCATTATGCGAAAGCGCCGGATTATAATCAATATCCCGAAGCGTTATGCAGCATGGCCGAGAACTATATTAAGGAGAAACAACCGACGCTGCTTGCCGTTTGTTTCGATAATCCGGATCATGTGGGGCATAAGGCAGGTCATGATACGCCCGAATATTATGCCAAGTTGAAGGAACTCGATAGTTATGTCGGACGCATCGTACAGGCGGTAAAGGATGCCGGCATGCTGAAGGAGACAATATTTATCGTTACCGCAGATCATGGGGGTATCAAGAAAGGACATGGCGGTAAGACAATGCAGGAGATGGAGACTCCCTTTATTATTTCCGGTAAAAACGTGAGGAAAAATGGGGTGTTCCACGAGAGCATGATGCAGTACGATGTGGCTTCTACCATAGCCTATATCTTCGGATTGCGGCAGCCGCAAGTGTGGATAGGACGTCCGATGACTCAAGTCTTTAGATAGGCGGGCGGTTCGTGGGAATAGGTTAATGGTGGATAAAATCAATATTTATGGCAACGCAAAATTGGATAAAAACTTATGTAATACAAATACTTCCTGTTTTAGCTCTGATTGTATATATTATAGGATTTGCATACTATATGGTGTATTATTATCAATTTGGTATTAATATAACCTCGTATATCACTCTGGCGGAAGTATTGGTTTCTACTTTAACTCCTATTCTTATAGTAGTTATGCTTTCTGTGGCTTTCTTTGGCTTACAATTTCTATCCCGGGTTCCTCAAAAGAGGTTTCTTTATGAATTCAAAAAACTAAGGAATATCAAAATCCAAAATGCCTGCATAAATAAAGTATTATCTATTATACATCGTTGTAAACGTAAAAAGAGAGTTATAAATAAATACTATGACCAAAAAGATGCGAAAGAAAGTTTTCATAGAGATTTATTGTCTATACCTATAGTATTTGTTATTTCATCTATTATTATTCCTTTTAATATTTATATTGGAGCAATAGAAACTAAATATAAATACTTTTGGATTGTTGTCTTATTGATGCTTTGTTTTCCTTACGCCGGTTTATATTTACGCTCATATAGAAAAGTCAGATTCCGGATAGTGAAAGTCTACCATAACTTGGTTGCTGCAATTATTTTATTCATATCAATTCTTACCTGTATGGTCCTTTTAGGCGTATATAATGCGAATTTGGATAAGAAAAGCAATGAACAAAGATTCCATATCACAATGCAAAACAGTGTGGAATACACAGACCAGGATTATAATTATATAGGTGAATGCGGTTCTGCTATATTTTTATATAATAGGGAAAATGAAAGTACTGTTGTTTTGAATATGGCAAACTTAATGAGTATTGTTTATTATAATAAGAGGGATAATATTTATACCAGAACAGTAGAAGAGTTTATGAAAATGAGTCAGGAAAAAGGACATTGAGGAAATTAGTTTCTTTTTTGTTTGTATATATTTGTTCATGTTTAATATTTAAAAGAAAAACGATGGGTAAAATAATTAAAATGGGTAATGATGAGTTTATTCTCTACGTTAGAAAACAGAATTCTACATGTAAGTATGACACTAAGAAATTAGGAGAACTGATTTGTAAATGGCTGAAGGAACATGCGGGACTCGAGGATAAGAATATCGAATATGATCGTGAATGTTTATGGGGCGAACATGCAGACAATGTGTCTCCGGACAAGCTTCCTAAGACAGCAAGCCAATTTGAGTTCGACAGGGATAAGCTTCCCGCTTTATATGATTATTTGGATTCTTTATAATCATTGGAAAATTTGGGTATGGAACTACAAGTATAATGATTCTACCGGATAAAAGCACTTCCAACGTTCGCTTACGAAGGGAGTGCTTACGCAAAAACTAAGTTATACCGGCAATTGAATTTATTCTAATCCGGTGTTATATTTTCATGTGCCAGTACGATGTTTTCCATGAATACACCGTTTCCATCGGCTTTGAAGCCTCCCATAGTATACTTTTGGGGCCATGCGTTGGTTAGTTTCCAACTATGTACCGGAATGCCGCTTTCGTCTATCAGGGCAATGGTCACGCTTTCGCGCCGGATAATGTTCATCTTCACCTGATTTATCCAGTCCCAGAGTGTCTTGTCGTCTTTTAATATCGCCTTTTTCAGGGTCACGTCTCCGCCTTTGCGCAAGCCCGGCATCTTGCCCCTGGTGAAGCCCGGCATGTCACCGGGACGGTATTCTATCACATCGAACTCGACATCAAGTCCCGACACTTCCTTGCAGAAGATTTTTCCCACATTCGATATTTCCACGCTGAAATGAAATTCAGGCACAGGCCATGTCTGAATGCTCTGAGTTGTTCCGTTTTTGTCTGTCATACTATTCAAATATTACAGTGTTGTCAATTAAATATTATAATATCCATCGTTATCGGCTTTCCTGCATCTGCTGCCAGAATGTAATCTCGATGAATTCTGCCGGGCGACTGATGGCTACCAATACGGTTCTTCATCGTATCGCCTATCGAATCTCCGAATGCGTTTTTCTCTTTGATGTAAATGTCGGGTGTTTTGTATTCACCCATAGTCTCATGTGTTTTTTAGTCCGACCTGTAATTGACAATCACACTTTATTTGTTGAAATTATTATTGGTGTTTATTGTATAAGTTCCAAAGATATGGAAATAAAAATAGAGTATACAATAATAACTTGTAAAAAATCCCCGTAGCGGCTCAACTACGGGGATGGTGTCAAATAACAAAGTATCAATATGAGATACTAAGTGAGCCTATTTTTTTAGAAATGTCTTGCAGGGCATTGTTGAATGTCTGTAATTCTTCTTGTGTGAAGCGTGCCGGTTTCCCGTTTACCAAATTACCATTTAATCTCTGATACAACCATGACCTACTTTTATTAAAGTATTTCTTCGCAAGATAGCTTAGAGAGACAATTTCGGCCACTTCTTGCAACTGTAATTTGATTGCGCTTTCTTCTATAACATCCAGTTTCTTATCAATGTTCTGTAAGCGCTCTGATACAAAGTTGGCAATAGCTTTCTTATCTTCTTCCGAATTGTATTTGGCGGCTATTTCTCTCATTTTGATATAGAACTCCGGAGAGTCTGTACCAAGTAGCGGCTTTAATGCCTGTAATTCATCTTTCAGTGCCATATATTTATTTTTAGTGCCCTTTCCGGAGAGAGGGGCTTTGTTTTACTTCTTTTTTTCTAACTCTTTTAAGATTTTGTCGATTGTCAGTAACCGGTCTAACCTTTTGTCAATCTCTTTTTCTTGGTTTGTTCCGGTAACTTCAGCGATGAACCTTAGTTGGTCTAGTTCTTTTTTGAGGAATGCTCTTTGTATAAGCAAATCCTTTTTAATTTGTTCGTTACTCATGTTGATTACTTTTGTTATTTGACATTACAAAGATAATAATCCTTTGGTTATTTCGCAACTGTCGCTTGAATTATTTTCGTTATCTCGCATATCTATCCATGCAACTTCTGCAAGCTCTGCTATTTTTCTGGAAATAACCGAATAGCATTTGCCGAACGTGTTATATTTACCGAATACAAGTTTGCCGTTTTTTGATATATGCTTATTAATGAGTTCTTGTGCTTCTGGTTGTATTGTAAATGATGTTTTTCATCTCTCCTTCTTTCTTGTTTTTGGCAATTATTTTGTCCCAAAAATGAGACTATTTTCAAATCTTGCTTTTTTCGTAAATGCTCTATAACCTATAAATAAAAGCACTTCCAACGTTCGCTTACGAAGGAAGTGCTTACACAAAAACTAAACTAGACTTAACTAAACTATTCTATTGGGGGAGTTTCACAACTCCTATCTGTTCGCCGCAAAGGTAAAAAAACATCTTTTAATATGCAATAGGATATTATTAGAAATAGGCTGATTTCAATAAAATATAAACCTATGAGGGGCTTTTTAACTCCTTTTATTAAGAAAATCCTGGAATATTTGTTTGTAACTGTCACTGATGGGGATATAGTTCTTGCCAAAAACGATACGTCCGCGGTCGATGATACGTATCTTATCTTTTTGGACGATATAGGAACGATGCACGCGTATGAAGCGGGAAGCGGGCAGGAGTTCTTCCATGGACTTCATGCTCATGAGTGAGAGAATGGGCTTGGGGGAGTTCTCCTCATAGATTTTGATATAGTCTTTCAGGCCTTCGATGTAGAGGATGTTTCTGAGATCCACTTGTACCAGCTTGTAATCACTTTTCACGAAGATACTTTCAATTTCCTCTTTGGGCTGTTGCAGCAGCTCGAACCATTGCACGGCTTTGTTGGCGGCTTGCAGAAAATCTACGTACGAGATAGGTTTCAGCAGATAATCGAGGGCGTTGACTTTATACCCGTCTATGGCATATTGGTCGAAAGCGGTGGTGAAAACTATGCGCGTATGCGTATCTACCATTCTGGAGAACTCCAGTCCGTTGAGTTCGGGCATTTGTATGTCGAGGAAGAGAAGGTCGACATGCTTGTCCGGCAAATCGTTCATCGCTTGCACCGCACTGGAGTATTTGCCGGCAAGTTCCAGAAACGGGGTTTTGTTGACGTAGCTCTCCAACAGGTTCAGAGCCAGCGGTTCATCGTCTACGATTGCACACTTCAGATTCATGTTGTCAGTGATTGATTACTAAAACCGATTTATATTCTTTTCCGTCCTCGCTTACGCCGTGCTGCCATGCGTACCGGCCGGGATAGGTCAGCTCCAGACGCTTGAGCACTTGCTCCAGTCCGATGCCGCTGCCGCTCTTATCGGCTTCGTTCTTGGGGTGGTAACTGTTGGCGATTTCGCAACGCACCTCATGCGCGCTTTCACTGAAATAGATACGGATATGGCTGGACTCGGTGGGAGAGATGCCATGCTTGAAAGCATTCTCTATGAGAGAGATGAATATCAGCGGGGCAATCTCCGTAGGGCTGTCGGGACGGATGTCGAAACGTGTTTCAACGGTGACATTGGCCGAGAGGCGGATGCGCATCAACGCGATGTAGTTCTTTATGAAATCCATTTCCTTGCCCAAAGTCACGAAATTCTGCTGATTGTCGTAAAGGACATGGCGCAGCAGGCGGCTCAGTTCCTGTACGGCCGTTTGAGCCTTATCTGTATCAAAGGCGATGAGCGCGTAGATATTGTTCAGCGTATTGAGCAGGAAATGAGGGTTGAGCTGATTGCGCAGATTCTTCAGTTCCGCTTCCGTACGGCTTTTCTCGGCTTCACGGCGGGCGGCTTCCACCTGTACCCAACGTCCGCTGAGACGGATGGCCGCACTCAGTCCTACGGTAAGTATCATGGAAAAGAAATCGCGCATGATGAATATCCACTTCGGCGGGCCCATGTGTCGTTTGCCCTCGTCTTCCACTTTGGCATAGGCGTGGAATGCGTACTCCTGCCAGAAGTGCACGCCGGCGGTAACGCAAACTATCAGCAACACATTCAGCAGCAGATACTGCCTGATGCGTCCCTCGAACAGATAGCGGGGGATGAGGAAGCAGTAATTGCCATAGAACACGATAAGAAACGACAGCGGAACAACACTGCCATGACGCAGGTATTCCACCCACGTAATGGTGAATCCGCTGCGTGTCATCATCACAAAAGGAAAGGCAAATACTATTCCCCAGCCGATGATATGAATCAAGGCTTCGATGATGCGCGACCGTGAGTAGAGAAATTGTTTCATACAAATGCAAAGATAGTTTTTTTTAGGGATTAGTGATAAGCGATTAGTGATTAGTGATTAGTGATAAGTGATTAGGGATTAGCTATCAATAAAAACTAACCGTTTATCCCCAATCGCTAATCGTTTATCACTAATCACTAATCGCTAATCCCTAATCCCTCATCACTCATATCGTATCGCTTCTATCGGGTCTAAGTCTGCCGCTTTCTTGGCGGGATACCAGCCGAAGAACACTCCCGTTACCGTACAGACGGCAAAGCTGAGGAATACGCTCCAGGCTTGTATGTAAATAGGCCAATGGGCTGCGCTTTTTACTATCCAGCTTGCGCCGCAGCCGATGATAACGCCGATAAGTCCGCCGGTGATGCTGATGAGGATAGCCTCGATGAGGAATTGCGACAGAATATCCACTCCTCTGGCGCCCACACTCATGCGCAGACCGATTTCGCGGGTACGTTCCGTTACGGATACATACATGATGTTCATGATGCCGATACCACCTACTACCAGCGATATGCCTGCGATACAGGCGAGGAGAGTGGTCATCAGGTCGGTGGTGGTGTTCAGCATCGAGCTGAGCTCCTGCTGGCTGCGTATGGTGAAATCGTCGTCGTCGCTGTCTTTCAGTTTATGGTTACGGCGCAGAATCCCGGTGATTTCCTCGGTGGCGTTATCCGTCATGTCCTCGGTGAGGGCGGATGCGAAGATACCTTGCAGATAAGTCTGTGCAAGCAGACGCTTCATCACGGTGGTGTAGGGAGCGAGCACCACATCATCCTGGTCCATGCCCATGCTGTTGTAACCTTTGGCTTTCAGTACGCCCGTCACACGGAAAGGCACCTGGTTGAAGCGGATAATACGTCCTACGGGGTCTTCTCCGTCGGGGAAAAGATTGTCCTGTATCGTCTTGCCGATGACGCATACTTTGGCGGAAGTCTGTATGTCGGCTTCCGTAAACATCGTGCCGTTGTCCACCGTAAGCTGGCGGATTTCGAGGTAGTCCGTGCCTACGCCGTTTACGGAAGAGGGGTAGTTGTTGTTGCCCGCGATGAGCTGTCCCGACGAGGATACGTTGGGGCTGACGGCAGACAGGAAGTTCGTTTCGTTGCGCAGGGCTTCGTAGTCGGTGAGCTTCAGCGTCTGCATGGCGCTGGGGTCTTGCCGTACGCCGCCGCGCATGTCCGCTCCCGGATGAATCATTATCATATTCGAGCCCATTTCGGAGATTTGCGCCTGGATGCTCTTCTTCGAACCCTGCCCGATGGCAAGCATCGTGATGACGGACGCCACGCCGATGATGATACCCAGCATCGTGAGGAAAGCCCGCAGCTTATTGTTGGCAAGCGCCCGGAGAGCTATTTTGAAAAGGTTGGTTCCGTTCATTGGTTTAGTGTTTTATGAATATTGTTTTCTGTATCAATCATCCTCTTGTTTGGGCAGCGCGGCCAATGTCTCGGCGGCGTTCAGGATGTCGGGGTTGACTGTGTCGTCTTTCACCCGCCCGTCGCGCAATACGATGTTGCGGCTGCTGTATTGGGCTATCTCCGGATTGTGCGTAACGAAGATGATGGTACGCCCTTCGGCATGCAGCTTCTGGAAAAGCACCAGAATTTCAAACGAGGTGCGTGTATCCAGATTACCGGTGGCCTCGTCCGCCAGAATCACGGCGGGATTGTTTACCAGTGCGCGGGCGATGGCTACGCGTTGCATCTGTCCGCCGGACATCTGATTGGACTTGTGTTCCAGACGGTCGCCCAGTCCTACGGCTTTCAACGCTTCGACGGCGCGTTTCCGGCGTTCGGCGGCCGATACGGACGAGTTGTACATCAGCGGCAGCTCCACGTTCTCCACGGCTGTGGTCTTGGCCAGCAGGTTGTAGTTTTGGAATACGAAGCCTATTTTACGGTTGCGGAGTACGGCACGCTGTGACTTGCTCATGGTGCGCACGGAGATACCGTCCAGCAGGTACTCGCCTACGGTAGGCGTGTCCAGACAGCCGAGTATGTTCAACAGCGTCGATTTTCCCGAGCCGGACGTACCCATGATGGTCACGAACTCTCCCTCGCCGATGGAGAACGATACGCCGCGCAACGCATGCACCGTTTCGTCTCCCACCCGGAAGTTCCGCTTTATGTTTTGAAGTTCAATTACGGTTTTGCTCATGGTTAATGATGTATTATCATTTACTTTTTCTTCTTGTTGCTTCCCGGGGGGCCCGGCATGAACGGACTCTTCTCGCCGCTGGGTTCCTGCTGCGTATCCGCCGTCGCGCCTTCGCCCGGCATGCGGCCTATGGTGGCTTCGGTCACTACTACCGCACCTTCGCCGATGCCGCTTACGATTTCCGTATTCACACCGTTGGAGATACCCACCACTACGGGATGCGCGGTGAATGTATTGCCCTCGCGTGTCCAAAGCTTGTGCTCGCCTTCGCAATCTTTTACGATGTCATTGTCGCCGATGAGCGGCTTTTCGGGAGTGAAACGGAGCGCGCGCGCCGGAACGGAAAGCACGCCTTTGCGGTCGAGTGTATAAATCGTGACGTTGGCCGTGAGACGGGGCTTCAGTTTCAAGTCGGGATTGGGGGCGGAGATAACCACCTCGTAGGTGACAACCGTACTGGACGTGGTGCTGCTGCCGGAACTTGAGGAGCTGTCCTCGCCCAAGCGAATCTGCGTTACCACGCCTTCAAAGGTATCGTTGGGATAAGCGTCTACGGTAAAGGTAACGCGCTGCCCGTCTTCCACACCGCCTATGTCGGCTTCATCCACGTCGGCCACCACCTGCATCTGCGTAAGGTCGGCGGCGATGGTGAACAGGGTAGGGGTTTCGAAGCCGGATGCCACCGTCTGTCCTTCCTCTACCGCACGGTTGATGACCACACCGTCGATGGGCGAGGTGATGGTGGCGTACGACAGGTTACGTTCGGCCTTGGCCAGCGATGCCTGACTGCTTTCGTAGTTGCTTTTCGCTTTCTCGTAGTTGTAGACGGACTGCTCGTAGTCGGTGTCGCTGATGAGCTGTTTTTCGTGCAGTCCGCGGTTGCGTTCGTAGTTCTTCCGCTGATACTCGTATTCGGCTTTCGCACCGTTGTAGGCGGCACGTTGGGAAGCTACTTCGCTTTGCAGCGTCACGCGATCCATTTCGGCTATGAGCTGGCCTTTGGTGACTACGGAATTGTAATCGGCGTATATCTTGTCGATGATGCCGCTGACCTGCGTACCGACTTCCACTTCCGTCACCGGTTCGATGGTGCCGGTGGCGGTTACCGATTCCGATATCTCGCCTTTGGTGACGGCGGCTGTCTCGTAGGTCACTTTATGTTTGGCCTTAGAGCCGCCGAAGAGCCGGAAGCCTGCGCCGACCACTGCTACGACGATTACGGCGATAAGGATGATTTTCTTCTTGTTCATACTCTGTATCTTTATTAATGTTGAAATTTAGTTTATACCGATAGTATCGGTTGATTAGGCATCTTTACTTATTTTAAATTAGCCGGTTAAAGCGTAATCTTTTCTCCCTGATAGAATTTCAGCAGTTGCGTGTTCAGTATCGCCATGTATTTGGCTTGCAGAGTTTCCTGCTGCGCATTGAGCAGGTTGTTCTTCTCCGTCAGCAGTTCCACGGTGTTCTTCATGCCGAGGTTGAACTGCTCTTGGATGAGGTCGTAGCTGGTTTGTGTACTGCGCAGCTTCTCTGTGGCGGCAACGTAGCGTTGCTGTGCGCTGTTGGCGTCCAGCCATAGGCCTTCGATGGTTTTGTACAAGGCTTTCTGGCTGTCCAGCAAGTCCAGTTCGCTGCTCTGCTTCTGGATTTTGGCTTTCTGTACGGCGCTCTTGGTCTGGCGGTTGTTGAAGATGGGCACGCTTACGGTTACGCCCAGAGAGTTGTTCCAGTTCTGCTTGATTTGCTCGCCGAAGGTGAAGTCGTTGCCGTTGGTGTTCGTGCTCCCTATGCCTGCGCTGAGGCTGACGGTGGGGATGTAACCGGAACGGGCGATGTCGATGTCGAGCTCCGAGGCTTTGACATTCAGCCGGCCTGCCTCGATTTCCGGGCGCAGGGTGAGGGCGGAGCGGTAGACGTCGGTCTTTGAGGGTAGCGGAGACAATACGTTCTCATCGCCGGGCGTGGGGATGTAGAGCGTCATTTCCTTTTCGCCGTCCAGTTCGAGGAGTTGTTTCAGTTGCAGTTTGTAATCTTGCAGGGTGGCTTGTGCGGTTACCAATTGATAGTTGTCGGTGCTGACTTGCGCTTCCAGTTGGGCAAGGTCGCTCTTGGCGATGCTTCCCGCCGCGAGCAGGGCGCGTGCCCGTTCGCATTCCGCCCGGCTGACGGCGAGGGTCGCTTCGTTTACTTTGACGGCTTCGGTGGCGTAGAGAATCTGTACGTAGATTTGCGTGATGCTCTCTTCGATGTTGTTCTCGCTCTCTGCCACGCTCAGTTCGGCGATGCGGTTGTTCATCCGTTGCTGTTTCAGGGTGTTCAGGCGTTTGCTGCCGTTGTAGAGCGTCCAGTTGGCATCGATGCCGTAGCTGCCGTTGTAGCTGGTCTTGCTCTGGCTGCTGGTGATGTTGTCGCCGTCGATAATCGTATTCGTCTCGCTGTTGGGGCGGTTTACGATACGCTGGCTTACGGATGCCGTGAGGCTGGGGAAGAGGGCTGCCTTGGCGGTCTTCACGTCCACTTCGGCGCTTTCGGCGTTGAGGCGGTTCTTGCGGATGGTGATATTTTGCCGCAAGGCGTAGTCGATGCACGTTTGCAAATCCCATTGTGCGGGAAGTGCCTGTACGCTGTCCCGTTGCTGTGCGCCGATGGCGGCGTCTTGCGCTTGCAGCGTTACGTTGCCGGCGCAGGCGCTTGCCACACAGAGCGATATCACTGTCAATCTTCTTACGTTTATCATATTTCCTGATTTCTATGTTTTACCTTCACAAAAGTAGGCGGCGCTTTCGGAAACGGCAAAAACAATAGACGTTTGCCTGGATTGTATCGGCGGACTACTTTTTTCTGCCGACAATTAACTTTTCAGCCTTTTATTTGTTATTTATATAAAAGTATTTTATATTTGTAATGATTATAAATTGAGCTTCTATGAGAAACCTCGTGACCGGTATTTGGCAATTCTATGTTGAGGGCTTCCGGAGTATGACATTAGGACGTACTTTGTGGCTGATAATTGCAATCAAACTGTTTATCATGTTTTTTATCCTTCGCCTTTTCTTCTTCCCGAACTATCTGAACAAAGCCGCCGTAGGCAGCGATAAGGAAGAGTATGTCAGCCGCGAACTGATTCTGAGGGCGCAGGAGAACGGTGATTAGGGATTAGTGATTAGCGATTAGTGATTAGGGGGCGGGATGGCTCTTTTCACTATTCTTTATACTTGATATTATACTTTATACTTAATACTTTATACTTAATATTTTACCTCTCATGCTTGAAAACATTGACACTTCCCTGATTGACTGGTCGAGAGCGCAATTCGCTTTGACCGCTATCTATCATTGGATTTTCGTGCCGCTTACTTTAGGACTGGCGGTGATTATGGGCATCATGGAAACGGTGTACTACCGTACGGGTGACGAGTTTTGGAAACATACAGCCAAGTTCTGGATGAAGCTCTTCGGCATCAACTTCGCCATAGGTGTGGCTACGGGATTGATTCTGGAGTTTGAATTCGGTACGAACTGGAGCAATTACAGCTGGTTTGTGGGCGACATCTTCGGTGCGCCGCTGGCTATCGAAGGCATCCTGGCATTCTTTATGGAAGCCACGTTCATTGCGGTGATGTTCTTCGGTTGGGACAAGGTGAGCAAACGCTTCCACCTGGCCTCTACCTGGCTTACGGGTCTTGGCGCTACTATCTCCGCCTGGTGGATTCTGGTGGCAAACGCCTGGATGCAGAACCCGGTGGGCATGGAATTCAATCCCGATACCGCCCGCAACGAAATGGTGGACTTCTGGGCTGTGGCTACTTCGCCGATGGCAGTCAACAAGTTTTTCCACAGCGTATTGTCCGGCTGGGTGCTGGCCGCGGTGTTTGTGGTAGGCGTGAGTTGCTGGTATCTGTGGAAGAACCGTGAGAAGAAGTTTGCCTTGTCAAGCATAAAGATAGCTGCCTGGGTGGGACTGTGCGCCGCTGTGCTTTCCGCATGGACGGGTGACGGTTCCGGTTATCAGGTGGCGCAGAAACAGCCTATGAAGCTGGCTGCCATGGAAGGTTATTATCAGGGACAGGAAGGAGCCGGGCTGGTGGCTTTCGGCATTCTCAATCCCGAAAAGGAAACGGCCGGTGACGGAAAGGATGCTTTCCTTTTCCGCATGGAGATTCCCAAGTTCCTGTCGCTGCTTGCCGAGCGTGACTCAAAGGCTTTCGTGCCGGGCATCAACGACCTGCTGAAAGGCGGTTATCCCCTGAAAGACGGTACGACCGCGCTCTCCGCCCAAGAAAAGATTGAGAAGGGAAAGACGGCTATCGGCGCTTTCTCCGCCTATCGCGCCGCCAAGGCTGCGGGCAATGATGTCGATGCGCAGGTGGCTGCCAAAGTGCTGAAAGAGAATGTGGCGTATTTCGGTTATGGTTATATCAAGGATGTAAACGAGCTGGTTCCCAATGTGCCGCTCACTTTCTATATGTTCCGAATCATGGTGATATTGGGCGGGTATTTTATCCTTTTCTTTATCGTGGTTCTTGTGCTTGCCTATAAGAAAGACTTGTCGCGGATGCGCTGGATGCATTGGGTGGCCATGCTGACCATTCCGTTGGGCTATCTTGCCGGACAGGCCGGTTGGGTGGTTGCCGAGTGCGGACGTCAGCCGTGGGCCATTCAGGATATGTTGCCCACCAGTGCCGCTATTTCCAAACTGGATGTCGGCTCCGTGCAGACCACATTCTTCATTTTCCTCGTACTGTTCACCATTATGCTGATTGCCGAAGTGGGCATTATGCTGAAAGCGATACGGAAAGGTCCGGAAAACGAACTTCCCCATAACTCATAACTTATAACTCATAACTCATAACTTTTCACATGAATACCTATCTATTTCTTCAACAATATTGGTGGTTTGTAGTGTCCCTGTTGGGGGCCTTACTTGTTTTCCTGCTGTTTGTGCAGGGGGGTAACTCGTTGATATTTTGTCTGGGCAAGACGGAAGAGCAGCGTAAGATGATAATCAACTCTACGGGGCGGAAGTGGGAGTTTACGTTTACTACGCTCGTGACGTTCGGCGGGGCGTTCTTTGCGTCGTTCCCGTTGTTTTACAGTACGAGTTTCGGCGGAGCCTACTGGCTGTGGATGATTATCCTGTTTACTTTCGTGTTGCAGGCCGTCAGCTATGAGTTCCAGTCGAAGGCGGGCAATCTGCTGGGTAAGACGACGTATCGCGCTTTTCTGGTGATAAACGGAGTGGTAGGGCCGGTGCTGTTGGGCGGTGCGGTGGCAACGTTCTTTACGGGGTCGGAGTTTTATATCGACAAAGGTAATATCGCCGATACGGTGATGCCTGTTATCAGCAGTTGGGCGAATGCGGGACATGGCCTGGATGCGTTGCTCAATCCCTGGAATGTAGTGCTGGGGCTGGCTGTGTTCTTCCTGGCGCGTATTCTCGGTTCGCTTTATTTCATTAATAATATCAGTGATGCCGATTTGGTGAAACGTTGCCGCCGTGCGTTGTGGGGAAATACGGGATTGTTCCTGGTGTTCTTCCTGGCGTTCGTTATCCGTACGCTGCTTGCCGAGGGATATGCGGTGAATCCGGAAACCGGAGAGGTCTTTATGGAGCCCTATAAGTATCTGACGAACTTCATCGAAATGCCTGTGGTGCTGATTGTATTCCTTGTGGGCGTGCTTGCGGTGCTTTGGGGAATTATCCGTACGGTGTGGAAACCTGCTTTCGATAAAGGAATATGGTTTGCCGGTGCGGGTACGGTGCTTACGGTGCTGGCGCTGCTGCTTGTGGCGGGCTATAACAATACTGCTTATTATCCCTCTACCGCCGACCTGCAAAGCTCGCTGACGCTGGCAAACAGTTGCTCCAGCCAGTTCACGTTGCGGGTAATGGCTTATGTGTCTGTTCTGGTTCCTTTTGTGCTTGCATACATTTTCTACGCATGGCGTAGCATCGACAAGAAGAAAATAGATGCGAAAGAGATGCGGGAAGAGGGGGGACATGCTTATTGATTGTTCCGGACACCGGGAGTTTGTGTCCTGATTGCCGGGGATTTCCCTTTAAAACTGCCGGAGATAATATAAAAACGCCTCGCGTTTGGATTACCAACGCGAGGCGTTTTTATTATTAATGAAAGGGTTTCAAGCCTTTATTTATTGCTTTTCAAGTACAAGTACCATAGCCTCTTCTTCACCGTCTTCGTCTTTTTCATAGAAAGACATGGTAGCCTTTTTAGCGTTCATCTGCTCAATGGTACATTCCATGCTGTAATGATCATATTTCAAAGTGAGCTTCTGAGCATTAATTTTCCAAGTGAAGTTTTCGGTGTAACCTGCCTGTTTTTCCGAACCGGTACCATCTTTTTTGAAGCTGAAGATTTCATTGATGTAGTCGCCGTCTTCCTTGCCGTATTCCTCTTTTACCCATTTGCCGGTTTCTTCGTCTTGATATTTGTACCAACCGTATTCGTCAACCACTTTCCAGTCACCGATAATCAGTTCGTTGGCATCTCCCTCGATACCTTCATCATCATCACCGCAAGATGTAAAACCAAGGCATAAAGCCATCATCATACAAGACAACCAAAATTTAAGTTCAAAGTTTTTCATTTTGTTCTTTTTTTTAAATTAATATTAAAACGATGCAAAGATAATTTCTATCGAATCGAAAAACTTTGTCTGTATGTAGTTTTTATTTATACAGAAGTGTAGGATAATATTCTACATGAGGTGCGCTTTATTCCGCCTCGTTTTCTTTGTTGTCTACGGGTGGAAAAGGGTGTTCTTGAAGCTCGCCGGAGTAGTACCGGAAGAAATCGCAGTTCAGTATGTAACAGATGCGCATTAGTAAATCTGTGTCTATGCTGTGTCGTTTGAAGATGGAATATACATTGGTGCGGTCGCAGTATAATTTCTTTGCGAACCAGCTTGCAGAGCGTTCCTGGCGGTGTAATTCCATTTCTATCAGTTTGCCGATGTTTATCATGGTATAGTGCATAAGCAAGTAAAAACGTCCATTCCCCCTCTTGTTTCCACAGGCTTTGAAACTCTGTTTCCCGAATAAGGAACAGGGTGGCCGGAGCGATTTCAACCTGTGCGCGGGTAGCGACGCTTTCCTTTCGCGTTTTATAAACTAAATTTATTTTTCAGTTTATCCTTTTTCGTTTCTTTTTTATTGCTTATTGCAAATGTATGAAAATTCTTATTTCTTCACAAGAGAATGTTTTATTATTTCTTTTTTTTCTTAGAGCCCGTCGGCTCTTCCGGTGGAAATTTCGGTACGAGTTTCATCAATCGCAGTATCTGCTCCTGCCTTTTCAGGATATAGCTTGAGGGGTGTGCGGAATCAAAGCGGATAGGGTTGGGCAGGGTTGCGGCAATCAGTGCGCATTGTCTGGCGGTGAGCTTGGCGGCGGTGGTATGGAACTTGTATCGGGCGGCCGCTTGCGCTCCGTAGATGCCTTTGCCCATTTCGATGGAGTTGAGGTAGACCGTCATTATCCGCTTTTTAGACCAGAACATCTCTATCATCCACGTAAAGTAAACTTCAAAGCCCTTGCGAATCCATGAGGACTGCGGCCACAGAAATACGTTCTTTGCCGTCTGCTGGCTGATGGTGCTCGCGCCGCGTTTCCGCTTGCGCTTCTCGTTCTCTTTCATGGCTTTCTGTATTTCGATGAAGTCGAAGCCGTTGTGTGTGGCAAAACGGTTGTCTTCCGACGCTATGACGGCCATAGGCAGGTGAGGGGAGAGCTTATCGAACGGCACCCATTCGTGATGCCATGCGGGGCTTTCCCCTTTAAATACCTGTTGCACGCTTCGGATAATCATCAGCGGCGTGACATATACCGGCATAAAACTATAAACCACTACCGTTACGGTAGTGGATATAAAGAAGAAGAGCAACAGATTGCGGATGATACGTAAGGGTTTGGAAAGCTTCATGGGAGATGATGGCCGGGACTATCATTTTCCCGCTTCCGCGTTCTTAATCATCTGCTCGCTGGCATACATAAAGATTACCACACGGCGATTCTGGGCGGCCGACAGGCTTTCGTCGTATTCATTGTACCCCACACCTTCCACTTGCTTGAATTGCGAGGGAGATACGCCGCAATCCTGCAAGTAATTCTCTACGGCATAAGCGCGGTTCTTGGAAACTTTCATGTTGGCTTCGTACGTGCCGACCTTGTCGGTATGCCCTATGATGGCGATGTCCGTGGTAGTATCTTCCTTCAGAATCTTGGCAAGGTCGCGCAAAGAAGCTTTCGCGTCGTTGCTCAGCGTAGAGGAGTTGAAGGCAAACAGAATACCGGAGTCGAACGTCACCTTAACGGCATCCAGGTTGTTGGCGTCTTTCACCACTTCCACCTGCGCGCCTTCAATCTTGGCGGCTTCGGCGGCCTTTTTATCCATCTTATGGCCGATGGCCACACCTGCGCCCGTACCTACCGCAGCGCCTACCGCCGCACCGATGGCCGCGCCTTTACCTTTGCCGAACAGTCCGCCGATAATGGCTCCTGCCGCCGCTCCCGAGCCGCCGCCGATGATACCGCCCTTGGTCGTATTATTCATGGTGCCGCAGCTACCCAGTAGGATGGCACCGCTCAGCAGGAATGCTGTAATTTTCATCTTTTTCATACCTTTTATTTTTTTAATTGGTTCAAGTTTTACTAATGCAAATTTATGTATATAATACATCCGTTGGCATCAAAAAGTTTACCATTGTAGTTTTTTTAGAGAATTTTCCTTTTAATAAAGATAAACCAGCCCGTCAGGATTATTCCCTTGGCGATGGTGGTGCCGCTTACCGCCCACCAGATGGCATCCACGCCCATACCCGTTTGCACCAGCAGCAAGGCTGCCGGAATGCGCATGTAGTTGCACCCTATGCTGACGATAGCCGGCGGTACGGTGCGCCCTATGCCGTAGAAGACGCCCTGCATGGTGATTTCCAGCATCATGAACAGTTGCGAGTAGCCGTCGATGCGCAGGAAGTTGCCGCCCGCGCGATAGGCCGCTTCCTCGGGCACGAAGACGGAGAACAGCTCGTTGCCGTAAAAGATGAACAGCAGCGAGCAAAGCGTGCCGAACACGGCCGTCATCCGGAGCGTCGTTTTCCATGCCTGCCATACGCGCGCTTTCTGTCCGGCGGCGTAGTTCTGGGCGATGAAAGTACTCAATCCGGTGGAGAAGCCCTGTGACGTATTCCAGGTGATGGCCTCTATTTGTCCGCCGGTGGTAAAGGCCATGAGCCCGATGTGGCCGCCCTGTTCCGCTGCCGTGCGCGACAGGAACATGTTGACGAAAGCGTACAGCGTATTCAGCGTGGCGACGGGCAGCCCCAGTTTGAAGATACGCCGGCTGTACTTCTTTTTCAGTCGGACGAAAAACGGGAATCCGCCGAGCAAGTCGTCTTTCCGCCGGAGCTTGTAGACGAAGATGAAGCATACGGAAGCCTCGGCCAGCCATGTGGCGAGCGCTGCGCCTACCGTTCCCCAGCCGAAGCCGAAGATAAAGAGAGGGTCGAGCAGGATATTCATCACAAGTCCCGTTCCGCTGATGTAGAACGGTGTCTTGCTGCGCCCAGAGGCGTTGTAGATACCCGTGAAGGCGGCGGAGAGGAAGACGAAAGGCAGTGCCGTCGATATGATGCGCAGATACGTTACGGCATTCTCGGTGATATGCGGTTCCAGCTCGAAAAGGCGCATGACGGGGCGGGCGAAAACAAATAGCAGTCCGCCCCAGCATACGGCGATAAGCAGCGCGATGCTGATGTTGTGCGAGGCGAAGGCACGTGCGTCTTCCCGGTTCTGCGCTCCGATGGACTGGCCTACGCTGACTTCCGACCCTACCTTGTTCAGCAGGGCGATAGAGCCTGACATCCACGTGAGAATACCTACCGCGCCTACCGCCGCAACCGCCTCGCTGCCCAGACGGCCTACCCACGCCATATCCGTCAGGCTGTACGCCATCTGGATGAAGGACGTAGCCATGATGGGCATCGCCAGGCCGAATAGCTGGCGGTTGATAGGGCCTTGGGTAAGATTTTTCGCTCCGTGCATGGTGTCGGGGGATTATAAGGAACCGGTAAAAGGAAGAATCACGCTACTTATAATTCAGGAAACTTTCCTGAACCAACTTGCCCGCCTGCCATACGGCGCGTATGTTCAGCTCCTTGTCCATGATGAGGATATCGGCGTCCTTATCCTTTTGCAGGGAACCTTTGCGGTCGTACACACCCATGATGCGTGCCGGGGTTTCGGAAGCCATGCGCAGGGCGTCGCCCAACGGGATGCCGGCTTTTGCCATGGTGCGCACCAGTACGTCCATGGTGGCGATGCTGCCTGCCAGAGAGGAGCGGTCGGCAAGTTTGCATACGCCGTCCTCGATGATGTAGCGCGGGTCGTTGATTTCCTTGCCTTCGGTGGCAGCGCAGGAGAGGGCGTCCGTTACGAGGCAGGTGTGCTCCACGCCTTTCAGTTTGTATGCCAGTTTCAGGATGGTGGACGGCAGGTGGATGCCGTCGGCGATGAGTTCGATGGTCATGCCGTCGGTCAGGTAGACGCTTTCCACAGTGCCCTCGTACTTGTATTCGCGGCGTTTGTGGAAGCCCGGCATGGCGTTGTAGAAGTGGGCGGCGTGGGTAAATCCGGCTTCGTAGGCGGCACGGATGCCGTCGTATTCGGCTTCGGTGTGCGATACGGCTGCCAGTATGCCTTTTTCGCGCAGGTAGCTTGCGAATTCCAGCGCTCCGGGCAGTTCGGGAGAGGCGTCCCAGCGGCGGATGCAACGGGTGCTTTCTACAAGCTCGCGGTACTCTTGTTCGTCAATCTCTTTCACCTGGTCGGCAAACTGCTCGCCTGCCATTTTCCTGTTGAGGTAGGGGCCTTCGATGTGAAGTCCCAGCACGGGGCTGTCCGGTTCTGCCATGAGCCGCTCGCACACTTTGGCGGCTTGATGCAGCTTGTCGAACGGAGACGAGGAAATGGTGGGGTAGAAGCTCGTTGCGCCATGAGCGAGGTGTGCGTCGATGATGCTGCGGAACGCTTCTTCGGTACATTCGTTGAAGTCGTGTCCGCCACCGCCGTGCGCGTGCATGCAGACGAAGCCGGGCACGATGTACATGCCTTTGGCGTCGATGAGACGTGCGCCGATAAGGGCGAGGTCGCAGTTGGTCACTTCAAGGATTTTTCCGTCACGCATCAGGACGGAACCTTCATTCAGCCAGCCTTGCGGGGTGAATATGCGTCCATTGATAATTTGAGTTAACATGGAGAGAGGGGATTTAAGAGTTATAAGTTATGAGTTATAAGTTATGAGTTATTGGGGGGATGGGTTATGAGGGGGTTACCGTATTCTCCGTCTCCGGTGGTGGCGTTGTTTCTGCCGGTACTTGCGTATCTTGCCGTACACCAGCCATACGAACAGCACGCCGAATACGGAGAATATCAGCAGTACGATGCCGGTGTTGAGGTTGTCGCCTTTCACGCGGCTCCACATTTCGAGTACGAGTTCGGTGCGGTCGCCGAAGTCACGTATCATGGCGCAGCGCTCCACGACTTTCCTGTCGGGATATTGTACGGGATTGATTTGCAGGCTGTCCGCACCTACACCTTCACCGAAGAAGTAGCTGAGGTCGGAACGCGTCGCGATGGCGGTGTCCCGTTTGGCTTCCATGATTTCGGGGGTGGCAACGGCGCTGACGTAACCTATGGCGTCCATATTGCGCAGGGCGATGCCGGGTTGGCAGAGATAGTTGATGAAGTAGGCGGCAGCCTTGGGGTTACGCGCGTATTTGGGGATTACCCAGCCGTCGTACCAGATGTTGCTGCCTTCGCGCGGCACTTCGTAGGCAAGGTCTACGCCTACCGCTTCGGCTTCATCGATGGCCCATACGGCATCGCCGCTCCAGGTGAGGTTGAGCCAGGTCTTGTTCTTGGTCATCATCTCCTTGCCGAAATCGGCTTCCCAACCGGAGATATTGGGCTTCATGGCTTTCAGATACTCCTCGGCCAGGGCTATGGCTTCGGGGGAGTTGTCGTTCATCAGTTGCTCCACGGTGACGGTGCCGTCGGCAAGCCGGCGGGCGTGGGCGTAGATGATGGCGGTTCCGTAGGCGTCGCGGTAGCTGTCTTTCATCAGGATTTTACCCTTGTTCTTGGAGTTCCAGAGGCAGTGCCAGCTGCCGGCTTCGTCGGGGGTGATGAAGTTGCGGTTGTACAGGATGCCGGCCGTGCCCCACATATATGGTACGGCATAGTCGGTGGTGGTGCGTCCCGGCTGACTGGTCTTGTTCAGCTCCCGGCGGATGTAGGGGGAGATGTTGGGCAGGTAGTCCGGGGTCTTGCCGAAGTCGCGGTCGATGGGCAGGAGAAGGTTCTTCTTCAGCATCCGTTCGATGATGTATTCCGAGGGGCACACCACGTCGAAGTCTTCGTGGCCGCGCTCTATCTTGGTGAGCATGATTTCGTTGATGTCGAACACCTGGTAGATAAGGCGGATGTCCTGCCCCGTCTGTTGCTTGTACCAGGCGGGGAACTCGGCAAGTACGTCTTCGTCGATGTAGTCCGCCCAGTTGTAGACTTTCAGTACGTGGCTGCGCTCTTCGCCCGAGTCCTTGCACGAGGCGGCTGCGAGGACGAGGCAAAGGAGAAGGAGTATGTGTGTTAATCTTTTCATTTTTTTTGTTCAGCAGGTTTATCTTGACTATACTTTCATTTTTCGGCTTGCGGGATGAATCTTTCCGTCCTGCGGGATGAGAAAATTCGTCTCACGAAGCGGGTGTATCCCGTCTTGCGGGGCGGATGATTTCATCTCACGGGAGCAGTCACCTTAGCCCGTGAGCAATCACCTCGCCCCGTGAGATGGGGCGGGTTTAATTTTTCCGTGCACGCTCCGCACGCTTGTTGATGACAATCAGCAGCACCAGCACCGTAACGAATATAATGGTGGAGAGGGGACGCAGCTCCGGTGTCAGTCCGCCTTTGCGCGCATCGGCGTAGATGTAGGTGGAGAGCGTTTCCAGTCCTTCGTTTCCAATGGTGAATATGGTTACTGCGAAATCGTCGATGGAGAGCGTGAAGGCAAGGATGAAACCGCTTATCATGCCCGGAAATATCTCCGGCAGAATCACCTTGCGCAATGCCTGGAAAGGAGTGGCTCCGAGGTCGAGGGCGGCTTCGTACACGTTCTGGTTCATCTTCTTCAAACGGGGCATCACGCTCAGCACTACGTAGGGGGTGCAGAACGTGATGTGCGCCAGTACCACCGTCGCGAATCCCTGCGAGATGCCGAAGCTGACGAACAGCAGGAACAGCGACACACCCGTGATGATGTCCGCGTTCATCATCGGAATGGCGTTGGCGAAGTTCATTACCTGACGCGTGCGTGTGCGCAGGTTGAAGATGCCGATGGCCGCGATGCTGCCCAACGCCGTACTGGCGGTGGCTGCCAGCATGGCAATGGCGAATGTGTTCCAGATGGCGTTCATCAGCGAGTGGTGCATGCCGCCCGTGAAGAGGGAGCTGTACAGCTTGGTGGAGAATCCCGTCCAGTTGCCCAGCACTTTGGCCTCGGTGAACGAGAATATCATTATGATGAGGATAGGCGAGTAGAGCAGCGCAAGCAGCAGCCACAGGTAGCCTTTGGCAAGAATACGTGTCATCATATCACACCTCCGCTTTCATTGGATGCGCTGTCCTCTTCGTTCGTAAAGAGGATGGTGACGCCTATCAGCAACAGCATGATGAGCGACAAGGCCGCACCGTAGTTCCACATTCCGTTGTATATATTCTCCTGCACGGTCGTTCCGAAGAGCTTGATGTTGTTCATCGTCAGCAGTTCGGCAATGGCGAAGGTGCTTACCGTAGGCATGAACACCATTACGATGCCGCTCATGATGCCCGGCATGGAGAGGGGCAGTATCACTTTGCCGAATACCTGCAAGGGGTTGGCTCCGAGGTCTTGGGCGGCTTCAATGAGGTTGTGGTCCATCTTCTGCAAGGTGTTGTAGATGGGGTATATCATGAACGGCAGGAAGTTGTACACCATACCGAACACGAGCGCGCCTTCGCCCAACGGCAGGTTGAGGAAGTCGAACAGCGCCACTGTGGCGAGCGTGCGTATCAGTATGTTCACCCACATGGGCAGGATAAACAGCACCACCATCGTTTGCGAGGTGTTGAACTGCCGCTGGCTGAGGATGTAAGCCGCCGGATAACCCAGCAACAGGCACGCCAGCGTCGTGATGATGGCTATGCCGATGGAATATACGAACGTGTTCATCGCTTCCGGGTGCATCATGAACTTGCGGAAATTGGCGAAGGTAAAGGCTCCGTCGGCATCCGTAAAGGCGTACAGCACAATCAGCAGTAGCGGCACTATCACAAATATCAGCAGGAACAGCGCGTAGGGAACCGTCCAGTTGCGCCGCCGCATGAAGAAAGAAGATAACTTGTTTAACATCGCCTTATCACTTTATCGCCTTGTCATTTATTGTTACCCGTATGTTTTCCGGCGCAATCCGTATGCCCACTCTGTCGCCGTCGTCCCATACGTCGTTGGTGTCTACGAAGATGTCTTCGTCCCAGTCGGTAAATACGGTGAGGTGGTAGTGGTTTCCTTTGTAGAGGATGAATTTCACTTCGCCCGTCAGTCGTCCGTCTTCTTCGTTGTCCTCGAGGATGACGTTCCGGAAGTCCACTTCCACCGTTACGGGCGTTTCGGGCTCGATGCCTTGCACCGGACTGCATTCAAAGCTGCAACCCAGGAATTCCACGTGCGTCTCGTCCAGGAGCTTGCCTTCGAAGGTGTTGCAGGTGCGCTCTTTCTTCATCACGTGGATGTCGAAGGGTTTTACCAGCAGACCCACTTTGCGGCCTGCCTCGAAGCAGTGGTAGTCCTGTACCATCAGCTCGTAGCCCTCGTCGGTCTGTACCAGCATTTCGTAGTGCACGCCTTTGAAGATGGAGCTTGTTACGGTTCCCGTCAGTTGAGCCGCGTCCGATGGCTCGAAGATGTAGATGTCTTCCGGACGGATTACGACGTCCACCTGCGTCTGTTCGCCGAAACCGGTGTCCACGCAGTCGAATTCCTGTCCGCAGAAACGGACGAGCTGGTCGTGCACCATGACGCCGTTCAGGATGTTACTCTCGCCGATGAAGTCGGCCACGAAGGAGTTGATAGGCTCGTTGTAGATGTCTATCGGGGTGCCGGTTTGCTGTATCTTGCCTTCGCTCATGACGACGATGGTGTCGCTCAGGGTGAGGGCTTCTTCCTGGTCGTGGGTGACGTATACGAAGGTGATGCCCAGCTTTTGGTGCATCTCTTTGAGCTCCATCTGCATGTCCTTGCGCATCTTCAGGTCGAGAGCGGCAAGGGGCTCGTCAAGGAGCAGCACTTCGGGTTCGTTGACGATGGCGCGGGCTATGGCAACGCGCTGTTGCTGTCCGCCGGAGAGGGAGTCTACGTCGCGGTCTTCATAGTCGGTCATGCCCACCATGCGGAGCGCCTGCTTCACTTTCTTCTCGATTGTGGCGGCGGGCAGCTTCTTCAGCTTGAGGCCGAAAGCAATGTTGTTGAATACGTTGAGGTGGGGGAACAGGGCGTATTTCTGGAACACCGTGTTCACCGGACGCCGGTGGGGCGGTGTCTGTGTGATGTCCTTCCCTGCAATGGTAATCACTCCTTCCGAAGCAGTCTGGAAGCCTGCAATCAGACGCAGCAACGTCGTCTTTCCGCAACCGGACGGTCCCAATATCGTTACAAACTCGCCCTTACGGACAGACAAATTCACATCATTCAGTACGGCTTTATCTCCGAAGAACTTCGATACGTGCTCTACGCTGATGATGCAGTCGGACTTTTGCATAAGCGTTTCTTACTTTATCCAAACTAATTAAACAAATCTCTACCTGATACAGTCAGTCATAAAAAAGTGGCGCAAAGGTACATATTTTCTTGAAAACTTTAAGGGTTATGAGTTATAAGTTATGAGTAATTTACCGATGCTCGCAAATAAGTCCTAACTTTGCGGCCTGTAACATTAAATTCCTTATAAGAAATGGAAAAGAAAATCGTACTCATCACGGGCGCCTCTTCGGGCATAGGAGAGGGCTGCGCACGCAAGTTTGCCATGAATGGCTACCGCCTGATTCTCAACGGACGGAATATGGAGAAGCTGACCGCCGTAAAGCGCGAGCTGGAAACGGAATACCGCGCGGACGTCTGCCTGCTGCCTTTCGACGTACGCGACCGCGAGGCTGCGAAAGCCGCTCTTGACTCGCTTCCCGAAGAATGGGAGGCGATAGACATCCTCGTTAATAATGCCGGACTGGTAATCGGCGTGGATAAGGAACACGAAGGTAATCTCGACGAATGGGACATCGTGCTCGACACCAATATCAAGTCGTTGCTTGCCATGACCCGCCTTGTTGTCCCCGGAATGGTGGAACGCGGCCGCGGTCATGTCATCAATATGGGTTCCATTGCGGGCGATTACGCCTATCCGGGCGGCAGTGTGTATTGTGCCAGCAAGGCTGCCGTAAAGGCGTTGTCTGACGGATTGCGTATCGACCTCGTGGATACTCCCGTGCGGGTGACCAACATCAAGCCCGGTTTGGTGGAGACGAATTTCTCCGTAGTGCGCTTCCGTGGAGACAAGTCGGCTGCCGATAATGTGTACAAGGGTATCCGTCCGCTTACGGGCGACGATATTGCCGAGGTGGTGTACTTTGCCGCCGCCGTACCCGAACACATACAGGTGGCCGAGGTGCTGGTAATGCCCGCCAATCAGGCGACGGGTACAATCGTCAGCCGGAAATAGAGGCTCTTCCGTGATAGTTAAGAGTAAGGTCTGCCATGGGCGATAAGTACGAAGGACGCCTGGGCACGGAGCTGATAGGGGCTGCTGTATGGACGCTCGCCGTTACGGTATTCCGCAACTTCAATCCTGTTTACTGTTTCCTTTCGCTTTTTTGAGGTATCAGCGCATTCCGGTGTTGTTGATGGTTGTTTTTTTGTTTTGCATTACATGCATCCCTAATCGCAAAATCAATGATTCGGGTATAAATATCCGTAAATCATATACAAACCGGTTTGCGTAACCGCGGTAAATTTGCAATCGTAAAACAACCGGTAATAGTAATAACCTCATACGATAAATGAAACGACCATGAACAAGATTCTTTTAATTTCAGTATTCAGTATTTTAACTTTCAATGTTATGGCACAAGAGAAAATAGTACAGACAGCCGGGCGTACCCAATTAGGGGAGTTCGCTCCTAAATTCGCAGAACTCAACGATGATGTTCTTTTTGGAGAAGTGTGGAGCCGTACCGACAAACTCGGTTTGCGCGACCGCAGTTTGGTAACCGTTACCTCGCTCATCAGTCAGGGCATCACGGACAATTCGCTCGTATTCCATCTTCAGTCGGCAAAGAAGAACGGCATTACCCGTACCGAGATTGCCGAAATCATAACTCACATCGGTTTCTATGCAGGTTGGCCGAAAGCATGGGCGGCATTCAATCTGGCAAAAGGCGTATGGGCGGAAGATGCTGCCGGTGAGGATGCCAAAGCCGCTTTCCAGCGCGAAATGATTTTTCCTATCGGTGAGCCGAATACGGCATACGCAAAGTATTTCATCGGTAACAGTTATCTCGCCCCCGTTTCGCGCGAGCAGGTGGGCGTTTCCAATGTCACGTTCGAGCCTCGCTGCCGTAACAACTGGCATATCCACCGTGCAACAAGTGGTGGCGGACAAATGTTGATCGGTGTAGCCGGACGCGGCTGGTATCAGGAAGAGGGCAAGCCTGCTGTGGAAATTCTGCCGGGTACGGTTATTCATATCCCGGCAAACGTCAAACATTGGCATGGAGCTGCTGCCGACGGTTGGTTCGCTCATTTGGCTTTCGAGGTTCCCGGTGAAAATACTTCCAATGAATGGCTCGAACCGGTGACGGACGAAGAGTATGACAAGCTCGAATCGGATAAGCGATAATCTCGGTCGGGCTTCCCGGCGAACATATATAGATAATGTATGATGGGTATAATAAGATGCTTAGGCTGTCCATCATGGCAAGTAATCGGAAACATTCAAAATCAGAATAAAATGAAACAAATTATATTGATAATTATGAGTTTACTAACTTTCAGCTGCTCATCGAAAGCGCAAAAACAGACAACGGATGCCGATACGCAATCCGATAAGAAAATCCTCGTGGCCTATTTCTCCTGTACCGGAACTACGGAGAGAGTTGCCGATGCCATTGCCCAAGCAGTTAGCGGTAAGCTGTACCGGATTACTCCGGCTGCGGCCTACACCTCGGCAGACCTTAATTGGAATAATAAGGCAAGCCGCAGTTCTGTGGAAATGGCGGATGAAACCTCACGCCCCGCGTTGGGCGGAGAAACGCTCAATCTGCAAGATTACGATGTGGTATTCCTCGGCTATCCGATATGGTGGGACTTGTGTCCGCGTCCGGTCAATACATTTCTTGAGAAATATGATTTCTCCGGTAAGACAATCATTCCGTTTGCCACTTCCGGCGGCAGTTCTATTACAGGCAGCGTAAAGCAACTCAGGAAGCTATATCCTAAATTTGAATGGCAGGCAGGCCGGCTGTGTAATGGAAGCGCAAAGCAGGCCGGAGATTGGGCAAAACAGGTTGCCAATGCCGAATAGAATCCCCTTGTTACGGGAAAACCCACTAAACAGAGTGCCCGTAGCAGGCAGGTTGGTAATGACATCTGCAATATAGTCGGAGGTAAAAGAAAAAGTCCTGTAATATCAATGTATTACAGGACTTGTCTCTTTTTGCCGATTTCGGCTTTGTTTTCTGGTGATCCGCTTGGGGCTCGAACCCAAGACCCCAACATTAAAAGTGTTGTGCTCTACCTGCTGAGCTAGCGAATCAATCCTTTATTGCTGTTAAGCGGGTGCAAAGATAGAGACTTTTTTGGAAGTTGCAAAAGATTTTCGCTTTTTTTCTTATCTTTGTACCGGAATTTCGTGTGTAAGAGTCTTATATCACATCTCGGACATTATATTTTATATTTCATACTTTATACTTAAATTACATGGCAACAGTAGACGATAAGAAAATTATCTTTTCTATGGTAGGGCTGAACAAGACCATTCAGCAGAACAACAAGCAGGTGTTGAAGAACATCTACCTCTCGTTCTTCTATGGAGCGAAAATCGGTATCATCGGTCTGAACGGTTCGGGTAAATCGACCTTGCTGAAGATTATCGCCGGCTTGGATAAATCCTATCAGGGCGAAGTGGTGTTCTCGCCCGGATATTCGGTGGGATACTTGGCGCAGGAGCCTTACCTCGATCCCACAAAGACAGTAAAAGAAGTGGTAATGGAAGGCGTACAGCCCATTGTGGACGCATTGGCGGAGTACGAGGAAATCAATCAGAAGTTCGGCCTGCCCGAATACTACGAAGACCAGGACAAGATGGACAAGCTCTTCACCCGTCAGGCAGAGTTGCAGGACATCATCGACGCTACCGATGCATGGAACCTCGACAGCAAGCTGGAGCGTGCTATGGATGCACTCCGCTGTCCGCCCGAAGACCAGTCGGTAGAGCATCTTTCCGGTGGTGAACGCCGTCGTGTGGCACTCTGTCGCCTGTTGCTCCAGAAGCCCGACGTATTGCTCCTCGACGAGCCTACCAACCACCTCGACGCCGAATCCATCGACTGGCTGGAACAGCACTTGCAGCAGTACGAAGGTACGGTAATCGCCGTTACCCACGACCGTTACTTCCTCGACCATGTGGCAGGCTGGATTCTCGAACTCGACCGTGGCGAAGGTATCCCCTGGAAGGGCAACTACTCCAGCTGGCTCGACCAGAAGACCAAGCGTATGGAGCAGGAAGAAAAGACCGCCAGCAAACGCCGCAAGACGCTGGAACGCGAGCTGGAATGGGTGCGTATGGCTCCCAAAGCCCGTCAGGCAAAGGGAAAAGCCCGTTTGAACTCCTACGACAAACTGCTGAACGAGGATGTGAAGGAGAAAGAGGAAAAGCTCGAAATCTTCATCCCCAACGGTCCCCGTCTGGGCAACAAGGTTATCGAAGCCAAGCACGTGGCAAAAGCGTTTGGCGACAAGCTCCTGTTCGACGACCTCAACTTCATGCTGCCGCCTAACGGTATCGTGGGTATCATCGGCCCCAACGGTGCGGGTAAAACCACTCTCTTCCGCCTTATCATGGGCTTGGAGACTCCCGACAGCGGCGAATTCGAAGTAGGAGAGACCGTAAAAGTGGCCTACGTAGACCAGCAGCATAAGGACATCGACCCCAACAAGAGCGTCTATCAGGTAATCTCCGGCGGCAACGACCTCATCTGTATGGGCGGACGCGACATCAACGCGCGTGCCTACCTGTCGCGCTTCAACTTCTCCGGAGCCGACCAGGAAAAGCTTTGCGGCGTGCTCTCCGGTGGTGAGCGCAACCGTCTTCACCTGGCTCTCTGCCTCAAGGAAGAAGGCAATGTGCTGCTCCTCGACGAGCCTACCAATGACATCGACGTCAATACGCTGCGCGCTCTCGAAGAGGGTCTTGAGGACTTTGCCGGATGCGCTGTGGTCATCAGCCACGACCGTTGGTTCCTCGACCGTATCTGTACGCACATCCTCGCGTTCGAAGGCGACTCCAATGTGTTCTTCTTCGAAGGCTCTTATTCGGAGTATGAAGAAAACAAATTGAAACGTTTGGGCAGAGAAGAGCCTACTCGCGTGCGATATAGGAAATTAATGAATGATTGATATTAGATTTTAATCTGAAAGCATATACGTCACATTTGTGACAAAAAGAAAGCTCCGCAGGAAACTTGCGGAGCTTTTTTATTTAAGATGTTTTCAAAAAAGTTTAGCAGCTTTAAAAAATGTAGCATAATAGTAATGTATATATAGCTAAATAATATTATATTTGCAATTCATGAATGTTTTTAAATATTAATTAACACTATCTATTAACTAAAAGCGGAATTATGAGAAAACATCTAATTCAATTCCTGTTGGTGGCTGTGCTGTCGGCTTGTAGTGCCGTTGCATGGTCTCAAACTACAGTAAGAGGTCAGCTTGTCGATGCTGAAACAGGCGAGCCTTTGGTCGGTGCTGCCGTTATGGTAGAGGGCACTACTCAGGGGTCGGTGACCGACATTGACGGTTATTTCAAGCAAGGCGTTGCTTCGAATGCTACATTATTGTTTAAATACATGGGTTATAAAGACCTGAAGAAGAAAGTTACGCAGAAGGGCGCTTCTGTAAATTTGGGTATTATCCAAATGAAACCCGATGCTGTGATGCTGAAAGATGTGGTGATTACTTCATCCGTAGCGGTAGCGCGTAAAACACCGGTCGCTTTATCCACGGTAGATCCGGTATTTATTGAAGAGAAATTGGGAACTCAGGAGTTTCCGGAATTATTGAAATCCACTCCGGGCGTGCATGCCAACAAGCAAGGCGGTGGTTTTGGAGATTCCGAAATTTATATGCGCGGTTTTGATAATAGTAACATCGCTATGATGGTAAATGGCGTACCTATGAACGATATGGAGTGGGGCGGCGTTTACTGGTCTAACTGGGCGGGACTTAGTGACGTAGCCCGCAGCATACAGACGCAGCGCGGTTTGGGTGCAAGTAAAGTGTCGGCTCCTTCTGTGGGCGGTACCATTAATATCGTAACCCGCAATTTGGATGCAAAGAAAGGCGGCTTTCTTTCTTACGGAATGGGAAATGACGGAATGAATAAAATTCTATTTTCGGTTTCTTCCGGAATAACCAAGAACGGTTGGGCATTCACCCTTATGGGGGGTAAGAACTGGGGTAACGGCTATATCCAGGGTACGGCGTTCGAAGGTTACAACTGGTTTGCCAGCATTTCCAAACGCATCAATGAAGAGCATCAACTTACGCTTACCGCATTCGGTGCTCCGCAGTGGCATGACCAACGTAATTCCTCTTACGGCGGTTTGACTATTGCCGACTGGAAAATGGTAGAGACTGTTTATGGTGTGAAAGACCATAAATATAATCCTACCTTCGGTTATCGTTCTAACGGTGAGTCATATAACTCTTATCGCAACTCTTATCACAAGCCACTCATCAGTTTAAATCACCAATGGCAGATTAACTCCAAATCTTCGCTCAGTACTTCGCTTTACGTGTCATTGGGTCGCGGTTCCGGTTTCTCCGGCCAAGGAAATACAGAGTTCTCTCCTTATTCATACACTTCATGGAGAGGAGCTTATAAAGGTACGTTGTACGATACTTTCCGCCGCAGTGACGGAACATTCGACTATGCTGCCATCGAAGAGATTAACCGTACGAGCGAATACGGTTCCGCATTGATTGCCGCACGTTCCAATAACAGTCACGACTGGTACGGACTGCTCTCTACTTACACCACTAAGATAGGACAATATTTGGACTTCTATGGCGGCATAGACTATCGTTTTTATAAAGGTGTGCACCGTAACGAGATTTCAGACCTTTTTGGTGGTACATATTATCTTGATTCTGAGCGTGGCAACGTAGATGTCAAGAACAATATTCACGCGGCCGACCCTAATTGGCGCTATCAGAAATTAGGTGTCGGTGACGTTGTTTTCCGCGATTATGACGGATTTGTAATGCAGGAAGGCGGCTTCTTCCAATTGGAATACAATAAAGACCGTTTGGCTGCTTTCGTCGCAGGGTCGCTTTCAAACACCGGTTACTGGCGTTACGACCGTTTTTACTACGATAAGGAACACGCCAAGTCCAAAACGGTAAACTTCTTGGGCTTCACCGCTAAAGGTGGCGCCAATTACAACATTACGGACAACCACAATGTGTTTGCCAATGTAGGTTATATCAGTCGTGCTCCCAAGTACTCATACGGCGCATTTATGACATCGGACAAGAGTAATATCCTGAACAAGGAAGCCGTGAATGAAAAAGTATTCTCGGCAGAGTTGGGTTATGGTTTCCGTAACACGTGGCTGACAGCTAATCTGAATCTCTATTACACTCGTTGGATGGACAAAACCATGACAAAGAGTGTGACGCTGGATAATCAGCAGAATGGCAATATCAATATGTCCGGCCTTGCCGCTTTGCATAAAGGCGCTGAGTTGGATATTAAAATCAGACCTTTCCGGTGGCTGGAACTTACCGGTATGGTTTCTTTAGGCGATTGGAAGTGGGATAGCGATGCTACGGGATACGTATACGACGAGTTGGGCAATGCCATGACGCAAGCCGGAAAAGTTACCACTCCGGGAGCCGAGGATCATGCCAAGGCGCACATCAAGATGAATGGTATCCGTGTAGGCGGTTCGGCGCAGACTACGGCAGCCGTAGGCGCCAATGTAAACATTACCAAAGACCTGCGTGTAGGTGCCGACTGGACTTACTACGGACGTAACTATTCTTACTATGCCGTAGACGGTACAATCCTGACGGTTGGTAAAGAAACTGCGGTAGCGGAACCGTGGAAGATTCCTGCTGCCAGTCAGTTGGATATGAACGCTTCGTACCGCTTCAAGTTCGGTAAGCTGAATGCGATTCTGTCCGGTAATGTAAACAATCTGTTGAACTACCAGTATATTTCCAAGGCTTGGAACCCCAGTGGCGCAAGTACGGCGGCTACGGCCGATAACGTATATGTATTCTATTCTTTTGGACGTACATATAGCATAAGATTGAAAGTTAATTTCTAAACCGAAAACAAAGACATTCACAATATGAAGAAGAAAATATTCGTTTCAATAGCGTTGCTGGCTCTGTTAGCAGCTTGTGACGACCATTACGATGACCAGTTCAACATCAAACCCGATATCACGGATGTGAAGGACATCGCCATGACGTTGGAAACAGCCGATTACGGTACTATCTCCAAATTGAGCGCCAACCAGGAGCTGGCACTTTCCAAAGACCCCGAAGGAAAGACGTATGTAGAGGCATTGGCGGAAGTCGGTACTAACCATTATTTTACGGAAGAAGCGCCCGCTGAGGATTATCTTCCGGCCTATCTGAAATCCAAATATCCCAATGCAGACGAAGGCTCGCGATTTGTGGTTACTTACAAACTTTTCAGTCCGTCCGAGTATATGGGTGATTTTAAGAACCTGTCTGCCTATGACTTGACGGAAGATGACTATAAAACAGTATGGGGTGATAAAGTGAAAGCTTCTTTCCTTTCTCCTTCCACTGTATCTAAGATTCCGGGTTTGCTGAAAGCTGCTGTCAATAATCCGGCGGCAGGAGATATGAAAGTCGTGAATTATGCTTATTCTCAAACAGAGCCCAGTATCGGTGGTGGGGGTGATGGCGGTGATGAACCTGCGCCCTCTTACACAAGTGTTGCTGATTTGTTAAAACTTACATCAGAAGGAGAATATACTTCTAAGGGTGAAGTAGTGGCGGTTAATGCTAAAAGCTTTATACTTAAGGATGAAACGGGGCTTATTCGTGTTTATCAAGGAAAGCTTGTAACGTGTTCCGTTGGCGATGCGGTAGAAGTATCTGGTAAGGTAGAGCTGGCAAAGCAGGGCATGAACCGCTTTAGTTCGAAATCTGTTTTCAAAGTTCTTGAACGCAAGGAAGCATTTACGTATCCTGCTCCGCAAACAATGGAGACTGCTGATTTGGTGACTTATGCAAATGCTGCTGTTCCTGCTATACAATACGTCACTTATGAGGGAACTTTAACGAAAAACTCAAATAATATAAATATTGTTTTAGATGGTGGCAATTCAGTTCAAGGCTCTATTACCGATGCGTTGTTGGTAGATGATTCCTGGATTAATCAAATAGTTGTCGTAACCGGTTATCTTGCTGGAGTCAGTGGCAGTTCAGCCAAATATATCAATACATTCGCTACTTCGATTGTTGTGAAAGGCACAGCTAACCAAGTTACTCCGATAGGGCTGATAGCATACTCTCCGATAGGGAATTACACAGTGAAAGGACTGGTTACCGCCGTTCATACGAAAGGGTTTGTAATGACGGATGGAACAGGTGATATTTTGGTATACAAGAATGCCTTGCCTGACGAGAAAGTGGGAGACATGGTACAAGTGGTTGGTACAACGGAAGCCAGAAATGGTCTGATTCAATTTACGAGTACCGGACTTGCGGTAACAAGGATATCTGAAGGCAGTACCATTCCGAACGATATGGTTCCGCAAGTGCTGAGTGCCGCAGAGTTGAATGCTTATGCTGCCGCACCGCGCTTTGCCTATGCCTCTGTTGAAGGTACGTTGACAATTAAAGACAGTGAAAAGGGATATAATTTTTACAATCTGGCAGTGGAAGGGGTTGAAAAAGACCTCTCGTTATCTTATGTTGATGATTCCGATGTTGCGGCAAGCCTGAATGGGAAGAAAGTTGTCATGAATGGTTATTTGTTAGGGGCAAATAAAGGCGGATATATTCAGGTAATGTTGGTTTCTATAAAAGAAGCTGCTGCCGTTGCAGGTCTTCGTTCTCTTGCCTCTACCCGTGCTTCTTCCGTTTCTCCTACCACTTCCGCTTTGTATGTGTACGACGGCGATAACAATGCATGGAAAGAATATACGACTGAAGAAGCCAAGGTGGCCGTAGTAGAGCCGGGCGTTTACGAATCATTGGGTACGGATATGATTGAAGAGCCTGAAACGGTACTGCCTGCTTACTTGAAGCAGAAGTATCCGTATGCGGCGGCAGAATCGGTAGTTGCGGTAATTTACAATGAGAAGGCGAATACGCCTGTGGTTGCAGAGTATACTTTAGGAGAAAATTGGATAGAAACGACTTCCAGCAGGCTGGTTACTACTACCTTTACGCAAGATGCCGAAGGCATCAGTGCCGAGGCAAGCATGTACGTAAACGAAACATTCAAGAAAGACTTGGGCAGTTTCACTATTCAGGACGTATTTATGGATGGAGTGAGCTGGGTATGGAAACAAGACTCATACGGTTATATGAAAGCGTCCGCTTACATCAAAGCTACCGGTAATCATCAGGCGGAGAGTTGGCTTGTATCGCCTGTTATGAACTTTAAGAAGTCGAAAGAACCTGAACTGTTGTTTGAGCACGCCTGTCGTTTCCGTGCCGAGAATCCGGCCGACCATCTGAACGTGATGGTATCCGTAGACTATTCGGGTGATGTGAAGACCGCCACATGGACGGCTTTGACAGTCGAGAACTGGTCGGATGCTACCGACTGGACATTCGTAAGCAACAAAATAGACCTGAGCGCTTACAACGGACAGCAAGTTACCATCGCTTTCAAATATGCCAGCACCAATGAGGTTGCGCCTACTTGGGAAGTAAAGAATGTGGTAGTTCGTGAAAAGGTAGAAGGAGAAAGCGAAGGAGAAGAAGGCGGTGATGCCGAAACTCCGGCCGAATAGATAAAGGATGCGTTTGGGCGGGGTTTTACCCCGCTAAAGCGCCGTTTATCAAACAACAACATCCAATAAAGTAAAAAAAGAACAATGAAAAAACTTAGCAATATCTTAGGGTTGTGGCTGTTGATGCTGGGAATGGTTGCATGCGAAAGCTCCGACGCCCCCTATAACGGTTATATTGAAACAACGCAGGAAGGTGCCGCTACGCTTGTACTGAAAGGTTATGAGAATCCTCAGAGCGGATTTACGGTATTCGAACCGGAAGGTTTTCAGACTCCGTTCTATATTCAGGACAAGGCATTCTACGGCAAGCAATACACTTTTGTGAAAAGTTCTTCCACCCGTCTGGACGAAATGAAAACACGTCCGGCTGATGATGCCTGGCAGACGGAAGTTCCCGTGATAGACGGTGCCGCTTACTGGGCGCGTACCGCGACGTTGGCGGCAGACCAATACGTTAAATTCCGTATATGCGGTATCGACGGTAACAACGTTACGATAGAGTATGCGGTAGAGCAGGATGTAAGACCTAATGCCAATGCCAACGTAAAGGACGAAAGCGGCTATTCGCTCAATCTTGAGATTCCCCGCCTGAACGAAGCCAATGTTTTTGTAGCGCATTCGCTGAAAGTGAACGGTACGGAGATGCTGAACTACGCTTTGGAGTGGGACGACACGAAGAAACATTCCTCATGGGTGGCATTCTCTTTTGATGCGACAACACGTGTTGCCGGTGACGGTGTGGGACGTAAGGATAAGTTTATCGTCGACCCTCTTCTTCCCGAAGCGATGCAGGTTACCGATGCGCACCACAAGAGCGACGGCTTTGACCGCGGGCATATCTGCGGTTCTGCCGACCGTCTTTTCACTCAGGAAGCCAACGACCAGACATTCTATTTCAGTAATATGTCGCCGATGATACACTCTTTCAATAGTCCTTATTGGGCTGAGTTCGAGGAGCAAGTACGCAAATGGGGCGGAGCCGAGAGGGGTGTCACCACTACTTACAGTAAATTGTATGTGGTCAAAGGCGGCGCGTTGAACGAGCTTCTTGTAAATTATACAGGTACGAAGAAAGGCGGTGATCAAATAATACCTACTACCGACGAAAATGGTTTTACCATACATGGACTGGCTTGTCCGAAATATTACTTTATGGCTGTTTTATCCGAAACGGACGGTGTATATCATGCCATCGGTTTCTTGGCGGAACATAAGGAATACAGTAAGGCTCCTACTGCGGACGAAGTGAAAGCCCGTGCTGTCAGCATCGACGATTTGGAAGAGAAAACAGGAATAGATTTCTTCTGTAATCTACCGGATGATTTGGAAAACACGGTAGAAAGCGATATGAATTTGGACGATTGGGCATGGTAATTATTCTGCCGGTTGTCTTATAGCGAGAAAGCGTTATCATTTACTTTGATAGCGCTTTCTTTTTTTATGTTTTCTTTTTTCACCATTTCTCCTTTTTCACCTCAAAGCACGGGCATTGCTTCGTCCACTCCATGGGTTCCACTTCGCCGTTGCCGTTCAGGTCGGGGCTCAAGTCTCGATGCCCGGCCACCCGGGCATCGGGGTAGTCCAGCAGTAAAGTCCTTACGAGTACGCGGAGCGAATGACGTTGCCATTCGGTACGGGTGTCTTCGGGCATTCCGTAATGATTGAGCCCGCCCTCGTAGCAGATGCCGATGCTGTGGGCGTTGTAGCCTCTGGCATGCGCGCCGGGACGTTCCAAAGGCCGGAGCGTCTTTATATCACCGTTCTTACGGATGTAAAAATGATAACCTGCGCCGGAGAAGCCCCGGCGCAGGTGGTCTGTTGTCAGGTCGTGTTCCGTATAGCTGCGGTCGCAACGGGTGGCGGAACAGTGAATGACGATGAGGTCGCCCAATGCGCCGAGAACGGCTGATGCTACTGCGATTACGATTTTGAGGAGCTTGTCCCACCAGGTTGATTTTGTTGACATAATAATTGGGGTTAAGTATTAAATAAATACGCATAATCGGCTTATACTATCTGTTATTCGGAGCGAAGCAAAGAATCTTTTCTTTATGCATGCGAAAAAGGGAGTGGTTTCTTCGCTGGCTCCGAAGGACAGGTATTTGGGATATAAACTGGTTTTCAGTATTTACTTATGGGTTATTTATAATAATGAAGATTGATTGAAATGTTATCGGGGGGATAGGGGTACGGACGGGCAGACGGCCTTTCAATAACGGGATAAGGCTTGAAATCCGTTCCGCCCTGTCTTTTACCCTGTTTCCGCCCGGCGGGTTCTTAGCCCAACGGATTCTCTTCTTCTCCGTCGTTTCCGCCACCGCCGCCATTGCCGCCCGACGAACCGTCCTCTTTGGGATTGTACAACTCGAACGCCACGTTGTTCGGCCCGCCTTTGGTCGTTGCTCCGGAATCATTCACCAGACGCAGGCCGCTGTCGGTGAGGAAACGGATATTCACTTTGTCGATATTCTTAACGGTGGAGTCTTCCGATTTCACGGTGCCTTTGCTGTGGAAAGTGGTGTAGAACACGCCGAGGCCGTCCAGCTTTACGCTGTCGCCGTCTGTCAGCTTGCGCTTGATGTTGCGTACAAGGGCGGTGACTACGTGCTCCACGTCTTCGGCGGACATACCGCCCAGTTCCTCAATCTCTTGCGCGATGCGCTTGGTGTCGTACAGGCGGGAGTTCTTGGCTTTCCGCTTCAAGTAATACAGTTGCGGGGAAGTCTTGTCCCCGACTTTCTGATAGCGTTGTACACGCTCTACGATAATTGCCATGATGAAATTAGGTTTTAATTGGAAATATTGATTATTGATTGCTGACGGTCAGAGGAGAAGTCTCCGCGGCGATATTCCTTACCTCGTTTCGTTGAAACAAAGATACGGCAGGCGCAAGGCGGAAAATACGTTTCGGTAAGGTTGGGTAGTTTGGAGTAGGGATAAGTAAGGTTATGTAAGGATAAGTAAGATTGAGTTGTTTTGAGTAAGGATAAGTAATGTTATGTAAGGATAAGTAGGTTGAGCGGTTTTGCGTAAGGATAGGTAAGATTATGTAAGGATAAGCAAGGTTAAGTTGTTTTGCGTAAGGATAGGTCATGTTTAGTAAGCTTGGATAAAGATAAGTAAGCTTAGGCGACGCTCGGTACGTTTGAGTGCTGTTAAGTACGATTGGGTAACAATGACAGACAGATGGTACAAACAGACTTTCAACATTGACTTATTGTATTAAATTATAATAATCATGCAAATAATAGCAAAAAAGTGTTATCTTTGAGCATCCTTCTTTCCGCAAGGGGAGTAAGGTGCGTTTTTTTCGATGGGGCGTCCCCCCGACGTTTTTTTGTAAAGCAGATAAGATAACCCTTACATAAACCAAAAAAATAACAAACTAATGGATAAAACTCCTGTATGTACCTGCCTGATGAAGCAGGATTTGGAAGAAGCCGCCGACCCTTATGAGTTTCTCGACGAAAACTACTCAATCCCCGGTATCCTCGACAATTTGGATAAACTCTCCCAGAAAGAATTGAAATGCGCCTGTTGCCTGTTTGGCGTGGCGTTGCAGAAAGGCTGCAAGAAGAAAAAAAGACGGTGGTAGAGGATGATATACCGCCCGATATAATTGCTTATCCCGCTGAAAATCACTATCTTTATATCTCCAACCATAATTAGGATTACCGTAAATTACCCCACATGGAACAGGCAGATGAAGATATTGTAGAGAAAGCGTTTGTCGTGCGCAGCTACGGCAAAGGCGAATTGGCGAGCATGTATATAGGCGGTGTGCAACAGCAGACGGCCGTCAAGCAGTTTAACGAGTGGATACGCACCGCTCCCGGACTGGAACAGCAGTTGCAGGAAACGGGCATGACGCCTACCGCAAGACGGTACACGCCCGCGCAAGTGCGACTTATAATAGGGGTGTTGGGGACGCCATGATTTCCACCTCACAGGATAAATCCATTCCGCCCGTAAGACGGATATTTCCGTTTCACGGGATGAATTTATTCCTCTCGTAAGATGAATTTATTTTTCTCGCAGGATGATTTATTTCCTCTCGTAAGAGGAATGAAACTCTTTGTCATACATAGATACTTTCTTTTAATATTCGTTGTTTCAGGCGGCTGTTCATACGTTCTCGTATCCTTATCAAGTCTACCGGGCTTCCCAACAGATTTTCTAATTCGTTTTGAAAACGTTCCAGCGTGAGGAGTGAAGGAGCATCTCCTTCGTAGCAGATGTCGACATCACTGTGCTCTGTCTGTTCACCACGGGCAACGGAGCCGAAAATACCAAGGCGTTTCACACCGTATTTGGCGGCGGAGTGTGCCTTGTAGGTACGAAGTAACTCTAATATTTCGGTAGTCGATTTCATGGGATTATGCTTTTTTCTTTTTTTTGAGAAATGCGGGCAGGAGCGAGGCAAGGTACTTCTTTATCCGTTTCCAGCGGGATGCGGGGCGTTGGCGCAGCCGTATCAGTGCGTGGGCGTACAGGCAACAATCGCAGCGCAGGTGGGCGAGGGACGTGCCGTAAAGGTTGTCTAACGATTCGGGAAAGGTGCAGTAGGAGTGTAAAAGGTCGTAGAGGTCGGGAGTGGTTTTTAGTTCTTCCAACAGGGCGCAGTAGCGGTGGGGACAGGGATGTTTCTCTGTCAGGTCGGGAAATGCCGTTGAGGGGGCTGTCGCCTTATCGGTGCTATCGGTAATCTCCTCGTTTTTTTCTTTGCTTGTTTCTTGTTCCTTTTTCATGGCTTTTTTTTAATCGGGTTAATAGTGTGTTCCCCCGTCAGCCATAATAAAGAATGGCGTGGAAACTATTGATATTATTATCCCACCCCTGAGGCTCTGGTAAGACCGTACAAGAGAATAATAATAAGCAATAGCTCCACGCCAAACTTTTATATAACAGAGTTATACGCAAGCCGGACGTGGAGAGTCTCACTTATTACTCGTTCTTGTGAAAATTTACCAGACTTTCGTAGGAGTGACGAATAATAAAATGATTTTCTCCAAATCAAGAAAAACACATCTTCTCACAACGCCGGGAGAAGACCGGGACAAAGATAAACATTTTTCCGGTTGCCCGTACGAAATGGGGAGATATTGTTTGGGTTCATTTTTGGGGTCACTTCCTTATTGACCCTATTTCCCCCGCCTTTTATTCCTTTTTCTATACTTATCTCCTTGCTTTACAATGAGTTCCTGTTCCAAGCCTTTCTTGAGAATACGCTTGGCGGTGGAGAGGGAAATGCCGAGATTTTGGGCGGCGAAGGTGAAGTCACTGTAAGAAAAAGAGCGTGGCAAGTCGGCCAGTATCTGGTCGAACTGGTGGAAGTGCCGCATGAGGACGGGCTGTCGTCCGGTGTCGGGCAGTGTGGTTCCCAGCAGCAGACTGTGTTCAAGGATTGTGGCTACAATCTGCATGGCGGCGTTGAAATCGGCATCGGTGCAGGCATACTCTTTGGCGTAGCGGTAATCGTCCCATTTGCGGAAAATGGTAAGGATGGATGCCAGGCGCATGGCAAGCAGTCCGTGACGGAATACAATGCTGCTGGGATATTCGCGTCCCTCTACCAAAGCGGATTTGAGCCACAGTGAGAACTGTTGCGTGTGGCGTTCCCACTGTTCGGAGGTAAAGGTGACGAGGGTGGGAGAGTCCAGCAACAACTTGTGCATATCGAACAGCTTCTGCCCCAGTGCGCGGAAGTGCGCGCGCAGGTCTACACGTCCTTCGCCGGGGGAGCAGGTTTCCCAATGCAGGCTGAGCTGACGGGTGTAGATGAGGAAGCGGCTGTACAGACCGTTTTCGTGTGAATGGAAGAAGTTGATGAACTGCTCCTGTGTGCCCGATATGGCGAGTGCAAGGTGAGGATGAGGTACGACTATCGGGTCGCCGTCTGCCTTGTACGACTGCGAGATTTCTTCGTGGTGGGCGGCTTTGCAGAGGATGTCCTCGTATTTGCCGTAGTCTTGGGTGAGCGAAGAAATGAGGGTGTTGATTTCGGTAGACGCCATGTGGCAACCGAGTTCGCCATTGGTGGCAAGCTGTTCCAGCAGGCGGCTTTTACTGGTGGTGGCAGAGGTTTTCAGATACTTGCCTTTGGGTTCTTCCGGCTTCTTGTCGGTGTCGGGAGAGCGGTGCTCACGTTGGGCTTGATGCAGTTCGTTGTCCCAATCGGCCTGTGCTTTCTCGAAAGCTTTTTTCTGTTGGCGGCGTTCGTCGTCATAGTGCTCCTGAGTGGCGTCGAGCAGGCTGATGATAAAGGCCAGTACGCCTTTTCCCGCTCCGGCGGCGGCTATCAGGGCAAGGTAGAAATGCGGCGAATAGAGGGCGTTCTTATAGAAGAAGCTGACGTGTGGGAAGAGGGCTCCGCAACAGCTCAGGCAGCCCAGCAGTACGATGTCCCGTTCGCGCAGGTCGCCGGAGTACTTTACGCACTCTTTGAGCAGTGCGGGCAGTCCGTCGTAAACGCTGTCGGGAATGTAGGGAGAACTGGCGCGCAGTTCGTTGTTTTTCTCCAACAAATCCGCGTCTTCGAGAGCTTCATCGGGCGGCTCGGAGGGGTCATATAGAACCTGACCCCTATTTTGAACCCTGTTGTGCTCTTCCGTTTTTTGCGGAAGTGATTCAATGAACTGATAACCAGCGGTTATGCGTTGACGGATGTCCTCGGCTGTAAAATCGGTCGCAGAGTAGCGGCAGGTGAAGATACGGGTGATTTCTTCCAGCTCTTCTTTTGAAAATCCTTTACTGCGTGCCACACGTCCGAGCTTCAGCGCAAGGTAGTTCCGTTCGCCTCGGCGGAAAGGGTTGCGGTGCTCGAAGTCGTTGAGGAATTGGGCGAGGAAACCGGGAGCGGCATCGGGGGTGGAAGGAGTGGCGGAGTTAGAAGCAGTGTTGGAAGCAGTGTTGGAAACGGTGTTCGGGGCAGAGGCGGAAACTGAGGCGGAAGCTGCTGCCGTACCTGCGTCTGTTGTATCTGCGTTCGTACCTGTTCCTGCATTTGCAACTCCTGTTGTATCTGTTCCTGCTGTATCTGTTCCTGTTCTTGTTTCCGATGTCCTTGTTCCTGTTCCCGAACTCCTATTTCCTACATTCCCGTTCCCTGCAATCTCCTTTTCCGCAACTCCCCCTTCCGGGCTCGTCATTTCCTCTCCCCACTGCATCCGGAACGTTTCCGCACCGGGGTTGTAATACGCGTCGGCATCCCACGAGTAGAAGCTGGGCTGCGTCAGTATCTTGCACTTGGAGTCGTAATCGTGTCCGGCATGGCGGCTCACGGCTTCTCCTACGGCGGCGTACAACCGCTCATAGTTCCGTTCCACATCCCCGGCGGCCACGAGCGCGAATGCGCGCACCCCGTTGTGCGAGAAACTCATGTGCGCCACCACCACGTAAGGCAGTTGCCGCAGCAGGCCGCACACTTCGGCGGTGCGCGCTCCGGTGTGGTCCATGTCTATTTGCAGCAGTCCGCTGTGCCTGACGAGGTTCTTTACCGCATGTCCGCCGCTGCACACGCCGGCGGGTACGATGCAGGGCATCCTGTCCTTTACGGCCTGCGCTTCGGCTTCATGTCCCGGCAGGGCTGCGAGGCGCATATACTCCTCTACGCGTGCCTTGAACATATCGCTGCGCACATTGTTTACATACTGTCGAAGGCTGATGATCCGTGATGTTTTACTTCGGACGGAGCCGAATTCGGAGATTTCTATCTCTCCCTCTGTACATGTAGTTACCATGTCTTTGTTTTATAGGATGAGTACTGATTGAAGCAGGCTGTCTCCGATGCATGCAAAGCGCGGTCGGAAGACAGCCTGTTCAACGTTTGTTACCACAAAGTTACTGAAAATAAAACGGACGCTTTTTCCTGCCTATACACTTTGCGCCACCTATTCCGGTGTGTCCCAACACATTGCATTTGTGTAAATGTATAAACATACTTATGGGGGATATTTGTACTTTATTAACGGTTCAGCGCCCTTTCCCGTTCCTTTTCCCGCTGCGCCAGCTTTCTTTCGTAAGCCTTAATCAGTTTCTCACATCCCTTTACTATCCGCTTCAACGTGTGGTAGGCTTCATCGCTTACTTCGTAGTTTTCGTCGGTAACGATTTTAATACACTCCATGGCTTTTCTTACTCGATTCAGATGTGCCCATCCTTCTTTTTTTTAGTTTCCATAATGATTCATATAATGTTTTACCTTAAAAAATAAAGGCGGCAAAGATATTCTAAATTTCCTGAAAAATAATCATGCCGACAGCCTTTTATATCGGATATATATCCGTATCTTTGCATGTAGAACAGACGAACAAACGAAATGAAAATAAAGACAATAGCTGCCTTGCTATCGTGCTGGGTAGTTCTGCTCTGCCTGCCGGGATGCGGGCGCAAGCCTCATGCCGGGCGGTATAAGATAGCTCTTGTCCACTCCTACGAAGCCGGCTATCCGGATGCCGGACGCACCCGGGAAATGCTGAGTGACGCGCTGGCCGGGCACGGCATCTCCTGCGACTTCCGCGAATACTTCCTGGACTGCGACGACCTGCTGCCCGCTAAAGAAGAAGAGCGCTGCTCGGACTTCATCGACGACTTCACCCGCTGGGGCGCCCGCCTCGTGGCGGTGCTGGACGACCAGGCGCTCTACTCGCTCATGGCCTGCGGCAATCCCCGCCTGCACGACCTGCCCGTGGTGTTCGGCGGCGTAAACTATCCCAACCGCAAGCTGCTGGAACGCTATCCCAACGTGACGGGCTACGCCGACGCTCCCGACTACCTGAACACCGTACGCATGGTGGAGCGCATCATGGGCAAGTCCCGCGTGTGCGTGATAAACCGCAACAGCGTACTCGACCGCTTCATCTGGAACGACCTCACCGGGCAGCTCCGCGGGAAAGGCTACGAAATCTACTGCGGACAGATAGGCATGCACGTGTCCGTCCACCGGGGGCTGAGCAGCGCCCTGCCGCCCGTAGCGTCCGGCATGAGCGGGGAGAACGAACGGTTCGACACCACCGCCATCGTCCGGCTGAACGGCGACTCGCTCTCGCTCACCCAGATGGCGTGGACGGGGCACGGCCACCGCACGCTCTGCCTTTTCACCAGACGGGAATTCATAGCCGTGCACTCCGCCAACTTCTTCCACAACCCCTGCTTTGAAACTGTGAACGAGGGCTTCGGTACGTCGGACTACGCCCTGGGCGGCTACTTCGCTCCTCTCGAAACGCAACTGGACGACATGGCGCAGGGCATCGCCGAACGTCTCCGCGGCGCGACGCCCGACAGGCAGGTGCGGTATTGCGCCAAGCGGTACGTTGTAAACTGGCACGTGCTGCAACGCTACGGCATCCCCCTGAGCCGCATCCCCAAGGAGTACACCGTGATGTACATCCCCTTTACGGAACGCTATCATTACACCTTATTATATATAGCCGCCCTTTCGGGGCTTCTCCTGCTGCTGCTCATCGCCTTTCTTATCCGCAGCCTCTCCGTGGAGCGCAGGCGCAAGCGTGAGGCGCAGCACTCCCTGCGCTACGAGCACGAAACGCTGACGCTTGCCATCAGCGGCAGCTCCACCTACGTGTGGCGCCTGGAAGGCGAGGGGATTATCTGCGACCCGCACTTCTACGACCTTATCCGCCACCCGCGCGAGCGCATCACGCTGGACGAGATAATACACTTCCTGCATCCCGCCGACCGCGAGCGTTTCTACCGCGGCTACCGTGCCTCGGAGAACGTGCATACCCATAAGGGGCACTACCGCTTCGACTTCACCGGCGGGGGCTACGAATGGTGGGAACTGCGTTACAGCACGCTGCCCGCTACCGTGTCGGGCGGCAAATACATCATTACGGGACTGTTGCAGAACATCCAGGACGTCAAAGACCATGAAGAGGAACTGATACAGGCGCGCCGTCTGGCGGAGCGTGCCGAGCTGAAACAGTCGTTCCTGAACAACATGAGCCACGAGATACGCACGCCCCTCAACGCCATAGCGGGCTTCGCCAATCTGCTGGTGTACGACCCGGAGCTGTCCGAAACGGAGAAGCGGGAGTATGCCGGCATCATCGACACCAACACCAAACTGCTGCTGAAACTGGTGGACGACGTGCTGCAACTCTCGCGCATGGAAACCGCCAACATGTCTTTCGACCTGCGCCGAGAAAGCGTACGCTGCCTGCTCGAAGCGATTTACCGGACACACAGCGTACTGATAAAACCGCCGCTGGAGTTCATCGCGGATTTCCCGGCAGAGGACGCCTTCGTGCACGCAGACCGCATGCGGCTGACGCAGGTCCTCACGAACTTTCTGAACAACGCCGGCAAATTCACGTCCGAAGGCCATATCAGGCTGGGATACGTCCGCCTGCCCGCCACCCGCGAAGTGGGCATCTACGTGGAAGACACCGGGATAGGTATTCCGCAAGAGGAACGGGAGATGATTTTCGCCCGCTTCTACAAGCGCAGCGAGTTCTCGCAAGGCGTGGGACTGGGGCTGCCCATCTGCAAAGTCATTGTGGAACGGCTGGGCGGACGCATCGAAGTAAAATCGCAAGTGGGGCGGGGAAGCCGGTTTACGGTGGTGCTGCCTTGCGCGGAATAGTCATATATACCTTTTTTCCGATGACATATACCGTATTTACATACCTGCTGACGCTATTCTTAAAAAATGTAGCAGAAATGTAATGCAAGTACATATTATTTTGCTTATCTTTGCCAATGTTTTCAGAAATATAACATTTTACGAAACTAATTAAAAACAATTATGTTAAAAAGACTAAGACTTATTTTTACGCTGATGCTGGTTCTGGCAGCTGCGGGCGTAAATGCGCAGGTTACCACTTCCGCCATCAGCGGCAAGGTGACCGACGAACAGAATGAAACAGTGATCGGAGCGACGATTGTTGCTGTTCATGAGCCCTCTGGTACACAGTACGGCGCCATCACCAACGTGGACGGACGCTATACCATTCAGGGTATGCGTACGGGCGGCCCGTACAAGCTTACAGTGTCTTATGTAGGTTATCAGAGCGCGGCGTTTACCGGCATCATGCTGGAATTGGGTAACACTTACACACAGAACGTAAAACTGCACCCCAGCTCGGAGTTGCTGGATGAAGTGGTAGTCGTAGCCGACGCCAAGACCAAAAGCGGCGCTGCCACCAACTTCTCCGCAAACGCCATCGAGAATACCCCGACCGTAGACCGCAACATCTACGACATCGTGAAGAACAGCCCGCTGGCCATGACTTCCAAAAACGGCGGTATCACGTTTGTTGGCTCCAACAACCGCTACAACAGCTTCCAAATCGACGGTACGGTAGCCAACGACGTATTCGGCCTCTCTGCCGGCGGTACGAACGGCGCTCAGACAGGCGCCAATCCCATCTCCATGGACGCCATTCAGGAAATTCAGGTGGTGGTAGCCCCCTACGACGTCCGCCAGAGCGGATTTACGGGCGGCGGCATCAACGCCATCACCAAGCAGGGTACGAACGAAACTCACGGTTCGGCTTACACCTATTTCAACAACCAGAACATGTATGGCAAGTATAGCGCCGTACGCGGCTACGAGAAGTCGCCGATGTCTCAGCAGTTCGACCGTACTTACGGCGGTACGCTGGGCGGCGCCATCATCAAGAACAAACTGTTCTACTTCGTCAGCGCGGAAGGCAAGAAGAACAGCTATCCTTCAAGCACTTACCCGGGCTATACCTCTAACTATATCACCAGCGCCACCGCCAAGCAGATTGCCGACCAGTACAAGAATCTGACCGGTATCGAAGAGGCTTACGGCGAACGTGACATCGAACAGAAATCTTTCGGCCTCTTGGCGCGTGTGGACTGGAACATCAGCGAAAAGCATAAACTCGCCGTACGCTACCAGCACAACAACTCTTATAAAGATGTGTACGGAGCCAACTCCACCACTTACTACTTCGGCAACAGCGGTTACCGCATGAACAACAAGATGAATTCGGTAGTGGCCGAGTTGAACTCCCGCCTGAGCGATAACCTCTACAACGAGCTTCGTGCATCGGGCACGTTCGTTCGCGACTTCCGCGATACGGAATATGCAGGCCCTTGTGTGCAAATCAGCAATGTGGTAGGCGGTGACGGTGAAACGAAGATTACAGCCAACATCGGTACGGAATTCTCTTCCGGCGCCAACAGACTGGATCAGGATGTATACAGCTTCGAGGACAACCTCTCCTGGTATCTCGGCAACCATACCCTGACTTTCGGTACTCACAATGAAATCTACAAAATCAGCAACTTGTTTATCCAGGCTTCGGAAGGCGCGTGGTACTACAACTCTTTGGATTACTTCCTGCAAGACAAGCCTTACAAGTTTACGTATAAGTATAGCGACCCCGACATGACAGGCGGTGACTTGAAATACGCCCCTGTAATGAAAGCCGGACAGTTCGGTTTCTACGCTCAGGACAAGTGGGTGGTGTCGAGAGACTTCAACTTCACTTACGGTATCCGTTTCGATATTCCCCTGCTGTTCAACAAACCTACCGTAAACTCCGCTTTCAATGACTTCGCTGCCGAACGCAACATGGGTGTGCGCGTAGGCGAGACTCCGAGCGCCAAGCTGATGGTTTCACCGCGTGTAGGCTTCAGCTGGTACACCGACGAGGAGCATCGCACGCTTATCCGCGGCGGTGTGGGTATCTTTACCGGACGTGTACCGTTCGTATGGCTCAGCAACTCGTTCAACAATACGGGTATGGAGCAGAAGGGTACTACTCTCCAGCCTAAGGACGCGTCGGGCAAGAACGATACCAACGAGGCTCCTTCACTGGGCGAATACAAGGATAATCCGCTGTCTGCCGCCACGGGTAGCATGAAGCAGGATATCGTGACTACCGACAAGAAGTTCAAGTATCCGCAAGTGTTGCGTGCCAATCTGGCTTGGGAGCAATTCCTGCCGGGTAACGTGAAAATGACTCTTGAGGGTGTTTACTCCAAGACCATGAACAACGTGTTCTTTGAAAACCTCGCTCTGGTGGAAAACGGACAGGTGTACGCCGTTCCGGGTGTAGAGGCTTCCGCTTCTCCCGCTTATAAGGTGCAGGCCGGTGATTATTACTCCATCATCAACCTGAAGAATACGAACAAGGGTTACAGCTACGCTCTTTCAGCCTTGCTGGAGAAACACTTCGGATTCGGTCTCGACATGTCGGCTTCTTATACGTTCGGACACTCCAAGTCTGTGAACGACGGTACTTCTTCCGTAGCTTACTCCAACTGGAAGTACAACTACTCCCGTGATACCAACAGCGGCAACGAACTCGGTTTCTCCAAATTCGATATTCCGCACCGTGTAATGGCTCAGGTAGCTTACACCACTCCGAAATACTGGAACAACTGGATGAGTACTTCTATCTCTGTCATCTACAACGGATTCTCCGGAAACCGTTACAGCCTGACCATGAACGAAACGTCCGACTTCAACGGCGACGGACAAAAGGGTAACTCCCTGCTGTACATCCCGACCGACGAAGAACTGAACAAGATGGAATTTGTGGATGCTACAAACAAGAAGGGAGAAGTGACCATGACCGCCGAAGAGAGCCGCCAGGCTTTCAAACAGTGGATTGAGGACGACGCTTACGCCAAGAACCACCGCGGACAGTATGCCGAACGTAACTCCAACCTCACCAAGTGGGAGCACGAAATCAATCTCCACCTGGCTCAAACCATCTATAATCCTAAGGGTTTGGGTAAGCTGGAATTTACTTTCGACATCATCAACTTCGCCAATATGCTGAATAAGAAGTGGGGAGCAACCTACGGCTCGCTCTACAACCTCTCACCGATTTCCGTTACGAAACTGACAACGGTAAACGGCCAGACCACTCCTAACTATATCTACAACAAGTCTGAAATCACCAAGAGCGATGTTTCTTCACGCTGGCACGCTCAGGTAGGTGTCCGCTTGACGTTCTAAGGATATTTTATTTTATGTTTATTTTTATGGTAGAGCTGTTCCGGGAGACCGGGGCGGCTCTATCTTTTTTTAGTTGTAGCTTGAGCGTAAGAGGAAATACGGTATGGCAGAGTAGGATGGTATTTTGATTTTGTTCGCGATTTATTTGTATAGGTATAATTAATCAGTTACTTTTGTTTTATCCTGTCGGATGAATAGAAAACGAATGGCTAAAAACAGAATGGTATGGATGATGCATTGAAAATAACCGATACGTATTGGGAAATGTTGAAATCGTTGAGTGATGATATAAAATTGCGTTTGGCTACACGCCTTACGGCTTCTGTTGTGGCCGGTAAAGTTACCCATAGGGATAAGACGCAAGATATGATAGAAAAACATATGGGTAAATGGAAAGATGAACGCAGTACGGACAAAATCATAAAGGATATGTATGAAGGCCGGAAAAGCGTAAAGGCTCCATTGAATTTTGATTGAGATGGATAGGGTACCTAAATATTTGCTCGACAGTAATATTTGCATTTATATCCTTAGAGGTCAAAAAGGAATGTGTGAACAGTTGCGGAGAGTTGGCTGGCATAATTGTTGCATTTCGGAAATGACCGTTGCGGAACTGTTGTATGGTGCGGAATGCAGTAATTCCGTAGCGGAAAATATAAAAGAGGTATTATCCTTTTGTGCGGATATGGAAGTCATTCCTATCGCTGTCGCCGTATCTGAATATGCTTCTCAGAAAGCAAGGCTGAGAAGGAAAGGTACTTTAATTGATGATATAGACCTTTTTATTGGTGCTACGGCTGTTGCTATTGATGCTGTCATGGTGACGGAAAATGTAAAGCATCTTGATAGAGTGGAGAATATCCGAATTGAAAATTGGGCTTCTGAAAAGTAATTGTTTGTACGTTCTTCTTTTGATGTTTTCCTTTCTTTAGTGGTAATCTTTTGTTTTTTAACGCTTCACCGTGAATATCACCGGATTGTGGTCGCTGCATAAATCCAGATCGGGAGAGTAGTAGTCGATGCATTCCAGTTCGGGTGAATGGAAGGCGTAGTCGATACGCAGCATGCGCTTGCCGTAACGGTAGGTGTACATATAGCCGTGTCCGCCCGTCTTGAAGCCGTCTTCGAGGAATCCGGAGAGCCGGCGGTAGGTGTAGGATGAGGGTAGGGAGTTGAAGTCGCCGCACACCAGTATGGGGTGAGGGGCGGCAATGGCGAGGTGACAGATACTGTCGGTTTGGGCGGCACGTTTCACGAAGTTTTCATGCAGGGTTTCCGCCGCGTCCTGTACGGCTTGCGCTTCACGGCGGGTATTGTCGGTGGTGAGTTCGCGTTCCCATTTTTTACGGTTCCGGCTGACGCCGGTAGTTTGCAGGTGGTTGTTCAGCAGACGGATGGTGTCCGTACCCGCAACGATGTCGCACAGCATGCTGCAATTGGAGCTGTGGGGGTAGGTGATGAAGCGTCCGCCGGTGAGCGGGTAGCGGCTGAATACGGCGATGGGGAGAAGGCCGCGGATGGAGTCGTCTGCGGGGATAAGGGCGTATTGCCAGTGGGAAAGGGCGCGACGCAGGCTGTCTGCCGTGAAGTGTTCGTTTCCGCCGAATTCCTGAAAGCAGAGTACATCGACGTGCTGTTGCCGCATGTACCTGGCTATCTCTTTGCAGGAGTAGCCGGTGATTTCGTTTCCGAAGTTATGAACGTTGTAGGTGGCTACGGTGAGGTAACCGCCGGGTTTGCCCTGGCGGTTCGGTGCCGATGCCGTGGCGGGTATGTCACGGGCGGAACCGAACCGGATAACGGCCGTGAGGTACTCCCAATTGAAGAAGAAAGCTATCAGCGTGACGAACGCCCATTTCTTGCGTGCCACTGCCCAGCAGAGGGAGACAATCAGGCAGGAGACCAGCAATACCGGTACGGCAAGTCCCAGCAAGGGCATGACGGTGGAGCTTTCCGGATGGTAATGTCCGGAACGGGACGCGAGGATGGTGACGGCGGCCAGCACGAATGTGGCGGCTGTCAGTATCAGATGAAACAGGCTTTTGACGGCGGCTTTTCCCATGGTCGGCACCGGTGACTTATAAGGGCGTCGGAAGCTCCGGAGACGGGACTGCCGGAGCTTTGACGCTTACTCTTCTGTCGGTTATTTTATTACTGAATTAATCGGTTTTCCGTCTAAGAAGGCTTTTACATTATCCAGCATGATTTGCATGAGGCGTTCGCGGGCGGCGGCGCTTGCCCAGGCGATGTGCGGGGTGATGTAACAGTTTCTGGCGGTGAGCAGCGGGTTGTCGGCACGGGGCGGCTCTTGCGAGAGTACGTCCAGCCCGGCGGCGAAGATGGTGCCGTTGTTCAGGGCATCGGCAAGGTCTTGCTCGTTGATAAGCGGGCCGCGTCCGGTGTTGATGAGAATCGCGTTGGGCTTCATCTGTTTCAGGCGGACGGCGTTAATCAGTTCGCGGGTGGAGTCGGTGAGGGGGCAGTGCAGGCTGATGATGTCGCAGTTGGCAAAGAGTTCGTCGAGCTCCGTTTTCTTGATTTCGGGGGGAAGCTGGAAAGGCGATTTGGATGTGTACGCATGTACTTCCATGCCGAAGCCGATGGCGATGCGGGCGGTGTTGTAACCGGTTTGTCCGAGGCCGATGATACCGATTTTCTTACCGCGCAGTTCGATGAGCGGAGTGTCCCAGAAGCAGAAATCGGGACTGTCGCTCCAACGGCCTTTGCGTATCTCGTCGGTGTAGTGCTGCACCTGCTGGGCGATGTTGAGGATGTGCGCGAAGACCATTTGCGCGACGGACGGGGTGCTGTATGCCGGGATATTGGTAACGATGATGCCCCGCTCTTTGGCAGCGGCGGTATCGACGATGTTGTATCCGGTGGCAAGTACGCCGATGTATTTCAGGTCGGGCAGGGATGCGATGGTCGCCGCATCGAGCACGACTTTGTTCGTCAGCAGGATATCTGCTCCGGCTGCACGTTCAAGTACTTCGGTGGGGGCGGTACGTTCGTAAATGGTACATTCGCCCAGGCTTTTCAGTTCGTCCCAGGAGAGGTCTCCGGGGTTGGCGGCGTAGCCGTCTAATGCTATTATTTTCATGGGGTTATAAGTTATGAGTTATGAGTTATGAGTTATGGGGGTGGGGGTGTCATTTCGCTTTCCCCACAAACTGTCCATCCTTTCCTTATGCTTCTGTTCGGCGGGATTGTCCTGAGGATGCCAGATGCGGCGGTCTTTCAGGTCGTCGGGCAGGAACTGCTGGCGGACGAAATTGCCGGGATAGTCGTGGGCGTATTTATAGTTGCCGCCGTAACCGAGCTGTTTCATCAGTTTGGTGGGGGCGTTGCGCAGGTGCAGGGGAACGGGCAGGTTGCCTGTCTGCCGCACCAGTTCGAGGGCGTCGTTGATGGCCATGTAGGCGGAGTTGCTCTTGGGACTGGTGGCGAGGTAGATGGTAGTCTCCGCCAACGGGATGCGTCCTTCAGGCCAGCCTACTTTCATGATGGTGTCGAAGCAGGCATTGGCCAGCAGCAGGGCGTTGGGGTTCGCCAGTCCGATGTCCTCGGAAGCGGAAATGACGAGACGGCGGGCTATGAAAGCGGGGTCTTCACCGCCCTCTACCATGCGTGCCAGCCAGTAGATGGCTCCGTCGGGGTCGCTGCCGCGGATGGACTTGATGAAGGCGGAGATGATGTCGTAGTGCATCTCTCCGTCTTTGTCGTAGGCGAGGGGGTTCTGCTGAAGGCGCTCGGTCACCATCTCGTCGGTAATGACAACGGGGTCGCCGGCTTCGGACTGCACGACGAGGTCGAGGATATTAAGCAGTTTGCGGGCATCGCCGCCACTGTAACGGAGCATGGCGGTTGTCTCCTTGAGCTCTATCCGGCGCTCTTTCAGCTGGACATCCGTGGTTATGGCGCGCCGGAGCAGTTCCAGCAGGTCGTCTTTCTCCAGTGATTTCAGTACGTAGAGCTGGCAACGGGAGAGCAGCGGACGGATTACCTCGAACGAGGGGTTCTCCGTGGTAGCGCCTATCAGCGTCACCGTTCCCTGTTCCACAGCGCCGAGCAGGGAGTCTTGCTGCGACTTGCTGAAACGGTGTATTTCATCGATGAACAGTATCGGGCTTGCCTGCGAGAAGAAGCGGTTGTTCTTGGCGCGGTCTATCACGTCGCGTACGTCCTTTACGCCGCTGGTCACAGCGCTGAGGGTGTAGAACGGAGTTTCCAGCTTGTTGGCTATAATCTGTGCAAGCGTCGTCTTGCCCACTCCCGGCGGGCCCCATAGGATGAACGAGGAGATGCGTCCCGCATCAATCATCTTGCGCAGTACCGCTCCTTGTCCTACCAGATGTTTCTGACCGATGTACTCGTCTAATGTCTTTGGCCTAAGCCGTTCTGCTAATGGTTGCATGGTATGAGTTATGAGTTATAAGTTATGAGTTATTTGGTTGGATGGGATTTCTTGGAAGTTATGATGGTAGAGGTTATCATTTTATGTAGTTCGTTGCAATCTTGGTATAAAGAGTCATATTGCTTCGGGTCGATATATTGGGTTCTTTTCAATAGTTCAAGCCAATATAGGGTTTCTGCACACTCTTTTTGGGCAATGGCATGTTTATGAATGAAATCGGCTGTGGACTCTGCATATATCCCTTCACTGATGTTTGCTCCAATAGAGGTGCCGCTCCGTAATATCTGTTTCGCCATAACCTTTTCCTGCTTTTTATCATTCAGAAAATGATATAGATTGACAATGCGTATCGCAAAATCCATGGCTTTCTCTTTCAATATACTTTCCTTCATATCCCCCCCAAATAACTCATAACTTATAACTCATAACTCCTAAAATATCATCAATATCATAAACCTCACTCCGCCTTTCTTCACGCCGGGAATGTCGGTGTAGGTGAGGCGGCGCACATATTCTATGTGCAGCAGCTTGAAGATGTTGTAGATACCTACGCTGGCTTCGACGTAGGGGGTATTGCTCATGATATGGCTGGTGGGCATGCCATCGCGCATCGGGAAGAGGAAGAGGTCGGGGTTGCCGCTTTTGTACGGGTTGTTCTTGTCCGTCAGTGTGCCCCACATGCCTCGGATGCGGAACATCTCTCTCCACTTCAGCTTCTTGATGAGGGGGATGCGGTTGAAGAGCTTTCCGTTCATGTCGTAGCTGAGGGCGAGTGAGGCGTAGCGGTCGTTCAGGAACTCCATGTTGTTGATGAGGTTGAACGATTCGTTGTTCTGGGTGATGTACGAGAGGTTCGCCATCGGCAGGTTCAGCAACGGGAAGGGCACGGTGTTCCATTGCGCGCCGGCACGGGCGGTGACGTCCAGCTTACCCCACGAACCGAACCAGAAACGTTTGCGGATGCTGGCTTCCGTAAGGTTGAAGTTGTATTCGCCCCCAAGCACGCCTTTCAGGCCGACGGTGTGAGAGAGGGTGAACGTGGGCGCATCCAGCGATACGGGTACACGGCGCTGCTTGGTGTTGACGAACGTCTCACCGGGGGCGTAACGTAGCGTCAGTCCCAGCTCGGTGGTGGTGACGTCGTGCACCAGGGTGTTCTTCTCGTCCCATTCGCCGGGGGTGGAGCCGTTGTTCTTCCAGTATTGCAGCATACCGGCGGGCTGGTCGTTGCGGTGGCGCGCCATTGCCTTGACGGAGAAGCCGGATTGGGTTTCGAGCTCGTAGGTCAGGGTGGCGTCGCGCATGTACGACATCTGGTCTACGGTAGTCCATTTCCAGCCGACGAACATATTGTCCTTGTCCGTGGCCAGGTACTTGTCCATGGGAGACATCACGTCGTAGGTGTACTGGAAGGCGAGGTAATGCTTGGGGAACTCCCAAAGGACGTACTCGCGCTTGTTGAAAGAGTAGGCGGCCTGTCCGGAGTAGAACCATTTCTTGTCGCGCGTACCGTAGGCTCCGTAACCGCTGAAGCTCCAGTGCGGATGCAGGTTGCCGGTGGTCATGCCGCTGAGACGGAAACGGGTGCCGTTCACGTAGTTGCTGGTAATCATGGTGTTGATGGGACCGAAGTCGAACTTGCTGGGATGCTTCTTGCTGCCCGTCTCCACGAAGTTCTCGATGAGCGCCTTTGCACCGAATATGACGTATTTGAAGCCCGGTATCTGTTCGATGCGGTTCATGAACACGTCCATGGAGCTCTCTTTCTTGGTGAGCGGCACCTGGCGTACTTTAGCCCAGTATTCGTCGCTTTTGGCAAGCATGTTGGCTTCTTTGATGACGTTTCCTTTCAGGCGGAACAGGCGGGGTTCTATCTCATCGAATTTGTAGTCGCTGTACTTGGTGGTGCGCTGCACTTCCAGGCCTTGTATGCCTTTCATCAGGGCGAGCTCCACGGTCATGTCGTCGTCGGTGAGTACCCAGTTGCCGTCGGGCAGTTGCTCGAACTGCTGCACGATGTCGAGGTTCTCCACGAAGTTGACGCCTGTCTTCTTGGGCAGGTTCATGATGGCTTTCTTTACGGCGTAGGTGGAGTCTTTCACCACGTACAGGTGTCCGGTGAAGCCGAAGTCCTGCGAGTTCTGGGGCACGAAGGTGAGGTGCACGCATTCCTGCTTGTCCACCATGAGGGTGTCCATCAGGTAGAACTTATAGAAGCTGATGGCTCCGCGTCCGATAGGGCTGACGAAGCGGCGTTGCAGCAGGCGGATATCGTCGTCGTAGATGTTGACGTCGGAGAACACGTCGGTGAGGATGGTGCCCAGCATATCGCCCGTATTGAAGAATTCTTCGATACCGTTGGAGTTCATTCCCTCGATGATGGTTTTCTCGCTCTTGGGACTTTTGCGGTAGATGGTCTTGGAAGCCGTCTCCTTGATGGAGATGGGCAGAATCATCTTGTTGGTCTTGGGCGACACTTCCACCTGGTCTTTGAAGAAAGAGAATTTCTTGTAGATGCCTTTCTCCATTTTCTCCGGCGTGACGTCGTTGATGGACATCTTCATCTTCTCGTATTTCTGGTACTGGTAGTAGTCGTTCTCCTCGAGCTTCAGGGCTTTCTTGTTCTCGATGACCTTCTTCATGAACTCCACGGCGGGGTTGTTCTTGCGCGAGTACTTCTCTTTCTTGGGCTTGACGACGACTTCGGAAAGCATCACGTCGGCGGGTGTCAGCTTTACGTTGAGTACTTTCGTGCCGGGGGCGAACTTCACTTTCTTGGTGATGTAGCCTATGGCGGAGAAGGTCAGTTCATCCCAGCCTTTACGTGTCTCCACCTGGTATTCTCCGTCAGCGTTGGAGATGCCGCCTACGCCTTTTCCTTCGTATTGTACGGTGATATACATCAGCGGTTCGTGGGTGAGGGAGTCCGTTATAACGCCTCTTATCTGTGCTGATGCGCCGGCAGAGGCGAATAGTAAAAGCAAGAGGATGAGGGTAATGCTATATATTCGTTTCATACGTTTCATAATCAAGCCGCAAAGTTAACAATTTACTGTTAATCAAGAAGCAAATATATTTTAAAGAATGAGAGGGATGTTTAAGAGGGTGAGGCCGCCGTTCGGGCGTTTTCTCACTTTATTTCCCCCTCTTGTTTGTTAATATTGACAGAATAGAACGGGATTTGCCCAGGATAGTGACGATGGGGCGAATCGGCGTTTTGAGTTTTTTATACAATTGAATACATTTGTCTTATCAAATCACAAAATATATTGTATTATGAAAAAGTTATTTGTATTGGTTTTGGTTGCAATGGTGTCTACTGTAACCTTTGCGCAAATCTCTTGGAATGCGAAAGCAGGTATTAATATGAGTAAATTGACCGGTGGCGAGGGGGCCGACATGAAAGTGGGCTATCAGCTGGGTGTGGGCATGGAATATGCTTTTACCGATATGTGGTCTGTCCAGCCGTCGTTGATGATTGTGGGTAACGGAGCCAAATTTGATTACGGTGGCGGAGAGTCCGAAAAGTTCAAACCTACCTATTTGCAGATTCCTATCATGGCGGCAGGCCGTTTTCCGGTGACTGAAAGCATAAACATCGTCGGTAAGGTGGGTCCGTATCTGGGCTTTGGTCTGGGCGGCAAATGCGACGGCGAAAAGATTTTCAAATACGACGAGGATACCGGTGAAGGCTGGGACGCCAAACGCTTCGACTTCGGTTTGGGCTTCGGCGTGGGCGCCGAATTCGGCAAGTACCTGGTCGGCCTGGACTTCCTGTTCGGTCTGACGGAAGTGATGGATTGGGGCAAAGATTCTCCGAAGAATATGTCTATCGCTCTCTCGGTAGGTTACAAATTCTGATTACAGAAACATAATAACAGACTGACTTAAACTATTTTTCTTTTATTGTACTGTGTTTAGTGTGGGTATGGCAGCTAATGACCATACCCTTTTTTATATACCAAAAATCGCCTCGTAAAACAAGCGGATTCGTCTTACGGGGCGAAATAATCCGTCTTGCGGAATGGATAAATTCATCTCACGGGATGAGCCGGCTCATGTGGCGGGATGATTTTCCGGACGATTTCTATATTTTCTCTCCGTTTATCAGCGTCTGTACGATGCGCTCGGCGGTACGTCCGTCCCAGCGGTCGGGCAGGGTGGTGTGCTTCCATTCGCCGTGCAGCAGCTTGTCGAGGGCGGCGGAGAGGGCGAAGGAGTTCTCGCCTACGAGTTCGTTGGTTCCGATGCGCCAGGTTTCGGGATGCTCGGCGTAGGTGTTGAGCGTGATGCAGGGCACGTCGAGGAAGGTGGCTTCTTCGGCTATGTTGCCGGAGTCGGTCACGATGCCTTTGGCCTGGTTGATGAGGAAGCCGAAGTGCAGGTAGCTCTGGGGCGGCAGGATGTGCAGCCGGGGCATGTCGAGCCCCAATGACTTGATGGCGCGCTCCACGTACGGATGCACGGGGGCTACGATGGGCATGTCGCCTGCTTTCCCGGCCAGCGTCTGCATCAGGGAGCCGAGCACGGCTTTCTTTTCCAGCAGGTCGTGGCGGTTCAGGGTGAGCAGGAGATAGCCGCCCTTGCGCAGTCCGAGGCTGGAGAACCAGAGCGGCTGTACAAGGCGGTGGCGGTTGTAGCGGATGGTATCGATGAGGATATTGCCTACGTAATGGATGTATTCGGGTATCATGCCTTCTTGGTTGAGGTTGCGGTTGGCTACCATGCCGGCGGTGAAGAGATAGTCGGAGATGGCGTCTACAATCGTACGGTTGACCTCACGCGGCATATTCATGTCGAACGAGCGGGTTCCGGCTATGACGTGCGCCACTTTCAGCCCGCGCTTCTTGGCTACGATGGCGCAACTCATGGTGGCGGTCATGTCGTCCACCACGAGCACCACCCGGGCGGGGTGTTCGTTGAGCTCCTGCTCGAAGGCCAGCATGATGGCGGCCGCCACTTGGGAGTGGTCGCGTCCGCCGATGCCCAGGTAGGCGTCGGGCTTGCGCATGGCAAGGTCGGAGAAGAGCGAGGCGTCCAGGGTGGTGTCGTCCTGTGCTCCGGTGTACACTATGCGGTAGGAGATGTTCTTGCCTGCCTCTCTGGCTGCGTCGATGGCGCGGCAGAGGGGGGCGATCTTCATAAAGTTGGGACGTGCGCCCGATACGATGGTTATTTTCATTGCCGATATAAATTGATGAGACAAAAATACACTTTCTTAGGGAAATTATTTGTTACTTTGCAGAAAAAGAAATGCCCTCATGCCAACATTTGTTCAGATACTCGACTTCATTGGTACATTCGCTTTCGCCATCAGCGGCATACGGCTGGCTTCGGCGAAACGTTTCGACTGGTTCGGAGCCTATGTGGTGGGCTTCGTGACGGCCATCGGCGGCGGTACGATACGCGACCTGCTGCTGGATGTGACCCCCGGCTGGATGACCGACCCCATTTATCTGATATGTACCGGACTGGCGTTGCTGTGGGTCATCTTCTTCGGAAAGCATCTTATCCATCTGCACAATACGTTCTTTATATTCGACACAATCGGTCTGGCGCTGTTTACGGTGGTGGGCGTGGGCAAGAGCCTTGCGCTGGGCTATCCTTTTTGGGTGGCCATCATCATGGGCAGCATTACCGGAGCGGCGGGCGGCGTGATACGCGATGTCTTTATCAACGAGATACCGCTCATATTCCGTAAGGAGATTTATGCGATGGCGTGTGTGGTGGGCGGTACGGTGTATTGGCTTTGCGAACTTGCCGGCATGCAGTCTTACGGCTGTCAGGTGATAGGCGGAATATCCGTGTTCATCACCCGTATTCTGGCTGTGAAATATAAGATTTGTCTGCCCATACTGTCGGGCAACGACGGAGAGGAGCAAGGGAAAGAAAATTGACTTCGCCCGTTTTTCTCCGATAGATGTGTCTGCCTGTAATGATGTTCCGCTTTCATTACAGGCAGACACATTTTAATTATTCCCTCTGATGCGCCCTTTCCGTAGACATCTTTTTGTTTATCTTATGGTAATAATTGTCATAAATCAGCGGTGAAATTGTACTTCCTGCTGAATTTCAGCCGCTTCGCTTCACCCGAAAACTGTCAAAATAGGGGGTGAAATCTGTCAAATGATAGTTTTCACCCCAAAGAATACCCGTATTTCATCCCTCAAGACTTGGAAACTTCCGTATACTTGCAATCACTAAACCGAAACGAATATTAACCATTTAAAAAAATTAGCAAAGTATGAACACTTACAGTTTTAGAAAAGATTTACTTGCCGTGCAAGAAGAACTGCTTCGCTTTGCATACAAATTGACGGCCGATCGGGAAGAAGCGAATGATTTGTTGCAGGAGACCTCTCTTAAAGCCTTGGATAATGAGGATAAATATGAACCTGATACCAACTTTAAAGGTTGGATGTATACCATTATGCGTAACATCTTTATAAATAACTACCGGAAGATAGTTCGTGAACAGACTTTCGTAGACCAGACCGATAATCTGTATCATCTGAGCATGCCGCAGGATTCCGGCTTCGCCAGCACCGAAGGCGCCTACGACCTGAAAGAAATGCACCGCATCGTCAATTCATTGCCACGTGATTATAAAGTACCCTTCTCCATGCATGTCTCCGGATTTAAATACCGCGAAATAGCCGAACGCCTCGGACTCCCCCTCGGAACAGTAAAAAGCCGCATCTTCTTTACAAGACAGAAATTACAGGAAGAGTTGAAAGACTTCATTTAGTAAATTGAGAATTGAGAATTAAAAATTGAGAAATAGGCTGCGCGATGTTCGTTCTCTATTTCTCAATTTTTAATTCTCAATTCTCAATTTACCAAATGATATAAAACATATCTTTTGAGTGAATAATTATGGGGTTATTTTGACTATATGTCAGAATAATCCTTTATATTTGTATGTATCAAGTTAACCGAGTGACCAAATAGCTAATTACCTATTACAATGAAAAAAGAAATCAAATTCAGTCTTGTTTACCGCGATATGTGGCAGTCGTCCGGTAAATACCAGCCGCGAGTAGACCAGTTGGTACGTATCGCACCGTTGATAATCGAAATGGGCTGCTTTGCACGTGTCGAGACCAACGGCGGAGCTTTCGAGCAAGTGAACCTTCTCTATGGTGAGAACCCTAACAAGGCAGTCCGCGCCTTTACCAAGCCTTTCAACGATGCGGGCATACAGACCCACATGCTCGACCGCGGACTGAATGCGCTGCGTATGTATCCCGTTCCCGCCGATGTGCGCCGGCTGATGTACAAGGTGAAGCATGCGCAAGGCGTGGATATCACCCGTATCTTCTGCGGACTGAATGAAACGCGCAACATCATCCCTTCCATCCGCTATGCGCTCGAAGCGGGCATGATACCGCAGGCAACGCTCTGTATCACTCATTCGCCCGTACATACGGTGGAGTACTACGCCCGTATAGCCGACAAACTTATTGAGGCGGGAGCGCCCGAAATCTGCTTGAAGGACATGGCGGGCATCGGCCGTCCGGGTATGCTGGGCGAACTGACGAAAGCCATCAAGGAGAAACATCCCGACGTGCTGATACAGTATCACGGCCATAGCGGACCGGGGCTTTCAATGGCTTCCATCCTCGAGGTATGCGAAAACGGAGCCGATATCATAGATGTGGCCATGGAACCCATGTCGTGGGGAAAGGTGCATCCGGACGTTATTTCCGTACAGGCCATGCTGCGCGACAAGGGTTTCCGGGTGCCCGACATCAATATGAAGGCCTATATGAAAGCGCGCGCCATGACGCAGGAGTTCATAGACGACTTCCTCGGTTATTTTATGGACCCCACCAACAAGCATATGTCGTCCCTGCTCTTGAAGTGCGGGCTTCCGGGCGGTATGATGGGCTCCATGATGGCGGACTTGAAAGGTGTACATTCCGGCATCAACATGATACTGAAAGGCAAGAACCAGCCCGAACTCAGCATAGACGACCTGCTGGTGATGCTTTTCGACGAAGTGGAATATGTATGGCCTAAGCTGGGCTATCCGCCTTTGGTAACTCCGTTCAGCCAGTACGTGAAGAACGTGGCGCTGATGAACGTAATGCAACTGGTGAAAGGAGAAGAACGCTGGACGATGATCGATAATCATACCTGGGACATGATTCTGGGCAAGAGCGGACGTCTGCCGGGTGAGCTGGCTCCCGAAATCATAGAGCTTGCCAAGTCCAAAGGTTACGAGTTTGTCGACACAGACCCGCAATCCAACTATCCGGACGCTTTGGACGATTACCGCAAGGAAATGGACGAGAACGGCTGGGAATATGGTGAGGATGATGAGGAGCTTTTTGAACTGGCTATGCACGACCGCCAATACCGCGATTATAAGTCGGGTGTTGCCAAGAAACGTTTCCGTGATGAGTTGGAGCGTGTAAAGGATGCTTCTATGGCAAAGAGCGGATACTCGGAAGAGGAGATAAAGAAGCTGAAACGCGCCAAAGCAGACCCCGTTATTGCGCCGTCCAAGGGGCAGGTGCTTTGGGAAGTTTCCGTGGAAGGTCCGTCTTCGGCGCCGTTTATCGGGCGTAAGTATCAGCACGACGAGGTGTTCTGCTATCTCTCTACGCCGTGGGGCGAGTACGAAAAGGTAATGACCGGATTTACAGGCCGTGTTGTCGAAGTATGTGCCCGGCAGGGCGCTAACGTCAATAAGGGAGACGTGATAGCGTACATCCAGCGAAGCGATATCTTCGCGTAGCGGTTGTTATTCGGAACGGAGCGAGGAATCTCTTCTCTTCACATCGATAAAGAGAGGGGATTCTTCGTCGCTACGCTCCTCTGAATGACAGGATGTAAGCCTTATCCGGGCGTTGGCGTATGCTTTCCTACTTTAAATATTTCTTTATCATTTCTTTCAGAACTTCTTGCGTATAGGGCTTTGTCAGGAAGTCATTGCATCCCGCGTCAATCGCGGCCTGTTTGTCGTGCTCGTAGGCATAGGCGGTGAGGGCGATGATGGGTGTCTTTGGCGAAAGCTCACGAATGATTTTCGTTGCGTCCAATCCGCCGAGATTGGGCATTTTCATATCCATCAGAATCAATTCAGGATGCAGTTCCTCGAACATGGTTACGGCTTCCATACCGTCTTTGGCGCGTTCCAGGCGGTATAGCTTTCCTAAAATGGCTTTGACGAGGACGTAGTTGCTGTCCGTATCTTCGGCTATCAGTATGGTGGGGGCTTTAGAGGCTTCGGGCTCTTGAGGTTCTTGAAGCTCTTGCGGCTCTTCACGGGAGTCGGAAACCGTATCGCTCTTTTCTGTATTGCCGGATGCGTTCAAGTTTGTTCCGGACGTCTTGTTTTGTTCGCCTGCCGTTTCTTTTTGTCCGTCTGCCGTTCCTTTTTGTCCGTCTGTCGTTTCTTTTTGTTTGGCTGCCGCTTCTTTTTTATTCTCCGACAGAGGCAGGGTAAAGAGGAAAGTCGTCCCTTTTCCCATTTCCGAGCTGACGGATATGGTGCCGCCCAACCGTTCGATAATGGTTTTGCAGATGGACAATCCCAGTCCCGTACCTTGCGCAAAATTATTCACCTTCACAAAGCGTTCGAAGACCTTTGACAGTTTGTCGGCTTCGATGCCGATGCCGGTGTCGCTGACGTGGAACTCTATTTCGTTTCCTTTGCGGCGGTATCCGTAACTGACGCTGCCGTTTGTGGTAAATTTGAAGGCATTGCCGATAAGGTTGGACACCACCTGGAAAATACGGTTCTTGTCTCCCTCGATGACAATATCCTCGTCCGAAGCCTCGTAGACCAATTCTACTCCCATCGGACAACGGAATTTCAGCGCGTTGTATATCTCGTTGCAGAGCAGATGTAGACGCATCGGAGCAATGGTGAACTCTACCATGCCGGCCTCAATCTTGGAGAGGTCCAGAATTTCGTTTATCAGTTGCAGGAGCCTTTCGTTGTTGGCTTCCACGATGTCGTAGTAGTTTTTGCGTTCTTCGGCATCGGTACTTTCGGCGATGATTCTGGAGAAACCTACGATGGCATTGAGCGGGGTGCGTATCTCGTGGCTCATGTTGGCAAGGAAAGCCGACTTCAATTGGTCGGAAGTCTCCGCTTTCTCTTTGGCCACGAGCAGTTCCCGCTTCATCCGTTCCATTTCGGTGATGTCCCATTCGATGCTCAGCAGGATAGGGGGGAAGTCGTCGCTTTCGATGCGTATCTTCCGTTTGTCCAGAAAGATGGACTTGCCGTTTTGGTCGTGTTCCTCGGTAATCCAGTGTTTCTCTACTCCGGTTCGGGCTATTTCGATGTCCTGCGTTCTCTTTTCCTGTGCGACGTCGAAGGGGTAGAAGTCGAAGTCGTCCTTGCCCAGCGCTTCTTTCAGAGGAATGTTGCGGTTGTACGATTCGCGGTTGCGGTACAGGTATTTAAAGCCGCTTCGGATGTCTTTTACCACGATGCCGGCGGGAAGATTCTCGATGGTCTTGTCCAGAATCTGACTGAACCGCTTGATTTGCTGCTCATTCTTGATGCGCTGGGTGATGTCCCGGCCGAAACCCCAGAGAATGGCTTCGCCTTTGTCGCTCGTCACCCAATAGGCGCTTCCTTCCATGGCCAGTACTTCGGGATGGTCGGGCAGGGGATTGTAGAGGACGAAACCGCTGCGTTTTTCTCCCTTTTTGAGGGAGTGGAGCAGTCCCTGCCAGAAGTTTCCGCCCGGCGTATTCATGTCTATCCGGTAGATGTTCAGTTCGCTGATGTCGTCCGCCACGCCGATGTTGTGATGCTCCCGGAAGCGGCGGTTGGCAAAGACGAGCGTACCGTCCTCGTGGGCGGCGAAGATGTCTTCGGTGGAGTTGTTGATGGCGTGTGTCAGCAGGTTGATGTCGTTGCGCCGCTGCTGGATGTCGGTGATGTTTTGTATGTACCCTTCCAGAAGGATGTTTCCGTCGGGTTGTTTCTCGTATGAGAAGGTTTTCAGGCGGATATAGAACACCCGCTTCCGGAAATGGATGCGATAGTCTATGCTGGCTTCCATATCTCCTTGCAGGTTCTGTATCAGCCATTTGCCGAATACTTCCCTGTCTTCGGGCAGTATGTGCGTCTTGTAGTCTTCGAGCAGGATTTCCTGCTCCTCTTCGGTACACATCACGCCGGAGTGTCCGGTGTAGCAGAAGGATTTCTTGCCGGAGTCGTATTGCCATCTGCCGATGAGGGCGGCTTTCTGTATTTCGTTGAGTTCGCGATTCGTCTTTTCCAGTTTCAGTTTGCGCTGGCTTCGCTCGGTGATGTCACGGTATTGGCAGAGCACCATATCTTCGTAGGGGCGCATGATGCACTTGAAGAAGTAGGTGGTGTCGCCGATGGCCAGCTCGTAGTTCCGGCTGGAGACTTCCCTGCGCGTAAGTACTTTCTTGAACTCGGGGTATACCTGCCGGTAGGTGACTGGGGGAAGCAACCGGAGTATGTTCTTGCCCAGCAACCGGTCTTCTTTCAGGAACCACATGTCTACGTTGTACACTGCGATATCCACGCAGATGCCGTTCCTGTCCAATAAAATCATGGTGTCCGAGGTCAGTTTCAGCAGCTCTTCGGCCTTCTCTGCGTTTTTCAGGATGTTTTTCATATTTCTCTTGTTTTATGCCCTTCGTGCTTTTTCCCATGCACCGCCGGTTTGCCCCTGTCGTTTGCGCAGATAGTTGAAACCACGGATAACGTTGATGTTCATGAAAAGGAAATAATAAGGAACAAAGAGTATCTTGTTTTTGATGTGTTTCGTTGACAGGTAATAACCCAGGCTCGCCATGAGATAGAACAGCGTTTGCAACAGCCAGATGACGGCATAGAGCAGAGGACGGTCTGTCGTAAAAATAAGAATCGCGTTGAGAGGGAGCAGCAGGAATAACAGGACGGGCGTAAGAGACCACCTCAGTACGCGGTGGGATATGTATTGAAAACTGAATACGCCGTAGCGGAACGGGTTGAGCAACGCACGCAGACGCCGGACGGACTGCAGGCCGCCGGCAGCGATGCGCACTTTGCGCTTTTCTTCTTCGTGCATGTCTGCCGAACCGTTTTCCACGGCGTAGGCGTCGGCGCAATAGGCAATGGTATATCCATGCATCACGATGCGCAGGGAGAGGATGAAATCGTCCAGTAATGTGTCCGCAGGCATCTCCTCGAACAGCTCGCGACGGATGGCAAACAGCTCTCCGGCTGCTCCTACGGCCGAGTAGAGGCGGGAGTCGAGCTTCTTGAGGGCGGATTCGTATTTCCAGTAAAGACCTTCGCCGCCGGATGCGGCATTGTCTTCGGCCTGTACGGCGATGCGCTTTTCTCCGGCTACGCAGCCCGTTTCGGGATTGGCGAATGCGTGTACAATCTTACGCAGCGCTTCACGGTTGAGGTGCGTATTGGCGTCGGTGAATACGACAATCGGCGTGGTGACGAAGTGAATGCCACGGTTCAGAGCGGCGGTCTTGCCCTGTCTTTGGGGCTGATGAAGCACGGTGGCCTGAGGCCAGCGCGAAAGACGCTCGTTGGTACGGTCGTTGCTGCCGTCCGTAACCCAAAGGATGTGCAGCTTGTCTGCCGGATAGTCCAGCGCAAGGCAGTTGCGCATCTTATCGTCTATGACATCTTCTTCGTTGTAGGCGGCGATGAACAGGGTCAGTTCGGGAAGCCGGCTGTCTGCCGGCAGGGGCGGGATGACTGTTTTGCGAAAACATTCCTTTAGTCTGACCAGAACGTAAAGGAGCATTCCATAACCTATATATGTATAGAATACAATGAATAAACTTATCCAAAAGATAATTTCGCAAGTCTTCATCTGTATCAGATTCTTATATTTCTATTTCGGGAGCTTGGGGATTAACGCCCAAAATTATGGATAATCTTTTGGCGGTGCAAGGAAAAGGGAGAATTTATTAGTGGTTAGCGATTTAGGGCGGATGATTGGCATTTAGTGTTTAAAACGCTTCTGTCATGTTGAAGTAGAACAGCGTTTGTTTGTTTACCGTATTCTTGCCTAAGTCCAGACGAACGTTCATACGGGGCTGAACTTCGATGCGCAGACCTACGCCGTAGTTGGGCAGTACGCCTTCTATCTTGCCCATGGTAGGACCCATGAAGCCGCATCCCGTCCAGGCTACGAAGCCGATGTGGTGCAGCAGGCGTTTCATCCAGTTGCCGCGGTCGGTGTTTATCATCTGGCGGTATTCGGCCATGACGACGTGCGAGGATTTGTCACGATATTGTCCCATGTAGTAGCCGCGCAGGTCGAAAGGGGTACCGGTCAGCGAATACTGGGTGAGGGGGACGTTGCCGAATACGTTCTTGCTTTGCGCGGTCCAGGCGAATACCTTGCGGTGGCCTACGGACTTGTATTGGCGGTAGTCCAGTTCCAGACGGTAGAAATTGTTGTCGCTGCCGAACGCCTTGCTGTACATCATGCCCCGGAAGTCCAGATACACGCCCTTGTAGGCATTGGCGGGGATATCGCGGCTGTCGTAGGTCAAGAGGAAGCCGAGGCCGGAGTTGAAGTTCTTGTAACCGTTGGCTGTACCGCCGGCTGCCATGTAGTCGGGCTCTTCGATGAGATGTTTGGCGGGGTCGGTTATCTTGTCGTAGTTGATGTCTACCTGCGGACCGGCGAAGACGTTGCTTTCTCCCAGACGGAATAGGAACCACGGGTTGATTTGTATGCCGCTGTAACGGTATTTGCTGGTACTGTCGCTGCGGACATAATTCTTGTTGGTACTGTAACCGATGCCGTAGAAGTTGTCTTCCGTATTCTTGTAGACGAACTTTCCGAAGATACGGAAACGGTCGCCTTTAAAGAAAAGCTGCGGCTTTACCATCAGATTGACGCCGCCTTTAAACATATAGGCTATGGACATGGGCAGCACCGAACGCAACTGTGTGGTATCGCTGGGGTTCATGCGGAAAGTCATCAGCGCGCTTCCGCCTACCAGCGCGCCGAAATCGGGCGTATAGCTGGGACCGCCTAATATGTTATAATGGAAATTTCTGCGAGCCACCCTTTGTTTGCGCAATTCCTTTTTGGTCAGTGCGGGAGTAGTGTCGTTGGTAGCTGTAACGGTCTGCTCTTGTGCTGAAACAGTCGTCAGTATCAATATCAGAGTAAATATACCCAGTATGTATCTTTTCATATCGTACGAATGTGGCTGCAAAGAAAACTATTTTATTTGAATTGGTTTTGAGCGGAATAGATAATAAATCTAAAGAGGGCACTAAAATTATCAAAAAAGACATTACATTTGCTTTCCATTCCATGGTGAGGCAGTTTTTTCGGCCTGTCTTCATTATCGGATAACCTGCATGACAACTATTTGAAATAAACAAACATATATCTGAAATGAACAAACGTATTTTATCCGTAATTGTTTTCAGCGCCGCGCTGCTGTCGGTGCAGGCGCAGGACGGCAAGGGCGGGATAAGCCCCGCCATGCTCGGCCGGATTCAACAGAGTTATCGAGGCACGCCTTCCGATAAGGCGCTGCGTAATGCCATTGGCAATAATGACATCCGCAAACTGGCGCTCAACCAGGAGAATATGCAGGACATGGACACCCATTTCTCCATCAAGGTGGACTCCAAAGGCATTACCGATCAAAAGTCTTCCGGCCGTTGCTGGCTCTTTACAGGGCTGAACGTAATGCGTGCCAAGACTCTTGCACGCTATGGCTTTCAGTCGTTTGAGTTCTCGGAGATATATCCTTTCTTCTGGGACCAGTTGGAGAAGTCCAATCTGTTTCTGCAAGGCATCATTGACACCGCCAAAAGTCCGTTGGAAGACCCGACCGTGGAATGGCTTCTGAAACATCCGTTGAGCGACGGCGGTACATTCACCGGAGTGGCGGACATCGTTTCCAAGTATGGCCTTGTGCCCAAGAGCGCCATGCCGGAAACAAACAGCAGCGAGAATACCGCCCGTATGGCCGCTCTCATCTCTTTAAAACTGAAGGAATATGCCCTTCAACTCCGTGACCTTGCCGCCAAAGGCGCTACGCCTGCCGCCCTGGAGAAAGAGAAAACCGCCATGCTCGGTACCGTCTACCGTATGCTGGTGCTGAACTTGGGTGTTCCGCCTACGGAATTCGACTACGTGCGTACCGATGCCAAAGGCAACCCGGTAGAAACGGAACATCACACCCCGATGTCTTTCCTTGAGAAATACGGTGACAAACAATTGCTCACCGACTACGTAATGCTGATGAACGACCCCAGCCGGGAGTATTACAAATGTTATGAAATAGACTACGACCGCCACCGCTACGACGGCAGGAACTGGACTTACGTCAACCTGCCCGTAGAGGACATCAAGCAAATGGCTGTCGCCTCGCTGAAAGACAGTACCATGATGTATTTCTCCTGCGATGTCGGTAAGTTCCTGAATTCGGAACGTGGCTTGCTCGATGTGAAAAACTATGACTACGAGTCGCTCATGGGCACTACCTTCGGAATGAATAAGAAACAACGCATCCAAACCTTCTCCAGCGGCTCTTCCCATGCCATGACGCTCATGGCGGTAGACTTGGACAAAAACGGAAAACCCGTCAAGTGGATGGTTGAAAACAGTTGGGGCGCTGACAGCGGCTACAAAGGCCATCTCATCATGACGGACGACTGGTTCGACGAATATATGTTCCGTCTGGTCGTAGAAACCAAATACGTCCCCGCCAAGATAATGGAGCTCTTCAAACAGAAACCCGTCCGCCTGCCTGCATGGGACCCTATGTTCGCCGAAGAGAAAGAAATAGGGGTTAGTGATTAGTGGTTAGTGATTAGTGATTAGCGATTAGTGATGAGTGATTAGGGGGTAGTAATGGGGGATGGGTACCCTGCGGAGTTATAGCGCAGCCCACTAATCACTCATCACTAACCGCTCATCACTATTCTCGTGTTCGTTAACGAAAGGAATTACGGAAATTTCTCCGTAATTCCTTTCTTTTTTGCTCTTTATTCACATTCTTTTTTGCTACTTTTGCGGGCAAATTAATGAAACCATTATTTTATATAAACGCATGGCAAATGTAATTAAGTTACGCAAAGGCCTTGACATTAACCTGAAAGGTAAAGCTGCCGAAGAGTTCATGTCTGTGAAAGAGCCGGGATTCTACTCGTTGGTTCCCGATGATTTTACAGGTATCACTCCGAAAGTGGTGGTGAAAGAGCAGGAGTATGTAATGGCCGGGGGACCCTTGTTTATCGACAAGAATCATCCTGAATTGAAATTTGTTTCGCCCGTAAGCGGCGTAGTGACGAGCGTGGAACGCGGTGCACGTCGTAAGGTGCTGAACATCGTGGTAGAGGCTGCCGCCGAGCAGGACTACGAGGAATTCGGCAAGATGGATCCGTCCAAGATGAGCGCACAGGAAGTAAAGGACGCATTACTGCAAGCCGGTATGTTCGCTTTCATCCGCCAACGTCCGTACGATGTAATCGCCGACCCGACGGTAGCTCCGAAAGCTATCTTCATTTCAGCTTTCGACAGCAATCCGCTGGCTCCCGACTTCGAATTCGTTTTGAAAGGCGAAGAAGCAAACTTCCAGAAAGGACTTGACGCTTTGTCCCGAATGGCAAAGACGTATCTGAACATCAGTGTAAAACAAAAAGCCGCCGCGCTCGTGCAGGCAAAGAACGTTACCGTTACCGCATTCGACGGACCCAATCCGGCAGGTAACGTAGGTGTGCAAATCAACCACATCTCGCCCGTAGTGAAGGGTGAGACGGTATGGACTATCGGAGCGGAAGCCGTACTCTTTATCGGCCGTTTGATGAACACCGGTCGCGTAGACCTTACCCGCACCGTAGCCGTAACAGGCAGTGAAGTGCTGAAACCCGCTTACTGCAAGCTGCAGGTGGGAGCATTGCTAACCAACGTCTTCAAGGGCAACGTAACCACCGATAAAGACCTGCGCTACATCAGCGGTAATGTGCTGACGGGCAAGAAGGTTTCTCCCAACGGCTTCCTCGGCGCTTTCGACAGCCAGTTGACCGTAATTCCCGAAGGAGATGAAATCCACGAAATGCTGGGTTGGATTATGCCGCGTTTCAATCAGTTCAGTGTCAACCGCTCTTATTTCAGCTGGTTGATGGGCAAGAAAGAATATGTAATTGACGCCCGTATCAAGGGTGGTGAACGCCATATGATTATGTCGGGCGAATACGACCGCGTGTTCCCCATGGACATCTTCCCCGAATATCTGTTGAAGGCCATCATTGCAGGAGACATCGACCGCATGGAAGCTCTGGGCATCTACGAAGTAGCTCCCGAAGACTTCGCGCTCTGCGAATTCGTATGCTCTTCCAAAGTAGAGGTTCAACGTATCGTTCGTGCCGGACTTGACATGCTTCGTGCCGAAATGGCGTAATTGAATTAAGAATTAAAAATTAAGAATAAAAAATGATAGTTGAAACATTGCGATATAACCTGCCAAGTGTATACGGCGCAGCCTATTTCTCAATTTTCAATTCTCAATTATCAATTTAATAAATGAAAGCGTTAAGAAATTATCTCGACAAGATAAAGCCGAACTTTGAAGAGGGCGGCAAATTCCACGCATTTCGTTCGGTGTTCGACGGCTTCGAGACATTCTTGTTCGTGCCCAACGCCACTGCGAAATCGGGAACGCATATTCACGACTCCATTGACAGCAAACGCATCATGTCGATGGTGGTTATTGCGTTGATACCGGCGCTGTTGTTCGGTATGTATAACGTAGGTTACCAGCATTTCCACGCTACCGGCGCTACCGGCAGCTTTATTGAAATGTTCGCTTACGGTTTCCTGGCAGTATTGCCTAAAATCATTGTGTCTTATGTAGTGGGTCTGGGCATTGAGTTCGTTGTGGCTCAGTGGAAGAAGGAAGAAATTCAGGAAGGTTTCCTGGTTTCGGGTATCTTGATTCCGATGATTGTGCCGGTAGACTGTCCGCTGTGGATTCTGGCGGTAGCCACCGCGTTCTCTGTAATCTTCGCCAAGGAAGTATTCGGCGGTACGGGTATGAACGTGTTCAACGTCGCTCTGATTACACGCGCCTTCCTGTTCTTCGCCTATCCTACGAAGATGTCCGGTGATGCCGTTTGGGTATCGGGTGACAGTATCTTCGGTTTGGGACAGACGGTAGACGGACTCACCGTTGCCACTCCGCTGGGAGCTGCCGCTACTGCGGGGGCTTATCCGGAGTTCTCGTGGGACATGGTGACCGGCCTCATTCCGGGCTCTATCGGCGAAACCAGCGTTATTGCCATCGCCCTCGGCGCTATCCTGCTGTTGTGGACAGGCATCGCAAGCTGGAAAACCATGTTCTCCGTATTTGTGGGCGGTGCATTCATGGGATGGGTGTTCAACACTATCGGTCCGGACACCGCAATGGCTCAGATGCCGTGGTACGAACACCTCGTATTGGGCGGTTTCTGCTTCGGCGCCGTGTTTATGGCTACCGACCCCGTAACTTCGGCCCGTACGGAAACAGGTAAGTATATCTTCGGATTCCTCATCGGTGCGATGGCTATCATTATCCGTGTGCTGAACCCCGGTTATCCCGAAGGCATGATGCTTGCCATCCTGCTGATGAATATCTTCGCTCCGCTGATTGACTACTGTGTGGTACAGGGCAATATCAGCCGTCGCGAGAAACGTGCAACCGCTAAGTCTAACAATTAAAATACCGGAAAAAGAAATGAATACCAATAGTAATAGTTATACTATCATTTATGCTTCGGTAATGGTTGTTATCGTTGCATTCCTGCTGGCATTCGTAAGCTCTTCTCTGCGTGCCACCCAGAACAAGAACGTAGAGCTGGACACGAAGAAGCAGATTCTTGCCGCCCTCAACATCAAGGATGTGAAGGATGCCGACGCAGAATATAATAAGTACATCAAAGGCGATATGCTGATGAACGAGGACGGTACGCTGACCGAGAACACCGACGCATTTGCCACCGCTTACGAAAAGGAAGCCAAGGAAAACCACCGTCTGCACGTATTCGTTGCTGAAGTGGACGGAGAGACCAAATATGTATTCCCTGTTTACGGCGCAGGTCTTTGGGGCGCTATCTGGGGCTATGTCGCTCTGAACAGCGACAAGGACACCGTTTACGGCGTTTACTTCTCTCATGCCAGCGAAACTCCGGGTCTGGGTGCTGAAATCGCGACCGCTCAGTTCCAGGCAGAGTTCAACGGCAAGAAGACACTGGAGAACGGCGAAATCGCCCTCGGCGTTGTGAAGAACGGAAAAGTAGAGAAACCTGACTATCAGGTGGACGGTATCTCAGGCGGTACTATCACCTCCGTAGGTGTGGATGCCATGCTGAAAACCTGTCTGAACAGCTACAAGAACTTTTTAACTAATAATAATGAGGAGAAATAAGAATATGGGAGCATTGTTTTCAAAAAAGAATAAAGAAGTATTCTCTACTCCGCTCGGACTGAACAACCCCGTTACCGTACAGGTGCTGGGTATCTGCTCTGCCTTGGCCGTTACCGCCAAGCTGGAACCGGCTATCGTGATGGGACTTTCCGTAACGGTGATTACGGCATTCTCCAACGTAGTGATTTCATTGCTGCGCAAGACTATTCCCAACCGCATCCGTATCATCGTTCAGTTGGTAGTAGTTGCGGCGTTGGTAACTATTGTAAGTGAGATTCTAAAGGCTTTTGCCTACGATGTAAGCGTACAGCTTTCCGTATACGTAGGTCTGATTATCACAAACTGTATCCTCATGGGACGTTTGGAAGCGTTTGCCATGCAGAACGGTCCGTGGGAGTCCTTCCTCGACGGTGTGGGCAACGGTTTGGGATATGCCAAGATTCTGGTTATCGTGGCTTTCTTCCGCGAGTTGCTGGGTTCGGGTACGTTGCTCGGGTTCAACATCCTTAACTACGAGCCTTTGCAGAAGATAGGTTATGTGAACAACGGCTTGATGCTGATGCCGCCTATGGCGCTGATTCTCTGCGCCTGCATCATCTGGTATCAACGTGCACGTCATAAAGAATTGCAGGAAAAGTAATATAAATGAAGAATGATGAATGAAGAGTGAAGAACGGGGCGGTGCTGTGGCGCTGTTATGTAGATTCTTGATTCTTAATTCTTAGTTCTTAATTAAAGGAATTATGGAACATTTATTAAGTTTATTCGTCCGCTCCATTTTTGTGGACAATATGATATTTGCGTTCTTCCTCGGTATGTGCTCTTATCTGGCCGTATCAAAGAATGTAAAGACTGCCGTAGGACTGGGTATCGCCGTAACCTTTGTGTTGGTGGTGACGCTTCCGGTCAACTATTTGTTGCAAACTAAGGTGCTGGCTGCCAATGCAATCGTTGAAGGCGTTGACCTCAGCTTCCTGAGTTTTATTCTTTTCATTGCCGTTATCGCCGGTATCGTTCAGTTGGTGGAAATGGTCGTGGAGCGTTTCAGCCCCTCGCTGTATGCTTCACTGGGTATCTTCCTGCCGCTGATTGCCGTAAACTGCGCCATTATGGGTGCGTCGCTCTTCATGCAGCAACGTATCAACGTGGGCGAGAGCGATCCGAAATACATCGGTGACGTTTGGGATTCCATCTCTTACGCATTGGGTTCGGGTATCGGCTGGTTGCTGGCTATTGTCGGTCTGGCCGCCATCCGCGAGAAAATGGCCTACTCTGACGTGCCTGCTCCGCTGAAAGGCTTGGGCATCACTTTCATCACAGTAGGTTTGATGGCAATGGCATTCATGTGTTTCTCTGGTTTGAACATCTAAAAGAAAGGAATAAGACAATGGATATGAATTTAATATTAGCGAGCATTGGAGTATTCCTTGTGGTTATTCTGTTGCTTGTGGTTATTCTGTTGGTAGCCAAGCAATTCTTGCTGCCGTCAGGTAATGTAAAACTGACTATCAACGGCGACAAGGAGCTGGAAGTGGCTTCCGGTTCGACGTTGCTGAATACGCTGTCTGTAAACGGCGTGTTCCTTTCCTCTGCTTGCGGTGGTAAGGGTTCATGCGGACAGTGCAAATGCCAGGTTGTAGAAGGCGGAGGTGAGATTCTGCCTTCCGAAATACCTCACTTCAGCCGTAAGCAAGTCCAGGACCACTGGCGTCTGGGTTGCCAGGTAAAGGTGAAAGGCGACATGGGAATTAAAATCGACGAGTCCGTACTCGGCGTAAAAGAGTGGGAGTGCGAGGTTATCTCCAACAAGAACGTGGCTACGTTCATCAAGGAGTTTATCGTTGCGTTGCCTAAGGGCGAACACATGGACTTCATCCCCGGTTCTTATGCGCAGATTAAGATTCCTAAATTCTCTATGGATTATGACAAGGACATCGACAAGTCTCTTATCGGTGAAGAGTATCTGCCTGCATGGGAGAAATTCGGTCTGCTGGGCTTGAAGTGCCGTAACGACGAAGAGACCATCCGTGCCTACTCCATGGCGAACTACCCCGCAGAGGGCGACCGCATCATGCTGACGGTACGTATCGCTACTCCGCCGTTCAAGCCGAAAGACCAGGGTCCGGGCTTTATGGATGTAATGCCGGGTATCGCTTCATCTTATATCTTCACCTTGAAACCGGGTGACAAGGTAATCATGAGCGGTCCTTACGGAGACTTCCACCCGATTTTCGATTCCAAGAAGGAAATGATGTGGATTGGCGGTGGTGCCGGTATGGCTCCGTTGCGTGCGCAGATTATGCACCTCACGAAGACATTGCATACCACGGACCGCGTGATGAACTATTTCTACGGTGCACGTGCGCTGAACGAGGTGTTCTACCTGGAAGACTTCCTGCAGATAGAAAAGGATTTCCCCAACTTCAAGTTCCACCTTGCACTGGACCGTCCCGACCCGGCAGCCGATGCAGCGGGCGTGAAGTACACTCCGGGCTTCGTACACAACGTAATCTACGAGACTTACTTGAAAGACCACGAAGCTCCCGAAGATATCGAATACTACATGTGCGGTCCCGGCCCGATGTCCAAAGCCGTTGAGAAGATGCTCGACGACCTCGGCGTTCCGGCTCAGAACTTGATGTTCGATAACTTCGGCGGATAAGACGATACGTTGTTAAGACACATACAGGTAAAATATTGAAGAAACTCCGGCAGGGCTGCGGCTCTTGCCGGAGTTTTTTTATAACCAAGTAGCGGGGCACTTCGGAAGAAATGACTATCTTTGCTTTATCGTAATCTAAAAACAGTGGACGGTATGAGCAATAAAATATATCCTATCGGAATACAGAACTTTGAGAAAATCCGCAAAGATGGATATTTCTACATCGATAAAACCGCCTGGGTTTATCAGTTGGCTAAGACAGGCAGCTACTATTTCCTCAGCCGTCCGCGTCGCTTCGGTAAAAGTCTTCTGATTTCCACCTTAGAGGCCTACTTTCAGGGGAAAAAGGAATTGTTCAAAGGATTGGCCATCGAGAAACTGGAGAAAGACTGGATACAGTATCCGATATTTCATTTGGATTTAAATATTGGTAAATATGATACTCCTGATAGCTTGGACAAAATATTGAACGACCATTTGGAACAATGGGAATCACAATATGGTACTCGTCCGTCTGAAGTAACTTTTTCTTTGCGTTTTGCCGGAATCATTAAGCGTGCTTGCCAACAGACAGGTCAGCGTGCAGTCATTCTTGTGGACGAATACGACAAACCGATGCTCCAGGCCATCGGCAACGAGGAACTGCAAAAGGAATACCGAAATACGCTGAAACCTTTCTACGGCGTACTGAAAACCATGGACGGTTGTATCAAATTGGCTTTCCTTACCGGGGTCACCAAGTTTGGCAAGGTCAGCGTATTCAGTGACTTGAATAATCTGGATGATATTTCCATGCAGGAAATGTATGTCAGACTTTGCGGAGTGACCGAGCAGGAAATCCACGATAATCTTGAAGAAGAACTTCACGAATTGGCGGATGCGCAGAAAATGACCTACGAGGAAGCCTGCGCCGAGTTGAAGCGGAGATATGACGGTTATCATTTTGTAGAGAACACTGAAGGGGTCTATAATCCTTTCAGTCTGCTGAATACTTTTAAATATAAAAAGTTCGGCAGTTACTGGTTCGAGACGGGTACGCCTACTTACTTGATAGAACTGTTGAAACGCTATCACTATGACCTGGAACACATGGCGCACGCCGAAACGTATGCCGATGTGCTGAACAGTATCTATGGGGATGAAGAGCCGTTGCCTGTAATTTTCCAGAGTGGTTATCTCACGATAAAAGGGTATGATGAAGAGTTTGGCATTTACCGTCTCGGTTTTCCGAACCGTGAGGTGGAAGAGGGATTTATCAAGTTCCTTATTCCTTATTATACACGCTTCAATAAGATTGAAGCACCGTTTGAGATACAAAGATTTGTGCAGGAGATACGTGCGGGTGAGCCCGACGCTTTCTTCCGCCGCCTGCAAAGTTTCTTTGCAGATACGCCTTACGAGCTGGTGAAGGATTTGGAGCTGCATTATCAGAATGTGCTTTTCATCGTCTTTAAGCTGGTAGGTTTTTATGTGAAAGCGGAATATCACACTTCGCAGGGCAGAATAGATTTGGTGCTGCAAACCGACAAGTATATTTATGTAATGGAATTCAAACTGAATGGCACGGCGGAAGAGGCTTTGCGGCAAATCAATGATAAACGGTATGCGTTGCCTTTTGCTGCGGATAGTCGTAAAGTGTTTAAGATAGGAGTGAACTTCAGCAATGTTACGCGTAATATTGAACGCTGGGTGGTAGAGGAACTTTAGCGGAAACCATTCCTTCTGATATTTGATGTATATCAAATGGAATTATCAAGCGCATCAAACGATATTATCAAGCATATCAAACGGAATTATCATCATAGAAAAAGATATTATCATCTTGACAAAAACATACTGTCTGTTTAAGGTAAACGCATTATCTGTTTGGGTGTAACAGATAATGCGTTTACCTTAAACAGATAGTGCGTTTTCCGCTAATCTTTTCGTATCTTTGCTCCACTAAATAAAAGAATTTTATGGAACAATCTGATATACTTCGTAACTTACGGATAGAACAGCTCACTCCGATGCAAGAGGCTGCGCAGGATGCCTATCAATCGGACAAAGACCTCGTCCTGCTGTCGCCCACGGGTTCTGGTAAGACACTGGCATTCTTGCTGCCGCTGGTACAGTCGCTCAAAGCGGGAATACAAGGCGTTCAGGCGGTGGTGCTTGTCCCTTCGCGCGAACTTGCCTTGCAGATAGAAACAGTTTTTAAGTCGATGGGTACGCCCTTTAAGGCAATGAGTTGCTACGGCGGACGTCCGGCAATGGAAGAGCACCGCACGATGAGAGGCGTTAATCCTGCCGTTATCATCGGTACGCCCGGTCGTATGAACGACCACTTGCGAAAGCGAAACTTTGATACCCGTTTCGTCACTGCGCTGGTAATAGACGAGTTCGATAAATGCCTTGAATTCGGTTTCCATGACGAAATGGCAGAGGTTATCGGGCAGTTGCCCGCCTTGAAGAAGCGCGTGCTGCTTTCGGCTACGGATGCCGAGGAAATTCCGCAATTTGCGGGAGTAGGGGGTGAAGCATCCGGTAACGCTGCATCATCGTCACGGGTCATTAAGTTGAACTTCCTTCCGGAAGAAGCCGTTTCCGAACGTCTGAATTTACAGAAAGTAATCTCACCCGAGAAAGATAAACTGGAAACGCTGTACCGCCTGCTTTGTACGCTTGGCGACCATTCTACACTGGTGTTCGTAAACTACCGCGAAAGCGTGGAACGTGTGGTTTCCTACCTGAAATCGAAGAAATTCCCTTGCGACGCTTTTCATGGCGGTATGGAACAGGACGACCGGGAACGGGCGCTTTACAAGTTCCGTAACGGCAGTTGCCCCGTTCTGGTATCTACCGACCTTGCTGCACGCGGATTGGACATTCCGGGTATCGACAATGTCGTGCACTACCACATACCCGTCAACGAAGAAGCCTTTACGCATCGTAACGGACGTACGGCACGTTGGGAAGCGTGCGGCTCGTCTTTCATTCTTCTCCATGCGGAAGAACGCCTTCCCGATTATATCCCGGAAGATATCCCCGTATTCGGGTTGCAGGAGCAGACGCCGAAACCGGCCAAACCCCGCTGGACTACCTTATATATAGGTAAAGGCAAGAAAGACAAACTGAACAAGGTGGATATCGTGGGCTTTCTATATAAGAAAGGCGGGCTGGTGCGCGAGGATGTGGGACAGGTAGACGTAAAGGAGCACTACGCTTTTGTGGCGGTTCGTCGCGGCAAGGTGAAGCAACTGCTCACGCTGTTGCGCGGAGAAAAGATAAAAGGCATGAAAACGCTGATAGAAGAAGCCCGGTAACTTCATGTTATGAAGCATGTCCGGTGATGTTATTAAGCATAGGAGAATAGTTTGTTTCTAATAATTATGCACTTTCTTTTCGGTTTTAATTCTTAGTAGAAAGTTATTTCCGTTTCTATCTTTCAGTTTACCTTTTAATAGCTTTTTTGGTAAGTATACATAACAGATTGGTGTATATTTCTTGTATATACCAATAAAAAGTAAGGTAAATGTGCTTTAAAGAAGGATTTTTATAAGGAAAGATTTGCAATACAGAAATAATTCCGTAATTTCGCCATGTCGTAAGACACAAAATAAACAAACTTCAAATGAAAAAGCATAATTTCAATGCAGGACCTTCCATTCTTCCGCGTGAGGTGATAGAGGATACAGCGAAGGCTATTTTAGATTTCAATGGATCCGGTCTCTCTCTTATGGAGATTAGCCACCGTGCTAAAGACTTCCAGCCCGTAGTGGACGAAGCCGTAGCACTGTTCAAAGAACTACTTAATATTCCCGAAGGCTATTCGGTACTGTTCCTGGGTGGTGGTGCAAGTCTGGAATTCTGCATGGTACCTTTCAACTTCCTCGAAAAGAAAGCCGCTTACCTCAATACGGGTGTGTGGGCCAAGAAAGCTATGAAAGAGGCCAAAGGTTTTGGCGAGGTTGTAGAAGTTGCCTCTTCTGCTGAAGCCACTTATACTTATATTCCGAAAGATTACACGGTACCGGCCGATGCGGATTATTTCCATATCACTACCAACAATACTATCTATGGTACGGAATTGAAAGAAGACCTGGATGTAAATGTTCCTATGGTTGCCGATATGTCATCCGATATTTTCTCCCGTCCTATCGACGTGTCTAAATATATCTGTATTTACGGTGGCGCACAGAAGAATCTGGCTCCTTCGGGCGTGACATTCGTTATCGTGAAGAATGATGCGGTAGGTAAGGTGTCCCGTTACATCCCGACCATGCTGAACTATCAGACTCACATCGACGGCGGTTCAATGTTCAATACTCCTCCGGTTGTTCCTATTTATGCGGCATTGCAGACTTTGCGCTGGATAAAGGCTCAGGGCGGTGTGAAAGAAATGGAACGTCGTGCCATCGAGAAGGCTGATATGCTGTACGCCGAGATAGACCGCAACAAGATGTTCGTGGGTACCGCCGCCAAGGAAGACCGTTCTCGCATGAATATCTGCTTCGTAATGGCTCCCGAATACAAAGAACTCGAAGCCGACTTCCTGAAATTCGCTACTGAAAAGGGTATGGTAGGTATCAAGGGACACCGTTCCGTAGGTGGCTTCCGTGCATCTTGCTACAACGCCATGCCGAAAGAAAGCGTACAGGCTTTGATAGAATGCATGCAGGAATTTGAGAAACTTCATTAACAATATTCGTTCACCACAGAGGGCGCAGAGTCCCGCAGAGATTGGATAAAAGGAGAACTCTGTGAAACTCTGTGCGACTTTGTGGTGAATCTTTTTTTAATACCATTAAATCATGAAAGTATTAGTTGCAACAGACAAACCGTTTGCAAAAGTTGCGGTAGACGGTATTCGCAAAGAGATTGAAGCGGCAGGTTATGAACTTGCTTTGCTGGAAAAATATGGCGATAAAGCAAAACTGCTGGATGCTGTGAAAGACGCCAACGCTATTATTATCCGCAGCGACATCATTGATGCCGAGGTTTTGGATGCCGCCAAAGAACTGAAAATCGTGGTACGCGCCGGTGCGGGCTATGACAATGTAGACTTGGCTGCCGCCACCGCCCACAACGTATGTGTCATGAACACTCCGGGACAGAACTCCAACGCCGTAGCCGAACTGGCTTTCGGACTTATGGTAATGGCTGTCCGCAATATGTACAACGGTACTTCCGGTACGGAACTGATGGGTAAGAAGCTGGGTATCCATGCTTACGGTAATGTCGGTCGTAATGTAGCCCGTATCGCCAAAGGTGTCGGTATGGAGATTTACGCATTCGACGCTTTCTGCCCGAAAGAAGTTATTGAGAAAGACGGTGTAAAGGCTGTGGCCTCTGCCGAGGAACTTTACTCTACTTGTGATGTCGTTTCCCTGCACATTCCCGCAACGGCGGAAACCAAGAATTCCATCAACTATGCTTTGGTGAACAAGATGCCGAAAGGCGGTTTGTTGGTGAATACCGCCCGCAAGGAAGTTATCAACGAAGCCGAACTGATTCAGCTTATGGAAGAACGCGCCGACCTGAAGTACATGACTGACATCATGCCCGCAGCCAACGAGACATTTGCCGCCAAGTTTGCCGGCCGTTATTTCTCCACACCGAAAAAGATGGGTGCGCAGACTGCCGAAGCCAATATCAATGCCGGTATTGCCGCTGCCAAGCAGATTGTAGGATTCCTGAAAGACGGTTGCGAGAAGTTTCGTGTAAATAAGTAAATAGATTAATAATCTGATAGCCATGGCTACAATTAAACCTTTTAAAGGCGTTCGCCCGCCCCAAGACTTGGTAGAGCAAGTTGCATCCCGTCCTTACGATGTACTGAACTCCGCCGAAGCCCGTGAAGAAGCGGCAGGAAACGAAAAATCCTTGTATCATATCATTAAGCCCGAGATAGATTTTCCTGAGGGCACGGATGAGCATGATGAACGTGTTTACTGGAAAGCCGCCGACAACTTCCGAATGTTTCAGGACAAAGGCTGGCTGGTACAGGACGATAAGGAAAATTACTACGTATATGCCCAGACCATGAACGGCAAGACGCAATATGGTTTGGTGGTGGGCGCATACGTGCCCGATTATATGAATGGCGTCATTAAGAAGCATGAGCTTACCCGTCGCGATAAGGAAGAAGATCGCATGAAACATGTGCGTGTGAATAATGCCAACATCGAACCTGTATTCTTCGCCTATCCCGATAATGCCACGCTGGATGCTGTCATTGCCCGTTACACGGCTCAGAAACCTGTTTATGATTTTATTGCTCCGGGTGACGGCTTCGGTCATACATTCTGGATTATCGACAAACAGGAAGATATCGATGTCATAACCAAAGAGTTCGCCAAGATGCCCGCGCTCTATATCGCAGACGGACATCACCGTAGCGCGGCCGCTGCTCTGGTTGGCGCGGAGAAAGCCAAGCAAAATCCCAATCATCGCGGAGACGAGGAGTACAACTACTTCATGGCGGTTTGTTTCCCCGCCAATCAGTTGACTATCATCGACTATAATCGTGTGGTGAAAGATTTGAACGGTATGACGCCCGAACAATTCCTGGCTGCCGTAGGTAAGAATTTCACGGTGGAAGAGAAAGGAACGGAAATTTACAAACCGACAGGCTTGCATAATTTCTCCCTTTATCTGGAAGGCAAGTGGTATAGTCTTACTGCCAAGCCGGGTACTTACAACGATAACGATCCTATCGGTGTGCTGGATGTTACCATTTCATCCAATCTGATACTGGATGAAATCCTCGGTATCAAAGACCTCCGTTCCGACAAGCGTATTGACTTCGTAGGCGGTATCCGTGGTCTGGGCGAATTGAAGAAACGGGTGGATAGCGGCGAAATGAAAGTAGCTTTGGCTCTTTATCCCGTATCCATGAAACAATTGATGGATATCGCCGATACCGGTAATATCATGCCGCCCAAGACTACTTGGTTTGAACCGAAGCTACGTTCGGGACTGGTAATTCACAAACTAGACTAATCAGATATAATCTTGAAGAATGAATAGGAAACGGAGCATTGCATTACGCGATGCTCCGTTATTTTATTGGCCGTTTTCTTTCCTGTTATATAGAAAATGCTGACCTTTGCCGAAAAGGCCGGATTATATTTATGAAGATATTAATACTCAACAGCAGTCCTCGCAAAAATGGCAACATCTCGAAGATGCTGGAAACGATGAAACAGGAAATAGAATGTTGTAATGCCGAAGCGGTCTATGTCAGAGTGCCGGAGCTGAAAGTGCGTCCTTGTATCGGCTGTATGAAATGCCGCAGTTCGTTACGGTGCTGCTTGCCGGAAGATGACGCGCAGCGGGTATTGCAAAGTATCAGGGATGCTGATGCGCTGATAATAGGCGCTCCGTGTTATTGGGGAAATATGCCCGGAGAATTAAAAGTGTTGTTCGATCGTATGGTGTACGGCATGATGGGAGAGAATTCATTGGGTATGCCTCTTGCGCTTCATAAAGGAAAGAAAGTAATTATTGTAAGTACCTGCACAACTCCTTATCCTTTTAATATTCTTTATAACCAGACACGCGGGGTAGTGAAAGCCCTCAAGGAAATATTAAAGTGGAGCGGCTTCAAAGTTGTGAAAGCCATAGAGAAGGGTGGCACCAGAAAGCATCCGGATTTGACCTCCAAAGAGATATCACATTGTAAAAGAGCTGTACATAAGTTATTATAATACTGAATCGATATGAGCAAAAAAGAAGAATACAAGCTGAAGAACGAACAGTTTCTGCAAAGCCTGCGTACCGAAGAGGGCGTAAAAGAGTTGGGCGGCGGTGTGCTTTACCGTGTGCTGGAAAACGGGCAGGGCAGTGGCGCCACTCCCCGCTTAAACAGCATTGTGTCGGTACATTATAAGGGAACGCTCATCAGCGGCAGAGAGTTTGACAACTCCTGGAAGCGTAACTGCCCGGAAGCTTTTCGGCTGAACGAAGTAATTGACGGTTGGCAGATAGCTTTGCAACGGATGCGCGTGGGTGACCACTGGATGGTCTACATTCCTTATACCGTGGGATACGGCACACGTACCAGCGGACCTATTCCGGCTTTCTCCACACTGATATTTGAAGTGAAACTATTGGGTATTGCCTGAGAGAGCGTGAACAATCCTTCTTCTTCACACGTTACATTACTTATAACTTAAACTTTAACAATAAGTATGAATCAGGAAAAGAAGAAAAAGGAGTGTGATACCTTGAACGCATCCATCTCCCCGGAACAGCCGGTAAATGAAAACGAGAAAGAAACGTTACCCGGACAGCAAATCGGGCTGTATGGAAAAGCGGATAAGAAAGATGTTCGTCAAATGGTTAAGATATTGAACCCGGACAAGCACAGCATGGAAAGCAGAGGATAACCCTCTGCTTTTTATTTTATCCCTTTATCGGGTAGGTTACACCGCTATGTTTCGTATCTTTGCGGCAAAATACGAAACGGAATACGAAAATATCGAAATACGGTAGCGAATGTTACGGAACGGAGACCTTACCCAAGGCGGCATAACGAGTACGCTGTTGCGTTTTACCTTGCCTATGATGGCAGGTTCGTTGCTGCAACAGTGTTATAATATAGCCGATACCCTTATTGTAGGACAGTGTATCGGTGCGGACGCCCTGGCGGCGGTAGGTTCGGCGTATACGCTGATGGTTTTCCTTATCTCCGTTCTTCTCGGTTTGTCCATCGGCAGCGGTACGGTATTTTCATTGCACTACGGCGCGGGAAACAGTTCTGCTTTGCGTCGCAGCATTTTTGTTTCATTCGTGCTGATAGGAGCGGTTACATTTTTGCTGAATGTGGCCGCATTTGTATGGTTAGACCCTATTCTCCGCCTGCTGCAAGTACCGCAGGACATCTACGGCATGATGCGCAGCTACTTGTGGATAATCTTTTGCGGCATTGTTTTCACATTCATCTATAATTTCTATGCGGCGCTGCTGCGTGCGGTGGGAGATTCGGTAACTCCTCTCTGGTTTCTGGCCGTCTCTGTCGTACTGAATATCGTGCTCGACCTGTTCTTTATCCTGCAATTGGGTTGGGGCATCGAGGGAGCTGCGATAGCCACAGTCATAGCGCAGGGAGCGGCTGCGGCGGGAATACTGCTCTATACCTGCAAGAAACGTCCGGAGCTGCGGCTGCATCGCGAAGACATGCACTTCGACCGTTGCAGTCTGAAAGAGATAGTCTCTTTCTCCACACTGACCTGTGTACAGCAATCGGTCATGAATTTCGGTATCCTGATGATACAAGGGCTGGTCAACAGTTTCGGTACAGCCGTTATGGCGGCCTTTGCTGCCGCCGTAAAGATAGACTCCTTCGCATATATGCCCGTACAGGAGTTCGGAAATGCTTTCTCCACTTTCATTGCGCAGAATTTCGGGGCGAAACGTTACGAACGTATTCGCCGGGGTGTTCGCAGTGCGTTTCTCACTACGGTTATCTTTTCGCTTATCGTCTCCGTAGTTGTATTCGTCTTTGCAGAACCGCTGATGCTGATTTTCGTTCATCCGAGCGAGACGGAAATCCTTGCTACCGGAGTGGAATATCTGCGTATAGAGGGTGCGTTCTACTATGGCATCGGCATCCTTTTCCTGCTTTACGGCTATTATCGCGCTATCCGCAAACCGGGGATGTCGGTCGTGCTTACGGTGATTTCGTTAGGTACCCGCGTCGTGCTTTCCTATATACTCGCCGCCATTCCTTCCATCGGGGTAACGGGCATCTGGTGGTCTATTCCCATCGGTTGGCTGCTGGCAGATGCGGTAGGAGTACTGTATTATAAAATGAAGAATGAAAAATGAAGAATTTCCTTGCGGCATACTTGCGCAGCGAAATTCTTCATTCTTCATTTTTCATTCTTCATTTAAAAGCAGTATCTTTGCGCCCGATTTTAGAAAGAGATACTGCCATGACTAATGAGCGTTTGAAAGGATTTACTTACGGAGCTATTGCCGCAGCCAGCTACGGAATGAATCCGTTGTTTGCGTTACCCTTGTATGGGGCGGGGATGAATGCGGATTCCGTCTTGTTCTACCGTTATTTTCTTGCTATTGTGATGCTGGGCGTTCTGATGAAAGTAAAGAAACAGTCCTTCGCTCTGAAAAAGACGGATATACTGCCGTTGGCGGTGATGGGGTTGCTGTTCTCTTTCTCTTCGTTGTTCCTGTTCGAGAGTTATAATTATATGGATGCGGGTATCGCGTCTACCATTTTGTTTGTCTATCCGGTGCTGGTGGCTATCATTATGGCGGTGTTCTTCCATGAGAAAGTCTCGTTCATTACGATGTTTTCCATCGCAATGGCTTTTACGGGCATCTCATTGTTGTATGAGGGGGGCGACGGCAAGACGTTGAATATGTTCGGCGTACTGCTCGTTATTCTGTCCTCGCTGACGTATGCCGTATATATAGTAGGGGTCAACCGTTCTTCCCTGAAAGACCTGCCTACGGCGAAGCTGACTTTCTATGCTTTGCTGTTCGGTGTCATCATTTACGTGGTGCGTCTGGATTTCTGTGCGGCCTTGCAGCCTGTCCCTTCTCCGGTGTTGTGGGTGAATGTCCTTTCGCTGGCTTTGTTCCCCACTATCATTTCATTGATTATGATGACGCTTTCCATTCATAGCATAGGCTCTACGCCGGCTGCCATTTTGGGAGCGTTGGAGCCTGTAACGGCTCTGTTCTTCGGGGTAGCGGTGTTCGGTGAGCAACTCACGCCGCGCATCATGCTCGGTGTATTGATGATATTGACTGCCGTAACACTAATAATCGCGGCCAAACCCTTGCTGGAGCTGGCGAAGAAGCATACCCGGCACTGACGGGCGGTTAGCGGATAATCCTGCATATCTGCTCTACGGTACGGCGGATATTCATGCGCGCGAATTCCGGTTGCATGGCTTGTTCCAAAGCGACGGGACTTGGAGTGATGGAGAATATCCCGTGAAATCCGGCACGGGTAAGAATATCCGTATCTTCTATGCCGCCCGCTATCAACACGACGGGAATATGCTGTTTTCTTGCTTCCGTCAGTATGCCGTACGGAACTTTCCCCATGACGGTTTGTCTGTCCGATTTCCCTTCTCCGGTGATAATCAAGTCGGCGTCTTTTATCTGTTCTGCAAAATTCTGCATTTCCAGCAAAAGCTGTATGCCCGGTTTCAGTTCGGCATTGAGGAATGCCGACAAACTTCCGCCCATTCCGCCGGCTGCTCCTGCTCCGGGACAGGAAGATATATCCTTACCGGTGGTTCGGAAGATGACCGCGGCCAAATGTCGCATACCTGCATCCAATGCCTCTATCATAGCCGCGTCGGCTCCTTTCTGCGGGGCGAATACGTATGCCGCTCCGTCTGTCCCGTAGAATGGGTTGCGTACATCGCAGGCGGCGGTAAAGGTACATCCTGAGAGCAGGGGATGAACGGACGAGGTGTCTATGCTATCGACCTTACCCATCATCTGTCCGCCATAGCTTGAAACATTCCCCGTTTTATCCGGGAAACGGAAACCTAATGCCCGGAGCATGCCCAATCCGGCGTCGTTCGTGGCGCTTCCGCCCAGACCGATGATGAAATGCCTGCATCCGCGTTGCAATGCGTCCCGTATCAGTTCGCCCGTTCCGAAAGTTGTTGTCTGCATCGTGTTACGCTTCTCCGGGGCGACGAGTGGAAGTCCGCTAATGGCTGCCATCTCGATGAAAGCCGTCTGCCCGTCACCGGAAATGCCGTAGCGGGCTTCGCGAAGTTCCATTAAAGGACCGTGAGCCTGCACGCTGATACTCTTTCCGTGAGTGGCGGCAATCAGGACGTCCAGCATGCCTTCGCCGCCGTCGGCTACGGGGATACGGATAACTTCACATTCCGGCAGTGCGGCGTGTACGCCTTCGGCAGCCGCCGCTTCGGCTTCCGCGGATGTAAGGCAGCCTTTGAAGGAGTCTATGGCAAGAACCGCTTTTTTCATCGGGGGATAATATGGTTTCATAAGAGGATACCCTTTTTTCGTGGGAAGATAACTTCTTTCTTCTGCAAAGATAAAGTTTTTTGATAGCTATCAAAAGGCGGATAGCGAAAAGTATAGTATCTTTGCGGCATGAGTGAAGATACGTATAAAACCATTGCCACCCCGTCCGAAGGAATTTACACCGAGAAGCGCAGCAAGTTCATCGCTATCGCCTTGCCGGTACGTACGGTTGAAGAAGTAAAGGCGCATCTGGAAACTTATCAGAAGAAATACTACGATGCCCGCCATGTGTGTTATGCCTATATGCTGGGGCACGAGCGCAAGGATTTTCGCGCCAATGACAACGGAGAGCCGTCCGGTACGGCGGGAAAACCTATCCTGGGGCAAATAAATTCGAACGAACTGACGGATATTCTGATTGTCGTAGTCCGCTATTTCGGTGGTATAAAGCTGGGTACGAGCGGACTGATAGTGGCTTATAAGGCTGCCGCCGCCGAGGCTATTGCCGCCGCTACCGTTATTGAAAAGACTGTGGACGAAACGGTGACCGTTCTCTTCGAGTATCCTTTTATGAATGATGTAATGCGCATCGTGAAGGAAGAAGAACCGGAGCTATCGGAACAGTCGTATGATATGGACTGCCGTATGACGCTTCGCATCCGCCAGTCGATGATGCCCAGGTTGAGGGCGCGTCTGGAGAAAGTGGAGACTCTACGTTTTGAGGAGGAGTAAAGTCTCCGGTTTCTTTTCAGACAACTCTTTCAATCCTCTTTACGGATAAATCGTTGTAATGGATTTTGCGGTGCGTGCCGTCGCAAAAAGGTTGTTTGCAGGAGCGTCCGCAGCGGCAGAGGGCTATCCGGCCTTCCTGCATTTCCGCCTTTCCTTCCCTGTCTACCAGTTTAAAATTGCCTTCTACGATGAAAGGCCCGTTGGGTGTAGCTGTAATCGTTACTGTATTTTCTTCTTTTTCCATGTTCTCGGTCTTTATGTTTTACGTACTTGGTAGAACGTCTCCGCATGGAAATAGTTTGTTAATTCCATATCTTTTGTATGGATTTACTTATCTTTGCACACTTATTTAATCAAAATCGAGTTGATATGGCATTTGAAGCAACTAAGCGCGAATTGGGCGAGCTCTATACATTCTTCCGTCTGCTGGCGGACGGAAAAGTCTTTCCGGGTACTCCGAACGCCCAGAGAGAGGATAAAAAATGTTGGCCTGTGGCGCTGATACAGAGAGAGGAACATGACGGCACACGCCGCTATTATATCGGGGAAGAGGATGTACGCATTGTCAGCGGTACGGTGGAAAAGGACGGCACATTCACAGCGTCGGCAGAGAAAGAGGAGCTTTCGTTTCCCCGTGCGGACTTTGGCGACGCGGCGGAAATCATACTCCATCTGTTGAGAAATGAGCAAGGCGAGGAAGTAGAAGTCTCCGAAGGATTGGAAGCCTTTCTGGATGCTGTGAACATCTACGACCTGGAGTCCAAGACCGATGACCGTACAGATTTCTCCGTAGCTTTTTGGAGCGCGGACGCTCCGCTGACGGGATTTACCGTCCGCTGCCGTCTCAGCCGCATGAATCCTTTGCTGGACGGCGGGCGCACAGCCAACCTGAAGCTGGAGCAGAGCGGCGTGAAGTTTGCCGTGCCCACTGTGAACAAGGTGAACGCCTTGCCCGAATCGCCTGCGGAAGTTGCCGAACGCATGCTGATGATTGAGCGTCTGGGCGGTGTATTGAAGTATTCCGACGTTGCCGACCGCGTGTTCCGTTGCAACCTGCTGATGATAGACCTGCACTTTCCCCGTATGCTTGCCGAAATGGTGCGTATCATGCACTTGGACGGTATCACCCGTGTTGCCGAGCTGACGGAACGCATCAAGGAAATGAATCCCCTGAAGATAAAGGACGAACTGATAAACAAACACTGCTTCTACGAGTTCAAGATGAAACAGTTCTTGCTGGCGCTTGCGCTGGGCATGCGTCCGGCAAAGATTTACAACGGTACGGACTCTGCCGTGGAAGGGTTGTTGCTGATCAACGGAGACGGTGAAGTGCTTTGTTATCACAAGTCCGACAGACAGACGTTTGCCGACTTTCTCTACCGGAACACCCGTTTTGAAAAAGGCTCGGTGGATAAAGACAAATACGGCTTCCTGGAACGGGAGAACGGTGTGTATTACTTTAAGCTGAATGTAAAGATAGGGTTGCTGAAACGCTGACCCGGTCATAGAATCCTAAAAACGAACGTACAATGTTGAACGAAGTATTGGAAAACATTAAGTCGCGCCGCAGCGTGCGCGCTTATACGGAACAACAGGTTTCCGCTGAAGATTTGAACCTTATACTGGAAGCGGCGACGTATGCTCCCAGCGGTATGAATTTCCAGACCTGGCATTTTACCGCCATTCAGGATGCCGCCGTACTGACCGAACTGAATGAGAAGATAAAGGGCGCTTTTGCCAAGAGTGACGATGCCCGTCTGCAGGAACGCGGACACAGCCGGACTTACTGCTGCTATTATCATGCTCCCGCCTTGATTATCGTATCCAACGAACCGACCTGCTGGTGGGCGTCTATGGACTGCGCGTGCGCCTTGCAGAATATCTTCCTTGCCGCCAAGTCTTTAGGCATCGGCTCTTGCTGGATTAACCAACTGGGACAGACCTGTGACGATCCCGATGTGCGCGCTTTCCTTACCCAACTCGGTATTCCCGAGAATCATCGTGTGTACGGCTGTGCCGCTTTGGGCTATGCCCCTGCGGACGCTCCCGTGAAAGATAAGAAACTGGCGGAAGGCACGGTTACTGTAATCCGCTGACGGTGCGGTACAGGCGGAGAGTACACTTTTATATCTCCGCCAGAATGTACCACACGGCGACGAGGTGGCAGGCAGACCCCGCCAATACGAAGAAATGAAACGCCGAGTGCATATAGCGCACGTTGCGTATGGAATACAACGCCGCACCGCCTATATAGCATACTCCTTCGGCGATAATCCAATAGCAGGAAGCGGGCGCGACGGCAAAGAGTTGTTTGAACACCACCAGCACGGACAGCCCCATAAGGATGTAGCACACCGTTTCCACATAGCTGTGTTCTTCCATCTTGCGGAAGCTGATGATAGTGCCTGCAACGGCGCATAGCCAGACAAAACAGAACAATCCCCAGCCCCAGAGCCCCTCATCGCGTAAGGCGATCAGTGTAATGGGAGAGAAACTTCCGGCGATATGCCAGTAGATAGCCGCGTGATCCCAATGGCGCAACCGCCGTTTCCACGGATTATGGTGCTTCAAGGAGTGGTAAAGGGTGGAAGACAAATAGGAACCGCCCATACCGAACAGGTAGAGCCACATACCGAGTATCGCCCACGGGTCTTGTGCCCGATAGCATTTTATCAGGAAGAATCCCCCGATAATAACTGCCATCGAGATGCCTATGCCGTGGGATAGGCTGTTGACGGTTTCTTCGCCTTTACTGTAAAAAAGGCCGTTTCTTTTTCTCTTGCGCATTGTACTCATACACTTATTTACGGTATAAAAGAAGAGAGGGTGTGTTTCGACACCCTCTCCCGATATTCTATTCAAAGCATCCGTAGCATGTTGGCAACAATTTGCGGTCGCCCAACGTATTGTCTACCCGCGCCACGTTCACCCAAAACTTGTTGTCGCGAACGCTTTCTATCGGATAGGCGGCTTTCTGCCGGGTATAACTGTGTTCCCATGCGTCGGCCACCACTTCATATTCGGGATGCGGAGCATTTATCAGCACGTTGTCCGTCTTGTCCGCTTCGCCGTTCTTCACTTCCTGAATTTCCTGCCAGATAGTGAGCATCACATGTATAAAGTTATCCAGTTCGGCAAGGCTTTCGCTCTCCGTCGGCTCTATCATCAGTGTGCCGTGAACGGGGAAGGAGAGGGTAGGCGCGTGATAGCCGTAGTCCATAAGGCGTTTGGCTATATCGTTTTCGCTGATGCCCGTTTCCTCGTGTACCTTGCGGCATTCCAATATCATTTCGTGTCCTACGAAACCCGTTGCTCCGCGATAGACGATACCGTAGGTGTCTTTGAAGCAGGCAGCCAGATAATTGGCGTTCAGAATGGCAGTCTTGGTGGCGCGTGTCAGCCCTTCCGTACCCATCATGCGGATATAGCCGTAGGTGATAGGCAGGATTCCCGCACTGCCGAAGGGAGCTCCCGATACTTGGTTGGCGGTATTGCCGAACAGTTCGTGACCCGGCAGGAACGGAACCAGATGTCCGGCTACGCAGATAGGACCTACGCCCGGTCCGCCACCGCCATGGGGAGAGGCGAATGTCTTGTGCAAGTTCAGGTGGCAGACATCGGCGCCGATAAATCCGGGGTTGGTCAAACCTACTTGGGCATTCATGTTGGCGCCGTCCATATAAACCTGTGCGCCGCAGGCATGGATAATCTTGCAGATTTCCACGATTTCCGTTTCAAAGATGCCATGGGTGGACGGATAGGTAATCATTAGCGCGGCGAGGTCGGCCTTGTTCTCTTCGGCTTTGGCACGCAGGTCGGCCATGTCGACATTCCCTTGTTCGTCGCAGGCGCAGGTGACCGTGGTGAAACCTGCCTGAACAGCCGAAGCGGGATTGGTGCCGTGAGCCGATGCGGGTATCAGCACCTTGTTGCGGTGCCCTTGTCCGATGCTTTCCAGATAGGCGCGGATTACGCGAAGTCCCGCATACTCTCCGGCGGCGCCGGAATTGGGTTGCAGGCTCACTCCGGCAAATCCGGTTATCACTTTCAGTTCTTCGCTGAGATTGTGTATCAGTTCGCGGTAGCCCTCTGCCTGGTCTTCGGGAACGAGCGGGTGCATACCCATGAATTCCGGACGGCTGAGCGGCAGCATTTCGGCGGCGGCATTCAGCTTCATGGTACATGAGCCGAGGGAAATCATGGAGTGCGCCAATGAGATATCCTTGCGGTCCAGTCGCTTGATGTAACGCATCATTTCCGTTTCCGTATGGTATTTGTTGAATACCTCGTGCGTCAGGTAAGCGCTCTGGCGCCGGAAAGCTTCCGGAATGGTACGGCTTTCGGGGATGTCGGCGGCTTTGGTATAGTCTTTTCCGGCTGCGATGCCGAAAATGGAAAGAAGCACGTTGACGGCGGCCAGGTCTGTCGTTTCGTCGATGCTCATACCTACATCGCCGTTCTTGAAGTAGCGCAGGTTCACTTCCTTGCTCAGGGCGACGGTGCGCACTTGCTGCGCCGATACATTGTCGGGCAATGCGAAGCGGAGCGTGTCGAAGTACCGGGCGTTCACTTGCCTGTATCCTAATTTATCGATTTCCTGTTCCAGATATGCGGCGATGTTGTGAATGCGCTCTGCAATGGTGCGGATGCCTTCCGGTCCGTGATATACGGCATAGAAACCGGCCATTGTGGCCAGCAGCGCCTGTGCGGTACAGATGTTGGAAGTCGCTTTCTCGCGTTTGATGTGTTGCTCGCGGGTTTGCAGCGCCATGCGGTAACACGGCTTTCCGTATTTGTCTTTAGACCAGCCGATGATACGTCCCGGCATATTGCGCTTGTACTCGTCGCGTGTGGCGAAGTAAGCGGCCGACGGGCCGCCGTAGAACATCGGCGTGCCCAGTCGTTGGGTGGTTCCGAATACGATGTCCGCTCCCCATTCTCCCGGCGGGGTGAGCAGAGCGAGGCTCAGTATATCGGCGGCCACAGCCACCTTACAGCCTGCGGCATGCGCTTTCTCCACAAAAGCGCGGTAGTCTTCTATATTTCCGTTGGCGTCCGGGTACTGCAATATGCAGGCGAAGATGTCCGGAGCCGGTTCCAGTTCATTGTATTTACCCGTCCGTATCTCGATGCCCTGCGGGATGGCGCGGGTGGTGATGACAGCCAGTGTTTGCGGGAATACGTTTTCGTCCACAAACACGACGTTGGCTCCCGCCTTCTGCATATCGCGCGGACGCAGCGCGTACATCATCGTAACGGCTTCCGCGGCGGCGGTTGCTTCATCCAGCAGGGAACAGTTGGCAAGAGGCATGCCGGTAAGGTCGCAAACGGCGGTTTGGAAATTCAGCAGGGCTTCCAGCCGTCCCTGCGACACTTCCGTCTGATAAGGCGTATAGGAGGTGTACCAAACGGGATTCTCGAATACGTTGCGCTGGATTACGGCAGGCGTGATGGTGTTGTACCAACCCATGCCGATATAGGTAGCGTATAGCTTATTCTTAGCTGCCAGTTCCGCTATGTGCCGTCCGAACTCATATTCGGTCATGGCTTCGGGCAAAGCCAGCGGTTCTTTCAGACGGATATCGGCAGGAATGGTTTTATCAATCAGTTCGTCCAGACTTGCCACGCCGATTTTGCGGAGCATCTGTTCTTCATCCTTCTTGCTGATGCCGATGTGGCGGTCAGCCAACAGGTCGTTTTTCATACGTACTATATTATTTAAAGTTATTACCTATCTAAAGAACGGGTTCTCCGCCTTTTCTATGCCGATGGTCGTAGGCGCTCCGTGCCCCGGATAGACAATCGTTTCATTGGGGAGTATGAACAGGCGGCTGCAGATATGTTCTATCAGTTCGTCGAAGTTGCCGCCGGCGAGGTCGGCACGGCCGATGCTGCCTTGAAACAGTACATCGCCGGAGAACATGCAATGGTCTGCCGCGCAATAGTACACCAGACTGCCCGGCGAGTGTCCCGGCACATGGATGGCTTCCAGTTCCGTATTGCCGAAGGTGATGATGTCGCCGTCGTGCAGGTAAGTACCCAACGGTACGGGCGGTTCCTGCAACTGGAAACCGAACATACGGCTCTGCTTGGGCGCTTCGTCAATCCAGAACTCGTCGGCTTGGTTGGCTTCCGCCTTCAGTCCGAACTCTTTCAGCATGAAAGGGTTTCCGAAGATGTGGTCCAGGTGCAGGTGCGTGTTCAGCAGGTGCTTTACATTCAGCTCGTTGTGTATGATAAAGTTCTTTAAAGCCTGTTTCTCCTCTTCGTAGAAGCAACCGGGGTCGATGACTACGGCTTCGTTGGTTTCGTCCCACAGTACATAGCAGTTCTCCGGGAACATATTAAATTCAAATCTCTTTATCTTCATGATACTATATTTACTGTAATAGATTCTTTCTTCAGACTGTTACGTACACCGCTTTCTTTGTTTCGAAGAACTCTTCCCCGAAGAACTCCTTCAAGTCCCACATCGTAGTCTTGTTTCTGACGGGCATCGCCTCTTTCTCCAGTTCGCCGCCTTTCAGGCAGATAAGTCCGTTGGGCAGTGCGTTCTGCTGTTTGGGGGAGATATTCTTGCGGATGATTTTCAATAAATCGGTAAGGGGCATTACGGCACGGCTCACCACGAAGTCGAACAGTTGCTTTTCTTCTTCGGCGCGTGCATGACGGGTGGTTACGTTTTTCAGTCCGATGCTGCCCGCTACTTCGGTGGCTACGCGTACTTTCTTGCCGATGCTGTCCACCAGGTGGAACTGCACTTCGGGGAAAAGTATGGCCAGCGGAATTCCCGGGAATCCGCCCCCTGTGCCCAAGTCCATGATTTTCGTACCCGGGGCGAAGCGGATTACTTTGGCTATGCCCAGGGAGTGGAGAACGTGGTGTTCGTAGAGGTTTCCGATATCTTTACGTGAAATGACGTTTATTTTAGAGTTCCAGTCCGTATAGAGGTCGTAGAGCGCGGCGAATTGCCTTTTCTGTTCTTCTGTCAGGTCCGGAAAGTACTTCAGGATGAGTTCCATTGTTGGGTTATGAGTTATGAGTTATAAGTTATGGGTTGCGCAGGTCGTTCAGCGCCATTGTTTCGTCGCTCAGCAGGTGCTGCATCATTTCGTACGGCAATGTTATTTTTACAGGTCCCATTACATAGGGGGCGATGTCGTATACATTATAATAGAACGTGATGCCGTCCTTGCTCAGATAGAAGTTCTCGGTCGGCGTCAGGTCGCCGGTAGTGACGTATCCCATATCTTCCAGTTCCTGACGGGTGGCTACCTTATTGTCGGCCATGAGCTGGTTCCACAAGAGGTCGGTGAGCTGTTCCTTGTAGTCGTTCACAAACAAGTCGTCCAGGCGGATGGGAGCCAGGGTGCGCAGGTCGAGGTTGAGGAAAGTGGACATGTAGATGCCGTGTGCGCCGCCGGTATATTCGTTGTAGTCTATACGGTAGACGAGCAGATGCCCGGTGTACAGTTGCACGTGGCTTTCGATACCTTTATAATAGGAGTACCATGCTCCCATGTCTTCGGCGTTCTCCTTGTCCTGTTCGTCTTTCCTGTACATCGGTTCCAGGTCTTTGCGGTAGTCGCCGACGTACTTTTCGGTGTACTTCTTTACGGCTTCTTCGGGAGTCATGCCCATGTACTTCTCGCCGAAGCAGGCGGAAAGGAAATAGGTGTTCAGACTGTCCTTCATCTTCTCGTCGGCCGACCGGGAAGCGTATGTAAGGTTGATGATGAGGTTGCATGCCGGTTTGGCGGTATCACCGAAGAGGTGGGCGGTTTCGTTCACTTGTATGCTGTCGAACTCCAGCGCTCCGGCGTTTTTGTTCATGATGTTACCGCAAGAAAAGAAAAAGCCGCTTGCCGCAAGCAGAAGGACAAGTAGGCTGACAGTTTGCTTTTTCATATCGAGTTTCGTTTATAAATCAACATTTCATTCGGGAATCTTTATCGACAAATATAGAACTTATTAACGAACTCCACACATAAAAAAGGAAAAATTAATTCCTGCGAACGGTTAAAACTTTCTATCTTTGCCGCCGTCTATGAAGAGGCTCCGTTACATATTCGCCATATTGATGTCCTCACTTATTATCATAAGTGGGGCGGGAGTTTCCATTATCCATTATTGCTGTTCGGGATGCCGGATGGAGCAACGTTGCTGCACGTCCGGTTGTTCGGAATGTGAGAAGGCGCACTACGCGTCGCAGGAAACCTGTAAAGATACGGGCTGTACCACCGTTCACTACAAAGTGGATGTGGTGAAGCATGTGCAGGAAGCGTCTTCGACAGTACCCGTATGCACGCTGTACTGCGAGCAGTTGCCGCAGTTCGGTTGCCTGTTGCCGGTGGAACTGCCGGTGACCGGAACACAAGTCTATTCACCGCCGAGATATTGCGGTTCCAGGCATTATCTGGCGCTTTATTCCACACTGCTTATTTAGAGAGACATCCTTGCGGGACGGCGTTTGTTTCCTGCCGGGGAACGGTCTGTTCCTCACCGTGAAACATGTTGTTCCCTGCCGGGGAACGATACGTTTCATCCCATGGAACAAACAGTTTCATCCCGCGGAACGAATCGTTTCACCTCACGGGGTTGGTATTTTCATTTCGTAAGACGGATATTTCCATCCCGTGAGGCGAATAATTGCTATGATTATCCGCAATGACGCCTTTATTATCATTTACGGGCGCCATACCGGATAACCGTTTATTTGTTTTATTGTCACATTTCAAAATAAGAAAGAATCAGATATGAAATATATATGGTTAATGTTGCTGTTCTTCCCCTTTATCACTTTGCGGGCGCAGGTAAAGGGAACGGTAAAAGATAATCTCGGTGAACCGGTTGCCGGAGCCAACCTTTTCTGGATGGGAACGACACAGGGCGCCACCACCTCTGCCGACGGGAGCTTCTCCCTCGCAAAGCCTGCCGGTAAGCACATGCTGGTAGTCAGCTTCATCGGTTTCGAGAACGATACGATACATGTGAACGGACGTGATGAAACGCTCGACATAGTTCTTCGCGAAGGGGTGGAACTGAGCGAAGTCAATGTTGTCAGCCGTAAGCTCGGAACCATGAAACTGCGGGGCAGCGTGATGAATGAGGATATGATAAGCAGCGCCGAACTGACCCGCGCCGCCTGTTGCAACCTCGGAGAGAGTTTCGTAACCAACCCTTCGGTGGACGTGACCTATTCCGATGCCGCTACGGGCGCCAAGCAAATCAAGCTGTTGGGATTGTCCGGCACTTACGTACAGATGATGACGGAAAACATTCCCAACTTTCGGGGAGTGGCCGCTCCGTACGGGCTGGGCTATGTGCCCGGCCCGTGGATGCAAAGCATACAGGTGAGCAAGGGCAGCGCATCCGTCAAAAACGGTTACGAGGCCATCACCGGGCAAATCAATGTGGAGTTCAAGAAGCCGCAATTGCCCGAAGCCGACTGGCTCTCCGTCAATCTTTTCGGCAGCACCACCAACCGTTACGAAGCCAATGCGGACGCCACGGTGAAACTCTCCAAGCGTTGGAGCACCTCTTTGCTGGCGCATTACGAAAACGAAACCAAAGCCCACGACAGCAACGATGACGGCTTTGCCGATATTCCGCAAGTGAAGCAGTACAACGTATGGAACCGCTGGGCGTATATGGGCGACCGTTACGTTTTCCAGGCAGGCATCAAAGCCTTGTCCGAAGACCGCAACAGCGGGCAGGTGAGCCATGGCGGCAGCCATTCGGCCGACCCCTACAAAATATCCATCGGAACCGACCGTTACGAGGCGTTCACCAAAAACGCTTACATCTTCGATAAGGAGAAGAATACCAATCTGGCGCTCATCCTTTCCGGCTCTCTGCACAAGCAGGATGCCGTGTACGGACGTAAGCTGTACGATGTAGACCAGCACAACGCTTACGCGTCCCTTTTGTTCGAGACGGAACTCGGCAAGCGTCACAGCCTGTCTGCGGGACTGAGTTTCAACTACGATTCCTACAATCAGCATTATCGGCTGACGAACGATGCGGAGCAACCTCTTACGAGGCAGTTCGTAAAGGAAGCCGTTCCGGGAGCGTATGTGCAGTACACCTATAATCTGGATGATAAACTTATCCTTATGGGCGGTATTCGCGGTGACCGCAGCAGCGAGTACGGTTACTTTGTCACGCCCCGTTTCCACGTAAAGTACAATCCCAACGAATACGCGCACTTCCGCCTTTCCGCCGGAAAAGGGTATCGCACCAATCATGTCCTTGCCGAGAACAATTACCTCTTGGCAAGCAGCCGCCGTATAGACATCGCCCGTAACCTCGACCAGGATGAGGCTTGGAACTACGGAGCGAGCGCTTCCTTTTACGTCCCCTTGTTCGGCAAAACGCTGAACCTGAATGCGGAGTATTACTACACGGACTTCCTCAAGCAGGTAGTGGTGGATATGGATACCGACCCGCATGCCGTTTTGTTCTACAACCTCGGCGGGCGGTCGTATTCGCAGGTGTTCCAGGTGGAAGCCACTTATCCGTTCTTCCCGGGATTCACCCTCACGGCAGCCTATCGCTGGACGGATGCCAAGACCACCTACGACGGGCAGTTGCGGGAAAAGCCGCTTACCGACAAGTACAAAGGACTGCTTACCGCTTCGTATCAGACTCCGCTGGGCTTGTGGCAGTTCGACGCGACCTTGCAGCTGAACGGTGGCGGCCGTATGCCGACCCCTTACGAACAGGGAGACGGCGCGTGGTCGTGGGAACACCGCTATAACGGCTTTGAGCAGCTAAGCGCACAGGTCACCCGCTACTTCCGCAACTGGTCTGTCTATGTCGGCGGGGAAAACCTTACCAACTTCAAGCAGAAGAATCCCATTATCGACGCTTCCGATCCGTGGGGAAGCAATTTCGATGCCACCATGGTGTGGGGGCCGATGCATGGGGCAAAGGCGTATGTAGGCGTACGCTTCAATATTCCACGGATATAGCGGTTAATCAAAGAGATATGAACAGTGAAAACTAATTAAAAGAAAACATCATGAAAACAAGAAAGATTTGCATCGCCCTTGCGGCCGTATTGCTGAGCGCAACGACAGTCGTGGCCAAAGACCTGCGTACCGTAGTGTTCAAAGTGTCACAGATGACGTGCGAGAACTGTGTGAAAAAGATAAACAGCAATATCCGTTTCGAGAAAGGGCTGAAAAAGTTCGATACGGACTTGAAGACCAAAACGGTGACCATCACGTACGATGCCGACAAGACCGATATTGAAAAACTGAAAGAGGGTTTCAGAAAGTTCCATTACGAAGCCGAGTTTGTGAAAGAGAGCAAGCAGGGCGATAAGAAGTAATTGAACAAACGGCTCATTCCGGTTGTTGCTTTAGTGGATTCAGAGTAACAACCCCCTAAAATATAGAATGGAATGAGCAATATATTGAAGAAGGTATGTCCCGCGCAGGAATTACACTGCGCGGAATATGCCGATAGTATGGAAAGATGCAACATGGAAGAACGCAACAGGCAGTACCGCAGTCTGAAGATGCAGGCTGTCGGCGCGTGGCTGCTGGCCGTTCCGTTGTTGCTGCTTTCCATATTCGGTAATTATGTGTCCTATGGCAGCGAGATACAATTGCCGCTGGCCGCACTTGCGCTGCTGTTTCTGGGAACATCTTTTTATACGGATGCCTGGAAGCGGCTCCGTGAGGGACGCGCCACCATGGACACGCTGATTGCTTTCAGCGCTTCCGTGGCTTTTCTTTTCAGCTTGTTCAACACGTTCTTTCCGGACTACTGGCATGACGCGGGACTTCAACCGCACGTTTATTACGAAGTGACCGTACTGATTGTCGCAGTGGGGCTGACCGGTAAAGTGTTCCGGTTCCTGCCCGAAGAACTGCATGGTGAAGACCGCATAGCCAATATCATCTTTCCCGTGCTGACGGGAACGGCGGTTGCCGTGTTTTTTATCTGGATATTGTTCGGCGGTGTGGAAGCCGTGCCGCATGCGCTCTATTCGGTTATTTCCATTTTCATTGTCGCTTGTCCGTGCGCGTTAGGCTTGATAACACCGGTCGCGCTGATGCGCGGGATAGGCAAAGCCGCCGATATGCATATCTGGATAAAGGATTCTCTCGCTTTGGAACGGCTGAACAAGGCCGATGTGGTGGTCTTTGACAAGACCGGGACGCTGACCGAGGGACATCCCACCGTTACGGCCTGGTTGTGGGCGCAGTACCAGGAAGAATATTTTAAGATGGTGCTGCTGGCTGCGGAAATGAACTCGTCCAATTCGCTGGCGGCCGCCATCACCGCCGCCCTGCGGGAAGAGCAGATTACGCCCGCCCGTTTGGACGGCTGCGAGATTCTGAAAGGAAAAGGGATGAAAGCCGCCTATAAGGGTATGGAGTATTGGGTGGGCAGCCATAAGTTGTTGAAGGATTATCAGGTTTACCTGTCCGACGTGCTGGGCGATATGCTGGTGGAGTATGAGTCCGAGGGAAACAGCATCGTTTACTTCGGTCGTGAGGGTGAGCTGCTTGCCATAATTGCCGTTAAAGACCAGTTGAAAGTCACTGCGCTCGGTGTGGTGAAAGAGCTCAGAGGGCAGGAACTCGATATTTGTCTGCTGACGGGCGACGGCGAACGTACCGCTTCGACCATAGCGGGGAAGCTGGGTATCATCCGCTATCTGTCCGATGCCCTGCCGGACGACAAGGAAACTTTTATCCGCGAGCTCCGGTTGCAGGGAAAGACGGTCGTTATGGTGGGCGACGGCATCAATGACGTGCAGGCGCTGGCGGGTGCGGATGTCAGTATCGCCATGGGTGGCTATGCCGACGATACGCTGACGGATGAAGCCATGATAGTGATGAAATCTTCCGATTTGCAGTCGCTGCCCAAGTTGTTCGGCCTGTCGCGCCATACGCTCCGGCTGATGCGCCAGAACTCGTTCTGGGTGATAATCTATCATCTGGCAGGCGTATTGATAGCCGCGGGCATCCTTTATCCGGTGTACGGAATACTGTTGACGCCCATGCTGGCCGCAATAGCCATAGTGCTCTCCTGCGTAACGCTGATGAGAGGGTAGGTCAGCTGTTCCTGTATTCCAGCGGGCTCATTCCCATGTGTCTCTTGAAGTACTTGCCGAAGAACGAGGCGCTGGGGAAGTTCAGCGAGTAGGCGATTTCCTGAATGGTCATGTCGGTGGATTTCAGTTTGGCTTTTATGTCGATGATGACGACATGCGCAATGATGTCCAGCACGTTTTTCCCGGTCACCAGTTTGATGGTGGTGCTGAGGTGTTGCAGGGATATGCCCAGCTTTTCGGCATAGAACTGCGCGCGGCGTTCGGTGGTGTAGTTTTCGATAACCAGCTGTATGAACTCACGGCAGATTTCCTCTTTCCGGCTTTTAATCCTGTTTTGGGAGTCCGGACGGTTGCTGTATAACTCGTTGACACCGTAGAGAAGCGTGTCCAGCACGTTCTGCGCCATTCGCGTTTTGGGCATGTACGGTCCGGTGGAAACGCGTGCCAGCAATGCGAAGTAGTCCCTGAAGTAAGAGGCGACGGTTTCGTTGAGCGGTATCACGGGAGCTTCTATAATCTTGGAGTACGAGCTCATGGTGGATTGGATGATGTTGACTCCGTTGAGACAATGCTCGGAGAACCCGGCAAAACCTATCCGCACCTTTTCTTTCTGTCCGTGAAACTGGATGATGGTGCCGGGAAGGAGTGTCACAAAGTCGCCTTGTTTGATTTCGGTGTCCATCAGGTTGATGGATACCGTAATGGAACCTTCGGTGCACAATGCGAAGATACATGCCTTCAGGCGGCATGATTGCTTGTATATGTTCAGAATATCTTCTGTTACATCCGTCCATGCAATCAGGTCTACGGGGAGATCGACTTGGGGGAATTCCATAAGTGTTGTCGTTTTTGGTCTGCACAAAGTTACGCTTTTTTGCTGAAAAGTATCGAAAAACTTGCAATCGGGCAGGGATTTTTTTAATTTTAATTGTTATTAAAGTTAAGAGTGTTAATCTTATAACAGATAGAACTATGAAACAATACCGCAAACTTTTCTTCCTCGGATTTATATGTGCCGCGTGGCCGGTGTCGTACGCGCAGGCGCAGGATGTGTCGGCCGGCGTTCCCGACTCATTGCTCACCATAGGATATACCGTGGGGCATACCCGTAATATATCTTCCCTTGTGGAGAGTTTCACCGGCAAACAGCTGAAAGCAGACCAGATAACCAATCCGCTGGAAGCCATCTACGGCAAAGTGCCCGGCCTTACCATACAGCGCGCTGCCAACGGTACGGCCGCTTTGGATGCCGTACGCCTGCGCGGCACTACCTCGCTGACCAGCGGCAACGACCCGCTGATTATCATCGACGGCGTATTCGGCGATATTTCGATGCTTACATCCGTTTATCCTACGGACATAGAGAGCTTCACTATCCTGAAGGATGCTTCCGAAACGGCGCAGTACGGTTCGCGGGGTGCATCCGGCGTCATCGAGATAACGACCAAGAAAGGAGTGAAGGGTAAAACGAGGGTAAGCTATAACGGCAGTTTCGGCGTGGCATCTGTCTATAAGAGCCTGAAAATGCTGTCGGCGGATGAATTCCGCAAAGTGGCGGAGCAGACGGGCGTTTCCATTATCGACAAGGGGAACAATACCGACTTCCGGAAAGAGATACAGCAGACGGGATTCCAACAAGACCATCATATCGCTTTTTACGGCGGACGGGATGAGTCGAGCTATCGTGTGTCATTGGGCTATATGAGCCGGGAAGGGGTGATTGTCAACGAAAACATGAGGAATTTTACATCGAACATGAATATGACGCAGAGCCTGTTCGACGGTTTCATCCGGTGCGATGTCGGCATGTTCGGTTCGGTGCAGAACAACCGCAATCTGGTGGACGAGCAAAAGACTTTCTATTCGGCGGCTGCCTTTAACCCGACCTTTCCCAATCATAAAAACGGGGACGGCTCTTGGGACGGCGTGACGAACGCCAGCCAGATAACCAATCCGCTGGCATGGATGGAAGTGAAGGATAAAGAGTCCGTTTCGCGTATCAGCACGCACGCCAAGCTGTTGCTGAACTTCACGCCTGACCTGAAGATGCGGCTGTTCGGTTCGTACTCGTATAATATGGTGGAGAACTCCCAATATCTGCCTACCGTCGTATGGGCGCACGGACAGGCGTATAGAGGCGTGCGCAAGTCGGAGTCGTTGGTGGGCAATGCCATGCTGACCTACCGGAAGCGTTTGAAGCGTCACTTCATTGATGCGTTGGCGCTGGCGGAAGTGCAGGAAGAGAAGTTTTCCGGTTTCTATACGACGGTCACCAATTTCAGTTCCGATTTATTCGGCTTTGATAATTTGCAGGCGGGCGCGCTGCGCCCGTGGGAAGGGACGAACTCTTATTACGAGCGTACCCGTTTGCTTTCTTTCATGGGACGTGCCAACTACACCTATGCCGACCGCTATGTGCTGACGGTGAATGCCCGTGCAGACGCCTCTTCCAAATTTGGCGACAATCATAAATGGGGCTTTTTCCCTTCGGTATCGGCGGCCTGGAATGTGACGGAAGAGGATTTCATGAAGCGGTTTCCGCTGGTCAATAATCTGAAAGTACGTGTGGGCTACGGTCTGGCGGGTAATCAGAGCGGGATAAACTCGTACACGACCTTGCGTCTGGCGCAGCCCAACGGGGTAGTACCTGTGGGCAGCGCTCCTGTGGTGTCCTTGAGCGAATTGAGAAATACGAATCCCGATTTGAAATGGGAAGTGAAGCATAACTTCAATGCCGGTTTTGATTTGGCGCTGTTTGCCAACCGGCTGCTGTTCTCGGTGAATTATTACCTCTCCAAGACTACCGACATGCTGTATATGTATAATGTCAGCGTGCCGCCGTTTACTTATAATACGCTGGTGGCAAATATCGGCTCGATGCGCAACAGCGGCGTAGAAATCGCGGTAGGGGTTACTCCCCTGAAAACGAAAGATATGGAGCTGAGCATTAATGCGAACGTGTCTTTCCAACAGAACAAACTGCTTTCGTTGAGCGGCGTTTACAATGGCGAACGCATTGCGGCCGCCGAATACAAGAGCATCTCCAGCCTGGACGGCGCAGGTTTTCATGGCGGGTATAATCATATAGCCTACCAGATTGTGGGGCAACCGCTCGGCGTGTTCTATCTTCCTCATAGCACGGGGCTGGTGTCGGACGGAAACGGCGGATATAAATACGGTGTAGCCGATTTGAACGGAAACGGTATCAGTCTGGAAGACGGCGAAGACCGCTACATTGCCGGGCAGGCTGTACCCAAAGCAACGGTAGGCTCCAATATCAGTTTCCGCTACAAGGATTTCGATTTGTCGGTACAGATAAACGGGGCGTTCGGGCATAAGATATACAACGGCACTTCACTTACGTATATGAATATGGGTATCTTTCCCGACTATAACGTGATGAAAGGCGCTCCGCAAGTCAATATCAAAGACCAGACCGCAACCGACTATTGGCTGGAAAGGGGCGATTATGTGAACTTCGACTATGTAACGGCAGGCTGGAATGTTCCGTTGCGGGGTACGAAGAGGTATGTTCAGAACTTGCGTCTGACCTTTACGGTGAACAACCTTGCCACCATCACCGGCTATTCGGGGCTTTCGCCGATGATAAACAGCGCTACGGTGAACGGCACTTTGGGATTGGACGACAAACGGAACTATCCGCTTGCCCGAACCTATACATTGGGATTGAGTATTAATTTCTAAAGGAATAAGGATATGAAGAAGTATCGTATAGTATATTGGTTGGCGGCGGTGTGCTGTCTGCCTTTGTTTACTGCCTGTAACGGCTTTTTGCGTGAAGACCCTCGCGACGGAACAGACCATGCGGATGCGTACCGTACGCTGTCGGACGTATATCTCAATGCGGTGGCGTCTCTGTATAACTACGTGGGCGGTTATGCCGACAGTCAGGGATTGCAAGGTACGGGACGGGGTGTTTACGACCTGAATACGTTTACCACCGATGAGGCCATCATGCCCACCCGGGGCGGTGACTGGTACGACGGCGGCTTCTGGCAGGGATTGTATCTGCATAAGTGGGGAGTGAGCAATGATGCCGTTCAGGCTACGTGGGAGTATCTGTATAAAGTGGTGATGCTGAGCAATAAGTCGGTAGAGCAAATCCAAAAGTTCGGGGAAACTCACGATGACCCCGAACTGCCGGCCTATTTGGCTGAGGTGCGTGCTATGCGTGCCATGTACTATTATTATCTGCTGGATTTATTCGGCAGAGTGCCGCTCGTACTCTCTTCTTCCGCATCTATGAGCGATATTGTGCAGAGTGAACGGAAAACGGTTTTCGATTTTGTTGTGAAAGAACTACAGGAAGCGGCTCCGCTATTGGCGGAAAGCCGCAGTAACCGGCCGGGCGACTATTACGGACGCATCACCCGTCCGGTAGCTTATTTCTTGCTTGCCAAGCTGGCTCTTAACGCGGAAGTGTATACGGATAATGACTGGACGGACGGTGTGCGTCCCGACGGCGGAACTATAAGCTTTACCATAGACGGGCGGCAACAGAATGCGTGGCAGGCGACAGTGACTTATTGTGACCGGATTACCGCGATGGGGTATGCGCTGGAACCCCTGTACGAAACGAATTTCGCCGTATATAATGAATCCTCGGTAGAGAATATCTTCACTATTCCGATGAACAAGACTTTATATACCAATCAGATGCAGTATCTGTTTCGTTCGCGGCACTATAATCATGCCAAAGCTTACGGGCTGAGCGGCGAGAACGGGTCGAGCGCTACGAAAGACGCGTTACGTGTGTTCGGGTACGATACGGCCGAGGTAGACCCTCGTTTTGATAAGTGTTATTTTGCCGGTGTGATGTACGATTTGAAAGGGGAGTTAATCAGGCTGGACGATGGAACCGTATTGGAGTATCATCCTTGGGAAGTGGCGGTGGATATATCGGATATGCCTTATGAAAAAACGGCAGGCGCACGCATGAAGAAATATGCCATTGATACGGACGCAACCAAGGACGGTAAATTAATGGAGAACGATATCGTTCTGTTCCGTTATGCGGATGTGCTGTTGATGAAGAGTGAAGCGAAAGTTCGCAACGGGGAAAACGGGGATGCGGAATTGGCGCAGGTACGCAGCCGAGTGGGAGCTGTTGCGCGTCCGGCAACATTGGAGAATCTGCTGGACGAAAGATTATTGGAGTTTGCATGGGAAGGATGGCGGCGGCAGGATCTTGTGCGTTTCGGACGATTTACCCGTGCGTACAGCGACCGTCCGCAACTGGCGGGCGAGGAGAGTGGATACACCACCGTGTTTCCTATTCCGGGCAATGTGCTGAAAATGAATGAGAGGTTGCGGCAGAATAAGGGGTATTTAATGAGTGATTAGTGGTTAGTGATTAGTGGTTAGTGATTAGGGGTGAATGTTAATGAATTATGATTGGTGATGGATGACCGGTGATTAAATTGGGTATAATCGGTGATTTGAGGGTAATGGTGCGGAAATAAAGAAAAAGTAGTATATTTGTTTTATGAGACTGGAAATATCAGATTGGAAAACTGTTCCCTATGCCGCAGCATGGGACAGACAGACGGAGTGTTTCGATACGCTTGTACAAGCCAAACAAGCAGGTGGGGAGTATGTAAATCATATTGTTCTCTGTGAGCATCCGCATGTATATACGTTGGGACGCAGTGGCAAGGAAGGAAATATGTTGCTGAGTGAAGAACAGTTGCATAAAATAGGGGCGTCGCTGTATCATATAGACCGGGGTGGTGATATTACCTATCATGGGCCGGGACAACTTGTTTGTTATCCTATCTTGAATCTGGAAGAGTTCTCTTTGGGCTTGAAAGAATATGTGCATTTGCTGGAAGAAGCCGTAATTCGTGTTTGCGCTTCTTACGGGATAACTGCCGGACGCGTGGAGAAAGCTACCGGCGTATGGTTGGATGGAGATTCACCGCGTGCCCGTAAAATCTGCGCTATCGGTGTACGTAGCAGCCATTATGTTACGATGCATGGTCTGGCGCTCAATGTAAATACGGATTTACGCTATTTCAGCTATATCAATCCTTGCGGGTTTATAGATAAAGGGGTGACTTCGCTCCAAAAAGAATTGGGACGGGAAGTGCCGATGGATGAGGTGAAAGAACTGCTTTGCCGTGAGTTGAGAGGTATGCTTGGAGATAGGCAATAGAGAATATATTCTCTTTTATATCATGAGGGTGTCAATCGGAGTTACAGCATCCTTGTTTCTTTGATGTTAATATACAGGCGCACTGATGTTAACTTATAGCTTCTGATGATGTTAACTTATAGCTTCTGATGATGTTAACTTATTGTGCATAGTGATGTTAACTTACTATTTCCCATGATGTTAACTTCGGTGGGAGTTGTCTTGTTTTTACTTTGTGGATACAAAAAGGAATGGGGAAGAGTATGCCTGAAAGTGTTTTTTAGACGTTCGTTTGATAAACACTTTTCAAATGCAAATCGCATCCAGTAGAAATATATGGAAATAAGTAAAGATTAACAGAGGTTATTATAATGGTTTATTTGTTGACATACAGACTATTATATACTCTATTGACTATAAACTTCAAAGAATTTCTATCAAACATTTTGCCAATACAAAAAACTGCCATATCTTTGCGTTTATCAAACGAACGTCTAAAAAACATATTCGTTTTTAAATCATTCGTTTACAGCTTTTTGAAAGCTTATTGATCACATAACTGTTTCAACGTTCTCTTTCTGTGATAGTGGGGAGCTTTGGGATAATATGGATGCAGACTAAACTATTGACTATAATTGCATTACATGAATTGACCGGAAAGAGTTATCTTATCCCGGTGTCCCCAAAGAATACCCTTTTCACAAGGTTTTATTTCCCTCGAACTCTTACAATTCATACTTTGTAATGCCCGGCTTATCGGAAAAAATTAAATCTGAATCGCAGCACACCCCCGCTTGTCAACAGAACAAAGATTGCCAATTACATTGGTATGCTGTCCGTGTAACGTACAGTCGCGAATTGTCTTTAAGGACTATCTCGACAAGGAAAATATAGAGAATTTCATTCCTATGCACTACGAATATATCATCAGGAATGAACGCCGTGTCCGCAAACTCGTTCCCGCCATACACAATTTGGTATTTGTCCGTTCCACTCGTGCATGTATTGATGAAATCAAAAACAATCCGGCTCTGAATATCCCCGTCCGCTACATCATGAATCGCGAAACCCGCCAGCCGGTTATCATTCCGGATGCGCAGATGCGTAGTTTCATATTGGTTGCAGGTACGTACGACGAGGCTGTTATCTATGTGGAACCGGAAGAACTGAAATTAGTAAAGGGTACCAAAGTACGTATTACAGGCGGAGTGTTTGAAGGAGCTGTCGGCGAATTTGTCCGTTTGCGCCATGACCGCCGTGTAGTGGTGAATATAGAGGGTGTCATGGCAGTTGCCACTACATTTATCCACTCTTCACTTATAGAACCGATAGATAGAAACTGAAATATTTGTAACTCAATAACTTCTATATTTTAGATAAAATGAACGATCACGTTTCATCCTTGTATGCCCTTGCCCATGAGCTTCTGAATCTGGGTATGGACGGCAGTCCTATTTACAGCGACCACTTCGCCCGTCTGAATCGCGAAGTTTATGAACAAGCGCTCAATCTGTACAACGCTCCGGAAGGTAACACACCGGAAGAAGAAGCCGAGCTTTGTCTTTCTATTCTTCTGGCCTTGAATGCGACTTTTTATGACAATGGCCGAAAGCAGCAATTCATTCAGCACCTTCTCGACCGTTGCTGGAATGTTCTTGACAAACTTCCGGCTTCGCTTCTGAAAGTTCGTCTTCTTACCTGTTGCTATGGGGAAGTATATGATGAGAAACTCGCCAGCGAGGCACACTCCATTATTGACACTTGGGATACGTCTTCTTTAACTCCGGAACAGACGGAAATCATCGGTGAGTTAAAGAATATGGAAGAAAATCAATACCCTTTCGAGATTGTAGATTAATTCCGCCTGACAGTCTTTCCCCCCTCTCTCGGTCACTAAGCGTTTAAGTTTTCAGCTATCAATCGCTAATCACTAAACAACAATTATCATAGTGAACTTCTTTTTTATCATTCTGACCTTTCTGATATCGGCGTTTATCGCCCGTATCCTGATACCCCGTATCTTGTTGATATCCCTGCGCAAGAAACTTTTTGACATTCCGGATAATCGTAAGATACATAAAAGAGCTATACCCCGTCTGGGTGGCGTATCTTTCTTTCCAACCACCTTATTCTCTTTTTGTCTTGTCTATGCTTTCCGTTTGTTGGGTGGTGACAGTGTTTCAACAGTCTATGCAAGCTATCTGCTGCCGGAGTTATTGTTATTTGCCTGCGGTATGACCTTGCTTTATCTGACGGGTATCGCCGACGACCTTGTCGGTGTCCGTTATCGTCAGAAATTTGTTATCCAAATCTTCTGTGCCTGCCTTTTCCCTTTATCGGGAATTTGGATAAACGATTTATACGGCTTGTTCGGTATACACGAGCTATCGGCTTATATCGGTATGCCCTTCACCGTTCTGATTATAGTATTCATTACCAATGCCATCAATCTGATAGACGGGATTGACGGTCTTGCTTCCGGTTTAAGCAGTGTGGCGTTATTGATTTTTACTTTCTTGTTTATAAATAAGGGACTGTGGAGTTATGCCATGCTTGCCGCAGGTACTTTCGGCGTGCTTGTACCGTTCTTTTATTACAACGTATTCGGTAGCATGGAGCGTGCCCGCAAGATTTTCATGGGTGATACGGGAAGTCTTACTTTAGGCTATACGCTCAGTTTCCTTGCCATAAAGTACAGCCAGCACAATACGGATATAATGCCGTATACCGCAGGTGCTTTTATCATAGCTTTCAGCACCATGATAATTCCCGCATTCGATGTTGTCCGTGTTGTTTTAGTCCGTATTCGCGAGGGACACAGCCCTTTTGAACCGGATAAGAATCATATCCACCATAAATTGCTGGCGGTAGGATTGTCGCCGAGAAAGGCAATGCTGAGCTTGCTTTTCATGTCTTGTGCTTTTAGTGCAGCCAATATTTTACTGGTGCCTTATGTAAATAATACGATGATGCTGATAGCTGATATCGTGATTTGGATAGGGCTGAATCTGTGGTGGGATTATTTGAGAGATAAAAAGTAAAACATTTGTTTGTTACGAATTAAATCCCGTTCTTTGTGTAACATAAACAAAGGCATATCGTCATGAAAACAAAAGTATCCGAACCCGTAGTAGCATATAACAATCCTTACCTTCAAGGCTTGAAGAACAGGATTATAGCCTCTATTGATGCTACAACAGATGAAGAGAAATTGCAGCAATGTCTGGAACTCCTTTATGAGGATGAAATGCCTTGCTGCTTTACGGAAGAAGAACTTGATGAGGTAATTCGCCATTCGGAAGCCAGCGGTAATGCTTCTGAAGAAGAAGTAAACGCTTTTTTTATGAGATGGGGACATTAAAGGTTATTGTCCGGAATGACGCTTTGAACTTTATGCAGGAAGTTACCCATTGGTACGAGTGTACAATGGGCAGAAAGGCGGCTCAAAAGTTTACAGATGACATTCGGAATACAGTCAGTACCTTATCTCGTTTCCCGGGTATCGGCACTTTGGAACACAATCGTAGCACAGCAACAACAAAATATTACAGTTTTCTGTCTCATCCCAAATATCGTATTATTTATCGTTTTACAAAAACGACCCTCTATATAGTGGCGATTCATGCTACTATGATGAAACATTAATAAATTGTTTTGCATCTGCTAAAAATTAAGCATCTGTAAAATTAATATCGAAGTTTATCCGTGTCTGAATCTTCCCGGACTGCCAAGAGCATCAAAAATGCTAAGGTGGCCCTTATCTTTTATTTCATTAATTTAGTTCTGCAGTTCTTCTCCCGTAAGGTCTTTCTTGACTATTTGGGAGCGGAGGTGCTCGGATTGAACACTACTGCACAGAACCTGTTGGGTTTTTTAAACTTGGCAGAGTTAGGTATTGGTAGTGCCATTTCGTACGCTCTCTATAAACCTCTTTTTCAGAGAGATGTTAAGGTAATAAATGAAATTGTTTCTGTGCAGGGATGGCTATATCGACGAGTGGCTGTTGTGGTAATTATAGCAGCTTGTGTGCTGATGTGTTTCTTTCCATTTATTTTTGAGAAAGCGAAAGTTCCTTTGTGGTATACATATGCCTCTTTTTCCGTCCTCTTGTTCAGTGCTTTGCTTGGATATATTTTTAATTATAAACAGATAGTGCTGACTGCCGATCAAAAAGAGTATAAGATAACGCTGAATATTCAGGGTATCAAGGTTATAAAAGTGCTTGTTCAAATAGCAGCAATAACTTATTTGGCGGATGGTTATGTGTATTGGTTGGTACTTGAGTTTGTAATGGCTATAGTAACTACGGTTATTATAAATCATGTGTTACGGCGGGAATACTCTTGGTTGCATCCGCAGCCTCGTTTGGGCGGGCAACTCCGCAATAAACATACGGAGATTATTAGGAAAACAAAGCAAATTTTCTTTCATAAAATAGGTGGATTTGCCTTTACTCAGTCCAGTTCCATTATTATTTATGCATACGCTTCTCTTTCTTTGGTAGCTATTTATGGTAATTATATGTTAGTTGCTACTGGACTTCAAATGTTAGTAAGTGCTATTTTCAATAGTATTAATGCAGGTATTGGTAATTTAGTAGCTGAAAATAATAAAGAACATATAGTTTCTGTTTTCAATGAACTTTTTTCTCTTCGTTTCTATATTGTAGCAGTAGTATGTTATGGTTATTATATGCTGGTCAGCCCTTTTATTTCTTTTTGGATTGGGGAAGAATATATATTGAACCATACAACTTTATTATTGATTACTGCTATTCTTTTTGTAGATTTAGTACGTAATATAATTGATTCGTTCAACAATGCTTATGGGCTTTTTCAGGATGTATGGGCGACAATGGTAGAGGCATGTATAAATATAGGTTGTTCTATTTGGTTTGGTTATTTGTGGGGACTACCAGGTATTTTGGTAGGTGTATTACTGAGTTTATTACTGATTATTTTTTTGTGGAAACCATACTTTCTATTTGGCTGGGGATTTAAAATTTCGGTTCTTCATTACTGGAAGCTTTATTTTAAATGTTTTGTTTCTGGAGTGGTAACCGTATGCATTTGTTGCTTTTTGTTTTCTTTCATAGCGGCAAACCCTGAGAATAATTATCAACAGTCAATCGTATATACTATTATGTCTGTGGTGACTTTCAGTGTATTATTCTTGTTTATCATGTGTGGTATTAATCTTTCAATGCGGCAAAGTATGAGCAGAATATTAAGTCTTATATGTAAAAATGGTAGATTATGAAAATATTGGTAGATTTAACATGTTGTGAAAAAGGGCATAGCTATGGAGTGTATGCCTTTCGCGTATTATCTGTTTGGAGAGAATATAACTCCTCGAATGTTGATATAATATTGCTGATTAAGGAGGAGATGGAGGCATGGGCCAAAAAGGAATTTCCGGAGTGGAAATATATTCTTTTGAAACAATATTCCTATCGTAATAGTCTACAAAAAATATTTCGAATAAGATGGCTTTTGAATGGATTATTGTGGCGGAAAGCTGTAAATACTTCGGGTTGTAATGTATTATTTTCTCCGGGTTCACTTTTAACCTCTTGTTGGAAAGTGAAGATCTGTAGAGTTCAAGTGATACATGATATTCAAGGATTTAGAACTTTGAAGGGTTTGAGAAAGTGGGTATATACTCTTTTTACTCCTTTGATATTGAAAGTGTCAGATAAGATAATAGCTATAACGGATTATGTAAAACAAGATATATTAAAAACATATCACTTCGTTTCATCGGATAAAGTAATAGTAATACGTAATGGTATAGTTTTACCGCCTTTATCTCTTTCTGTAAGTTTGAAAATCAATTATAAGTATTTACTTTATGTCAGTGCTTTATGCGAATATAAAAATTTAGTGACATTAGTTAAAGCCTTTATAGAATTGAAAGACATGATTTCTCATAGGCTTGTGATAGTAGGGAAGAGTACTCCGTATTGGGAAAATGTTGTGCTACCGATGATAAAGAAAGCTGGCATAGAAAGCCGTGTTATTCATTACTCTAATTATGTTTCCGATGAAGATATAGTCTGCTTATATCAGTCTGCTTCTATTCTTGTATCTCCTTCTCTACATGAAGGTTTTGGTTATACTCCTATTGAAGCTGCTATTTGTGAAACTCCAGTTATTTGCACCAGAGAGACTGCTCTGCCCGAAACGACTATGGGATTGGTAAATTATTATGAACCGGCTTTAGATTTTACTGCCTTGAAAAATAAAATAATGGAAGTATTGGAGAATTACCCGACCAAAGAACATTTAAAGAATATTTCAGATGTTTTTAAAGTACAATATGATAATGTGCAACAGGCAAAGATAATTTATGATTGCGTTATGGAATGTGGCAAACACACTTAAGCTATAGAAGAGAAGATATTGTTCATTAGTGTATGGGAATAGAAGTTACAAGCAATGAGAAAAGTTATTACATACGGAACTTATGATTTATTGCATCAAGGTCATATTAATTTGTTACAACGTGCCAAAGCATTGGGAGATTACCTAATAGTAGGTGTTACAAGTGACAACTTTGACAAGGAACGTGGAAAGCTTAATGTACATAACAATGTGTTGGAGCGCATAGAAGCTGTACGTCGTACTGGTTATGCTGATGAGATCGTGATTGAGGATTATGTTGGCCAAAAAATCGATGATATTCAGCGTTTTGGTGTAGACATTTTTGCCATAGGTTCAGATTGGGAAGGACATTTTGATTATTTGAGAGAATTTTGTCAAGTAGTATATTTACCACGTACCGAAGGTATAAGTAGTACTCAATTACGTGAAGAATTTCAGGAAGAAATAAAGATTGGGATTATAGGTACTGGACGTATTGCCCAACGTTTTGTACCGGAAGCTTCAAATGTGGGCGGAGCAAGAATTGTGGCTGTTTATAACCCATTTTATGATGAGGCGATAGCTTTTGCTTCTCGGTATTCTATAGAAAAAGCTACAGATAATCTCTTATCTTTTTTTCAAGAATTAGATGCAGTCTATATTGCTTCTCCTCATCTTACACATTATGATTATATATATAAAGCTCTGACAGCAGGAAAACATGTATTGTGTGAGATACCTATGGTCTTGAAAAAGAATGATGCAGAACTGCTTTATTCTTTGGCCGAGAATAAGAAACTCGTTTTGCTTGAAGCTTCTAAGACGGCGCATTGTCCAGCTTGGAATCATTTACTTGTTTTGGTAAAAAGTGGTATAATAGGTGAAATCGTAGATGTAAAAGCCTCATTGTCTAAATTGGTTAATGGAAATGTTCGTGAACTTGATGCCTTGCAGGCAGGAGGATGTATGACAGAATTAGCTTCATTTCCATTAATGGCTATTGTGAAATTGCTGGGTACAGATATTAAGGAGGTACGTTTTTATTCAAAATTGCAAGATGGTGTAGATATATTTACGAAAGGAAACATTGTGTATAGGCAAGCAACGGCTTCAGTGACACTTGGTTTAGGAGTAAAAACCGAGGGAAATCTTGTGATATCCGGGACCTGTGGTTATATTCTTGTCCCTTCGCCTTGGTGGCTCACTAATTATTTTGAGGTACGATATGAAGATCAAAATCAGAATAAGAAATATTTTTATGCTTTTCAAGGTGATGGCCTACGTTATGAATTACAAGAATTTCTTTCAATGATATTTACTCATCGTCTGAGTAGTTACCGTTTTGGACGAAAAGAATCAGTAGCGATTGCTGGTATGATAGAACTATACAGGGAAGGAACTAATAATACTTATTTAGAATGAAACAGAAAAATAGAGCTTTAATTGTTGGTGGGAGTAATGGGATAGGTTTGGCTATAGCAATATGCTTAGCGAAAGAACAGCCAATATTAATAGTTGATAAAGTAGAACCTGATTATGATAAAATTTCTGTTCATGTAAGGCCTTTTATTACATTCCAAAGGTTTGATCTTCTGTCTGATGATTATGCTTTGTTTGATGAATTTAGTGATATTGATACTTTAGTTATTACAGCAGGATGTGGTAAACTATCTCTTTTCGAGGACACATCAGAAGAGACTATTATTAATATGCTAAACCTAAATACAATATCAGTATTACGTATTATTAAACATTTTTATTCAAAGATTCATAGTATATCTACATTCCGTACAGTGGTAATGGTCAGTATTGCTGGATTCATGTCTTCTCCTTTCTTTAGTGTTTATGGAGCGAGTAAGGCTGCTTTGAAGATATTTATAGAAAGTGTTAATGTGGAATTGAAAAAAAAAGGTATTACTAATAGAATATTAAATGTTTCCCCAGGGCAAATCAAAGGTACTTGTTTTAATGGTGGGGTGAATAATTTGTCTTTAATAGAACCATTGGCTGAAGAAATTATTTATCGAATGAAAGAGGGGTGTGATTTGTTTATTCCCCAATATGAAGAAGTCTTTAAGAATGTTTTGCAACGTTATTACGAAGACTTTAGAGCAGAGGGCGAACATTCTTATGATTATAAACTCCTACGATTAAAAGAAAACTGAAACTATTATGATTTTATGTTCTTGTTGTGAAAAATTAGTGCATGGAGTGTAATTAGAAATTATGTTGTGAAGCGGATCGTTTGTTATTAATTAATATACTGTGAAAATGATAGATATAATCATGTCCAAGGAATTAAAGTATAAATATAATCCTGAAGGCTCTATTTTGAGGAAACAACAAATGGTAATGTTACATATTCTGGAAAATGTAGCTAAAATTTGTGATGATAATAATATCGATTATTGGCTTTCTTCTGGGACTTTGTTAGGTGCTTATAGACATGGTGGTTTCATTCCATGGGATGATGATTTGGACATAATGATATTGCGTAAAGATTTAAAACGCTTTAGAGAAGTAATGATAAAATCATTGCCAGCAGACATGGTTTTGCAGGACCATTCAACAGATTCGGATTATTATCATCCATATTTGAAAATTAGGGATTTAAATTCTAGAATATACGAAACAGGAAATGAAGATATAAATTACAAATATAGAGGTATATACATAGATGTATTCCCAATGGAACATTCTCATTTATTTTTGTTGCATAGTACTAATATAATTTGGGAACCGTTATTATACAAATTCATTTTATCGCGTAAAAAAGATCCTTATGGCCTGAAATTTGCGTTAAATCAGTTATTGTATTATACGTTTTCATTACTGTTCGGGGCTTGCAGAATAGTAGATAGATTTTTTAAAACGAACAATCTGAATCATTCTTATGGGTGTTATTGGAAGCAGACCCAGCCAATATCAAACATTTTTCCGTTGAAAACTATTAAGTTTGAAGGGAAAGATTTTAAAGCTCCTCATAAAGTGACAGAATGGTTAGCTAAAGCATACGGTGATTATAATGCACTTCCTAAAGAAGAAGATATAGAGTTGCATTTAACTAAAATAGATTTTTTGCCAAAATGAAACGAGCAATACTTTCTTTTGATTATGAACTGTTTTTTGGCGATAAGTCTGGAACTGTTCAAAAAACCTTGATTGAACCTACTAATATAATGCTTAATGTACTTGATGAGGTAGGTGCTCAAGCTACTTTTTTTGTAGATTATTTGATGCTTAAATTTTTAGAAAAGGAAAATTGTAAACGTACTTTAGCTGATTTAAAAGCGATAGAGGAACAATTAATGGATATTGTCCGTAGAGGGCATCGTATAGAATTACATATTCATTCACATTGGATAGATGCTAAATATAATGGTGATGGAACTTGGGATTTTTCAGATTTCACTCACTATGCACTTACAAGTTTCTCAAAAAAAGAGGTAGAACGTATGTTTCAGGAAGGAGTGGATTGCTTGACTTCAATAGCTAAGAAAGTTATTCCTGATTATAGAATTTTTGCTTTTAGAGCAGGTGGATGGGTCATACAACCATTTGATAATTTTGTAAATGCTTTTAGAAAAGCTGGCATTTTAGTAGATTCTTCTGTTGCTTTAGGGGTACAATTAGAAACTTCTTATTCAAATCTTGATTTTACAAAATTTCCATATAAAGCAGTTTACCAATTTGAGAATACAATTGAAGAGAATGATGAAAATGGGACTTTTTGGGAAGTTCCGATAACTACTCATCCTTATAATTTGTGGGATAGAATATTTAATCGGATATATAGAGAGTTTTATAAAAAACGATTTAAAGTTTTTTCAGATGGAACTCACTATAGAGCATCAGACTATTGGAAAATGGTTTCTCATGTAAGTCTGTTTTCTTTTACTAAGATTTCTCCTGAAACTTTGATTCAAAAAATAGAAAAGACGCCCTTCCAATTAATAACATTTATAGATCATCCTAAAGATTTTGCAATGATAAATATGAGTAATTTGAAGAAAGTTTCTCGTTTATTGTGTTTTACAACTTATCATAATATTATAAAGGAAAAAATAGAGCAATGAAAAAAATAATGCTTGTATTTGGAACACGTCCTGAGGCAATAAAAATGGCTCCTTTGGTGAAAGAGTTCCAAAAATCCCCTCACGAGTTTAAAACATTGGTTTGTGTAACCGGCCAGCACCGTGAAATGCTCGACCAGGTTCTCCATCTTTTCGATATCAAACCAGATTACGACCTCAATATAATGAAGCAAGGACAAGATTTGTATGATATTACTTCCAGAGTACTGCTGGGTATGCGAGATGTACTAAAAGAAGTTCATCCGGATGTGGTATTAGTTCATGGAGATACTACGACTTCTACAGCTGCTGCATTGGCTGCTTTTTATCAGCAGATACCTGTAGGGCACATTGAAGCCGGATTGCGTACACATAATATATACAGTCCTTGGCCTGAAGAAATGAACCGTCAGGTAACCGGGCGTATTGCTACCTATCATTTTGCACCTACCGGTTTGAGCAAAAAAAATCTTTTGGCTGAAGGTATAGGAGAAGAAGCGATAACGGTCACCGGAAATACGGTAATTGATGCACTGTATATGGTCGTGGATAAGATTAAGACCGATGAGAGTTTGTCTGCTACCTTGAAAACGGTTTTGAGTAATTCAGGTTATGATGTAAGCCGTTTGGCCGATGGCAGAAAAATGGTTTTGATAACAGGGCACCGCCGTGAGAATTTTGGTGATGGTTTCGTTTCGATGTGTAAGGCCATAAAAGCACTTACTGAAAAGTACCGGGATATAGATTTCATTTATCCTATGCATTTAAATCCTAATGTCCGTAAGCCGATTCATGAAGTATTTGGAGAAAGTTTATCCGATTTTGGGAATATCTTTTTCATAGAGCCGTTGGAGTATCTTTCATTTGTATATTTAATGGAAAAATCTACTATTATACTGACTGATAGCGGAGGTATTCAAGAAGAGGCACCGGGTTTAGGCAAGCCTGTGCTTGTAATGCGTGATACAACAGAACGCCCGGAGGCTTTGGACGCAGGAACGGTAAAACTCGTAGGCACTAATTATGATAAAATTGTAAATGAAGTTTCCAAGTTGTTGGACTGTCAAGAATATTATGAAGAAATGAGTAAGGCGGTAAATCCTTATGGTGATGGAAATGCATGTAGCAGAATTGTAGCATTTATACAAAAATGACGAAAAATATATTATTTATTGCTGCATACCCCACTGTAGATAAGCAAAAAGAGGGGATGTTTCAACGAATTAAGGCTATTGATGCAGAGTTTGAAGCCTATAATCGCACTTATTTATCAATAAGCCTAGTTTCACATAAGAGTAAGACTGAAGAAATAATAGGCAATGTGAGAATTGTTTACGTGAATTGGTTTATTCATTTTGTCTTTATTTCTAAAATGATAAAAAGTGCTGATTATATATATGTCCATTCCTTGTACAATTTCAAATTTCTAATAGGAGCTTCTTTGAAAGGAAAAAACATAACATTGGATTTACATGGCTCTGTACCGGAAGAACTTGAGTTTTATGGTGAAAAACTCAAGTCTCTATTTTATAATGAGGTCGAAAGAGTAGCGTATAAACATGTTACGAACTTGATCGCTGTCAGCTATGCAATGGTGGATTATTATAGAAAGAAACGGAAGTTGAATGAAAGAATAAAATGTGTTGTTAAACCGATTTATCCCATCAATAGTATATCTGAGTCGAAAACTGATGATGTTGATTCTTTGAAGAAGTCTTTGAATATAAATGATTCGAACGTTGTGTTTGTGTACTCGGGAAATCTTCAGAAATGGCAAAACTTTGAATTAATGATACAGTGCATCAGGGCTATGAATAATCCGAACTACAGGTTTATTATAATGACCCAAGAAGAGGAAAGAGCAAATGAAATTGTTTCTAAATTACCAAATTCAGATTCTGTCGTAGTAAAAAGTGTATTACCAAAAGATTTAAACTTATATTATTCGATAGCCCATTATGGTTTTATATTGCGCGATGATATCGTTCTTAACAGAGTAGCCGCACCCACTAAGTTGATAGAGTATTTGTCGTATGGTTTGATTCCCATCGTAAAAACCATCAATATTGGCGATAGTGTTAAAATGGGATATGAATATATATCATACAATGAAGACCTGAACGGCTTGTCTGCAAAAAAGAGTGATAAAAATGAAGAAGTTGCAGCAGCAGTTCTGCGCTTGAGTGCTGAAAATAATATTCCACAAATTCTGTTCTCACCGTTATAAAAATGTTTGTAGCCCCAAATGCATCTTATATTAAGGCTAAGAAAATAAGAGAATATTATCTTATTTTTCTTTTGCTTTTTATAGCTGGAGTTATCAGTGCCGGTCGTTTATTGGGAATAGGTGCGGACTATAATGGATATAGAGAACTTTTTACTCATGAAGGATTTAAGCGAGATTCTATAGAACCTGCTTATCGCTTTTTGAGATACTTGAATGATTACTTGTTTGATGGTCATGTAGCACCTATATATTTTATATCGGTTATAACTGCATTATCTCTTAAAATACGTGCTTTCAGGTCATTATCTTCCCATTGGAATGTAGTATTATTTCTCTATTTCTTATCTTTCTTTTTTGTCCACGAATATACTCAGATAAGGGCGGCAGTAGCTATCGGTATCTTTTTATGCAGCATCAAAGATATCAATGAAAACAGGTCGTTCTGTTTCTTCATAAAAATGTTGATAGCTACTTTATTTCATTATTCGGCAATGATAATGCTCTTTTGCTGGATATATACACGTATGGCCCGCTCAATAAAGTTTTGTGTAGTGGTGACACTGACAGGAGTTGTTTTTTCCATTTTTTTTGTAGAGTTTGCATCGAATCTTACCAAATATGTTTATTTACTGCAAGATTTGATAGGACTGAATAAATCCGGTGGAGAGTCGGACTTTATGTCACCTTGGAATTTAAAATATGCAACATTATTGTTTCTTTTTCTTTTGGTATCAACATTGATAAAAAAAGAGGATTCTTTAAATTTTACACTGTACAAGATATTTTCTTTTGGCTTGTGTTGTTATTACTACTTGCTCCCTCTCCAGTTACCTGTAATTTCAGTCCGTTTTGCAGAATTTTATTCTGTAGTTTATGTAATTCTTATGGTGAATATGGCATATAATAAAGATTATTGTACGGTGAAGAGAGGGTATTTATTATTATTCATATCATTTGGCGTTACTGTTTTGTACGGATATGCGGCGATGAAAACGATAACTATAATATGATTGATATATTGCTTTCAACCTATAATGGGGAGAAGTATGTTGAAGAGCTGCTGGAATCATTAAACAATCAGACTTATAAAGATTTTAATGTGATTGTCAGGGATGATGGTTCTACAGACCGAACTTTGGATATCATTAAGAAGTATAGAGATACAAATTCCTTACCTATACATATCCTTAATGATAGTTTGGGTAATTTGGGCTCTACTCTTTCGTTCGAAACTTTAATGCGGAATTCCAAAGCAGACTACTTTATGTTCTGCGATCAGGATGATTATTGGTGCGAGCAGAAAATAGAAATTTCGTTGAAGCGTATGTACGAGTTGGAGAGTTCATCGGGAGAGAAAGCTCCTTGTACTGTATTTACGGATTTATACGTGGTAGATGAGAATCTGAATATTGTAAATGATTCTTTTTTCAAAGCGGCACGTATGCCTTTTGATGTTGTGAACGACTTGTATAAAGCAATGGCTGTCAGTGTAGCTCCTGGCTGTACAATGTTAATGAACAAATGGGTTTTGGATTATACTCTGCCGATACCTAAAACAGTAATTCATGATTTTTGGATAATTGTATTAACGGCGAAATATGGTAAAGTGGCGTGTTTGAATGTGCCTACGATTAAGTATAGGCAGCACGGTAATAATTCCATAGGCTCCACTTTGTCAGGAAAGAAATATATCTATAATAGACTGAGGCATGTGATGAGTTGGTTTCGGGTGTATCATGATTTTTTTGCAGCTTTACCTTTCAGGGTAAATTATCTGAAGTTTGCATATTGGAAATTGTACTATATATTTACACGTATATAACATATAATGAAGGAAGTTTCAATTATAGGCACGGTAGGAGTACCCGCTAACTATGGTGGTTTTGAGTCTTTGGTAGAGAATATCATAGGATATAATTCTTTAGACGATATACACTATACGGTTTATTGCAGTGCCAAAGGCTACCCTCACCGACAATCAGTTTATAAAAACGCAGATTTGAAATACGTTCCGTTAGATGCCAATGGAAGTCAAAGTATCCTATACGATATCATCTCTTTGATAAAGGCTACAAAGAAAAGCGATGTGGTTTTGATACTGGGTGTCTCCGGGTGTTGCTTTCTTCCAATATACCGTTTGTTTTCTAAAAAGCGTTTGATAATCAATATCGATGGTTTGGAACATCGTCGTGAAAAATGGGGAAAATATGCCAAAGCTTTCTTGAAATTTTCGGAAAAGATGGCGGTGAAGCATGCAGATGTGGTGGTAGCTGATAATAAGGGTATTCAGGATTATGTGAAAAAGGAATATAGAACAGAAACGGAACTGATAGCCTATGGTGGAGACCATGTGTTGTGTGATATTACGGATGTAGAGGAAGAAATATTAGAAAAATACGGACTGAAAAATATTAGTTACTCTTTTTCTTTATGTCGGATAGAGCCGGAAAACAATGTGCATGTTATATTGGAAGCTTTTAAAGCTTCTGGTAAAAAATTGTTTTTCGTTGGAAATTGGAATAGAAGTCCGTATGGAAAATCGTTGTTAGAAAAATATGCCAAGTACGGGAATATCCATTTATTGTCTCCTATATATGATGTAAAGACTTTAAATGTATTGAGGGGCCATTGCTCTTTTTATATACATGGACATAGTGCAGGAGGTACGAATCCTTCGTTGGTAGAAGCTATGTTTTTTGGTAAGCCGATATTGGCTTTTGATGTGATATATAATAGGGAGACAACAGAGCAAAAAGCTGATTATTTCTCTTCTGCAGAGATGCTGGAAACTCTTTTGCAGAAACCATACCCGACTTTTAAGATAAATGCTGAAAATATGGTGGAAATCGCGTATAGACGTTATCGTTGGAAAGTAATTGCACAGCAATATGAAGCATTATATTCGCATTCGGGTGACTGAAAATATAGGAGAAATGATGTTATTATTTATAGATAATAATAAGATAAAGTGAAAAAATCGTTTCAGTTCATGTAGCAGAATGATATGTTGCTACGGAGACGGCTGCACAGCATAGCGGATAAACTTTAAATCGTATCATTACAGTAAAAAATGAAAGGATAAATTTATGACTATGGATTACAAAGCACTTGACACGCAAAAAATCAGAGATTATATAGACGCCTCGGATGGGATGGTGGCTGTGGATGATATTATCTGCAATTCCGGCGCCGACAAGTTGCGGGTATATCCCGCACTGTTTGAGCTGGAACAAGACGGATATATCGAGGTGGCGGAGCGGGAAGAGCTTGGAGCGCCCATCGCCATTTGCAGAAAAAGAGGCTTGATAAACGACAGGTAACAGCGGTTATTTTGTTTTAGGCGCAGCCGGAATTGCTTTGTTTAGCGGTTCCGGCTGTTTTTGTTTTATTTTCTTCTCTGATAATTCCCTGCCAACCAAAAAATCTTATTAACTTTGCGGGTCACTTTTGGAAACAATAAAAAAATAATGATATGAATATCTCTTATAATTGGTTGAAAGAGTATGTCGATTTCGATTTGACACCGGATGAAGTCGCCGCTGCGCTGACTTCCATTGGATTGGAAACAGGAAGCGTAGAAGAGGTGCAAACCATTAAAGGCGGACTGGAAGGTCTGGTCATCGGAGAAGTGCTGACATGCGAAGCTCATCCTAATTCAGACCACATGCACATCACTACCGTAAATCTGGGACAGGTCGAGCCTGTGCAGATTGTATGCGGTGCGCCTAACGTGGCTGCCGGACAGAAAGTGGTAGTAGCTACTTTGGGCGCGAAACTTTACGATGGTGATGAATGTTTTACAATCAAGAAATCAAAGCTCCGCGGCGTAGAGTCCAACGGTATGATTTGCGCGGAAGATGAAATAGGTATCGGAACAGACCATGCGGGTATCATCGTATTGCCGGAAACGGCTGTGCCGGGTACGCTTGCCAAGGATTATTATAACATCAAGAGCGATTACGTGCTGGAAGTGGATATTACTCCCAACCGCGCTGATGCGTGCTCACACTACGGCGTGGCTCGCGATTTGTACGCTTATCTGGTACAGAACGGCCTGCCGGCTTCTTTGAAGAAGCCGTCTGTGGACGCTTTTGCCGTTGAGAACCACGACTTGGACATCAAGGTTACGGTGGAAAACGGCGAGGCTTGTCCGCGTTATGCCGGAGTAACCGTAAAAGGCGTAACCGTAAAGGAGAGCCCGGAATGGTTGCAAAACAAGCTCCGTATCATCGGCCTACGTCCTATTAACAATGTGGTGGACATTACGAACTACATCGTTCATGCGTTCGGTCAGCCGCTTCATTGCTTCGATGCCGACAAGATTAAAGGCGGCGAGGTGATTGTAAAGACTATGCCCGAAGGCACTCTCTTTGTCACTTTGGACGGTGTGGAACGCAAATTGAGCGAACGCGACTTGATGATTTGCAACCGGGAAGAGGCTATGTGTATTGCCGGAGTATTCGGCGGATTGGATTCCGGTTCTACGGAAACTACGAAAGATGTATTCCTCGAAAGCGCTTATTTTCATCCTACTTGGGTGCGCAAGACCGCCCGTCGTCATGGCTTGAATACGGATGCTTCTTTCCGCTTTGAAAGAGGTATCGACCCGAACGCCACCCTTTACTGCCTGAAACTGGCGGCATTGATGGTGAAGGAACTTGCCGGCGGTACCATATCTTCCGATATAAAGGATGTATGCGCCGCTCCCGCCCAAGATTTCAGAGTGGAACTTTCTTATGAGAAGGTACATTCGCTGATTGGCAAGGTTATTCCGGTAGAAACCATAAAGAGTATCGTGACAAGTCTGGAAATGAAGATTGTCGGTGAAACGGCCGAGGGACTGACGCTGGACGTTCCGCCTTACCGTGTGGATGTACAGCGCGACTGCGATGTAATAGAAGATATTCTCCGTATTTACGGATATAATAATGTGGAGATTCCTACGGCTTTGAAGTCCAGCCTGACAACGAAAGGCGAATGGGATAAGTCCAACAGATTGCAGAATCTGATTGCCGAGCAATTGGTAGGCTGCGGTTTCAATGAGATTTTGAATAACTCGCTGACACGCGCCGCATATTATGACGGATTGGAATCTTATCCCGCTAAAAACCTCGTAATGCTGATGAACCCGCTTAGCGCGGACTTGAACGCCATGCGCCAGTCTTTGCTCTTTGGCGGACTGGAGAGCATCTCTCACAATGCCAACCGCAAGAACGCCGATTTGAGATTCTTTGAATTCGGTAATTGCTATTACTTCAACGAAGAGAAGCGCAATCCTGAAAAGGCGCTTGCTCCTTATTCGGAAGATTATCATCTGGGCTTGTGGGTTACCGGCAAGAGAGTTTCCAATTCATGGGCGCACCAAGACGAGGATAGCTCCGTATACGAACTGAAGGCGTATGTTGAAAATATATTCGCCCGTCTCGGATTGCAGATGCACGATTTGGTAGTCGGCAATCTTACGGACGACATTTATGCTGCGGCCTTGTCCGTACAGACAAGAGGCGGTAAGCGTCTGGCTACTTTCGGTGTGGTGACAAGAAAGCTCCTGAAAGCGTTTGACATCGACAACGAGGTGTATTATGCCGACCTGAATTGGAAAGAGCTGATGAAAGCCGTCAAAAACGTGAAAGTAAACTATACCGAGATTTCCAAATTCCCGGCTGTGAAACGCGATCTCGCCCTGCTGCTCGACAAGAAGGTGCAGTTTGCGGAAATCGAGAAGATTGCCTATGAAACAGAGAAGAAATTGTTGAAGGAAGTGTCTCTCTTTGATGTCTATGAAGGCAAGAATCTGGAAGCCGGAAAGAAATCCTACGCCGTAAGTTTCTTGTTGCAGGACGAAAACCAGACGTTGAACGATAAAATGATTGATAAAATCATGTCCAAACTGGTGAGAAATCTGGAAGACAAGCTGGGGGCGAAACTTCGTTAAAAAAGGGAATAAAGATGTGTAAAACTTTTTTAGGCACGGATTTTACGGAAAACATACATGAAAATCCGTGTGATTCCGTGAAATCCGTGCCTAAAATAAATTAAGTCTGTTTTTCACATTCTCATATAATTCATAACTTATAACTCATAAATATTTAGTTCCAATGGGAAGAGCGTTTGAATATAGAAAAGCTGCCAAATTGAAAAGATGGGGTCACATGGCTAAGACCTTTACAAGACTGGGTAAACAAATTGTTATTGCAGTGAAAGCCGGCGGACCCGAACCGGAAAACAATCCGACATTGCGTTCCGTTATCGCTACTTGCAAGCGTGAAAACATGCCGAAGGATAACATTGAACGTGCTATCAAAAATGCGATGGGTAAAGACCAGAGCGACTACAAGAGTATGACTTATGAAGGATACGGTCCTCATGGCGTAGCCGTATTTGTTGATACTTTGACCGACAATCCTACCCGTACGGTAGCGGATGTGCGCAGCGTATTCAACAAGTTTGGCGGAAACCTGGGTACAATGGGCTCATTGGCCTTCCTGTTCGACCATAAATGCGTGTTCACTTTCAAGAAGAAAGACGGCATGGATATGGAAGAATTCATTCTCGATATGATTGACTTCGACATTGACGAAGATTATGAAGAGGATGAAGAAGAAGGCACAATTACTATCTACGGTGATCCGAAAAGTTATGCGGCTATCCAGAAACACTTGGAAGAAGGCGGTTTTGAAGATGTCGGCGGTGAGTTTACCTATATCGCGAATGACCTGAAGGATGTTGAGCCGGAACATCGTGAAACTATCGACAAAATGGTGGAACGTCTGGAAGAGTTTGACGACGTACAGACGGTTTATACCAATATGAAGCCGGAAGAAAGCGAAGAATAATGACTTATACTTACAAGACGAAAGGTACGTGCAGTAGCAATATCGAGCTTGAGGTAGAAGACGGAATCGTAAAGGACATCGCGTTCTGGGGTGGCTGTAACGGCAATTTGCAAGGCTTGTCCCGTTTGGTTGCCGGGATGCAGGTAAAAGAGGTGATTTCCCGTCTGGAAGGTATCCGCTGCGGCGGACGTCCGACTTCTTGTCCGGACCAGTTGTGTAAAGCATTGCACGAAATGGGATATTAACCCTGCTCTGATTTAAAAAGGGGGAATTTTAAAAGAGGGTGTGTCAAAACGAATTTCAGGTATTGTTTTGTCATTAGCTTCGCTCAAAACATCTTCTGATTTTTACATTGATGTATAGTCTGAACGGAGTGAAGAAGAGAGTGTGCAAAACTGTGATAGCTGAAATTCGTTTTGGCACGTCCTTTTTGCTTTTGAACCAAGTTATAGTGTATTTGTTTTTTTTATTTGAGTACTTTTACACCCTCAAAATAAGAACAACACAATGAAGAATATTTTTAAAGATTTACAACGGAAAGACCACAAACGCTATCTGGGTGGTTTGGATGTATTCAAATATATCGGTCCGGGGCTATTGGTTACGGTCGGTTTTATCGACCCGGGAAACTGGGCGTCGAACTTTGCGGCGGGTTCTGAATTCGGCTATTCGTTGTTGTGGGTAGTGACGCTTTCCACCGTTATGCTGATAATTTTGCAGCATAATGTGGCGCACTTGGGCATCGTAACCGGATTGTGCTTGTCGGAAGCTGCCACGCAATACACTCCCAAATGGGTGTCGCGCCCCATATTGGGGACGGCTGTGCTGGCATCCATATCTACTTCGCTGGCCGAAATATTAGGCGGAGCCATTGCGCTGCAAATGTTGCTGGATATTCCGATTATATGGGGCTCGGTACTGACTACGGTTTTTGTATCGGTAATGCTTTTCACCAATTCCTATAAGAAGATTGAAAGGGCTATCATCGCGTTCGTGTCCGTTATAGGGCTTTCGTTCATCTACGAACTTTTCCTTGTCAGGATTGATTGGCCTGTGGCCGCGCAAGGCTGGGTGACCCCTTCGTTTCCCGAAGGAAGCATGCTTATTATCATGAGTGTGCTCGGCGCTGTGGTGATGCCTCATAATCTGTTTCTCCATTCGGAAGTGATACAGAGCCATGAGTACAACAAGCAGGACGATGCTTCCATCCGTAAGGTATTGAAGTATGAACTGTTCGACACGCTGTTTTCCATGATTGTGGGATGGGCCATTAACAGCGCGATGATATTGCTGGCAGCCGCCACTTTCTTTAAGAGCGGGATTCAGGTGGAAGAATTGCAACAGGCAAAATCACTGTTGGACCCGCTGTTGGGAAGCAGCGCCGGCGTGGTGTTTGCGCTGGCATTGCTGATGGCGGGTATCTCTTCGACTATTACGAGCGGTATGGCGGCAGGCTCTATTTTTGCCGGTATATTCGGCGAGTCGTATCACATTAAGGACAGCCATTCGCAGGTGGGAGTAATTCTTTCCTTGGGCATCGCATTGCTATTGATTTGCTTTATCGGAGACCCGTTCAAAGGGCTGCTGATTTCACAGATGATATTGAGTGTCCAGTTGCCGTTTACCGTGTTCCTGCAAGTGAGCCTTACCTCGTCCCGTAAAGTAATGGGACAATATGTAAACAGCAAATGGAGTACGTTCGTGCTCTATACGATTGCTGCTATTGTGACAGTATTAAACATTATGTTATTAATATCAAGTTTATAATGAAACGTCACTTATTAAATGAAAAGTTCGTGACAATCGAACAGTTGGCCGATGGCGGATATGCCCATAAACTCCCGGGAGTGACCGTGGAATATTCTTTTGCAGAGACATTTCTGGGAGAAATGTTGGTTGCATCTACGCCCAAAGGTGTATGCTATATGGCATTTGTAACCGGAAACAGAGATGTTTCATTGATTGAAATGGTCAGCAGGTTTCCCGGAGCTCACTTTGAGGAACGTACGGACGAGTACCAGCGCAAGGCATTGGCCGCTTTATCCGCGGATGAGGAAAACGTGGAAACGGTACCTTTGCATTTGAAGGGAACCGAATTTCAGTTGCGCGTGTGGAAAGAGCTGTTGAATATCCCGTTCGGCGAAACAACCACCTACAAGGACATTGCCGCCGCGCTGCAAACTCCCAAGGCTTTCCGGGCAGTAGGCTCCGCCATCGGCGAGAATCCGGTTTCGGTATTGATTCCCTGTCACCGGGTGCTGCGTACGGACGGAGCTCTCGGCGGTTACCATTGGGGGCTGGAGCGTAAAGTCCGACTGCTGGAGTGGGAGAAACAGCATAAGGAAGCCGAATAGATAAACTTAAAAACATACAGACATGAAGATTATAACCTACAACGTGAATGGTTTGCGCGCTGCCGTAACCAAAGGTTTTCCCGAATGGCTGGCAAATGAACAACCGGATGTGCTGTGTCTGCAGGAAACCAAATTGCAGCCGGAGCAGTATCCGGCGGAAGCGTTGGATGCATCGGGATACAAGCATTACCTGTATTCCGCCCGAAAGAAAGGGTATAGCGGAGTAGCCATTCTGACGAAACGCGAACCGGATCATGTGGAATATGGTATGGGTATTGAAGAGTACGATAATGAAGGCCGTTTTATCCGCGCCGATTACGGCGACCTGTCCATTGTGAGTGTTTATCATCCTTCGGGAACAAGCGGCGATGAGCGCCAGGCTTTTAAAATGGTATGGTTGGAAAAGTTTCAGCAATATGTGGTAGAGTTGCAGCGCACCCGTCCGAAGCTGATTCTTTGCGGAGATTATAATATCTGTCATGAAGCGATAGACATTCACGACCCTGTCCGCAATGCTACAAACAGCGGTTTCCTGCCGGAAGAAAGAGAGTGGATGACCCGTTTTCTGAATGCGGGCTTCATAGATACTTTCCGTCTGTTGCATCCTGACAAGCAGGAATATACTTGGTGGAGTTACCGTTTCAATTCGCGGGCGAAGAACAAAGGCTGGCGTATAGATTATTGCATGGTGAACGAGCCGGTACGTCCGATGCTGAAAGAAGCGCGCATTCTGAACGATGCGGTACATTCGGACCATTGTCCTATGATGTTGGAAATTGCAGATTAAAAGACGATGATGAAAGACAGAATAGAGAAAGCCGTTGAGCTGTTCAAGAGCGGTTATAACTGTTCGCAATCGGTGGTAGCCGCCTTTGCCGACATGTACGGTTTTACGGAAGAACAGGCTTTGCGCATGTCCGCCTCTTTTGGCGGCGGTATAGGGCGGATGCGTCAGACTTGCGGCGCTGCCTGCGGCATGTTTTTGTTGGCGGGGCTGGAAAAAGGCGCCGTCGACGGTAAAGACCGTGAGGGCAAAGCCGCTAATTATGCGCTGGTGCAGGCACTTGCGGAAGAATTCAAGAAACGTAACGGCTCGATGATTTGCGCCGAGTTGCTGGGACTGAAGAAGCCCGAAGGCTCTTCCGTTCCCGAAGCCCGTACGGAGCAATACTACGCCAAACGTCCTTGCGCGAAAATGGTGGAAGAAGCCGCGACGATATGGGCTGAGTACTTGGAAAAACAGCGGAAATAAGCCGGCAACAGCCGTTTTTTATGACAGATAAGCGAAAAAAAAGAGAGTTAATGTGTTATGTAACATAAAAATAACTATCTTTGCCGCCGAAATAAAATCTGATTATTCCGTTTTGGGAAGCGGATTTTTAAGCATGTCTAACTAAAAACAAAGAGAAAATGTTAAAAGAAAAAGCCGGTGAAACTGCAGGAAAAATTTGGAGCGCACTGAATGAAACTGAAGGTTTAACTGCTAAACAAATCAAGAAAGCTACAAAATTGGTAGATAAGGATTTGTTCTTGGGTCTTGGCTGGTTATTGAGAGAAGACAAAATTTCTACTCAAGAAGTTGAAGGCGAACTGTTTGTAAAGCTGAACTAAGAAAGAGATTAGAATGTTATAAAAAATGCGTTGATACATTTGATATGTTATCAACGCATTTTTTTTTGTCTTCTCCTTTTTGTATCTTTGCGCACCAAAATTTTAGAAACAAATGAAAAAGAATATACGTAACTTTTGTATCATCGCTCATATCGATCACGGTAAATCAACTTTGGCCGACCGTCTGTTGGAGTTCACCAATACTATCCAAGTAACCGAAGGACAGATGCTGGATGATATGGATTTGGAAAAGGAGAGAGGTATCACCATCAAAAGCCATGCTATCCAGATGGAGTATATGTACAAAGGCGAGAAGTATGTTCTGAACCTGATTGACACTCCGGGGCACGTGGACTTTTCCTACGAGGTGTCCCGCTCCATTGCCGCCTGCGAAGGTGCGTTGCTCATTGTGGACGCTTCACAGGGCGTGCAGGCGCAGACCATCTCCAACCTGTATATGGCTATTGAGCATGACTTGGAAATTATTCCGGTTATCAACAAATGCGATATGGCGAGCGCCATGCCCGAAGAGGTAGAGGATGAAATCGTGGAACTGCTCGGTTGCAAGCGTGAAGAGATAATCCGCGCTTCCGGTAAGACGGGAATGGGCGTCGAGGAAATCCTTGCGGCAGTCGTCGAGCGTATTCCTCATCCCGAAGGCGATGAAGAAGCGCCTCTGCAGGCTTTGATATTCGACTCCGTATTCAATTCTTTCCGCGGTATCATCGCTTATTTCAAGATTGTAAACGGTGTGATACGTAAAGGAGACAAAGTGAAATTCTTCAATACGGGCAAGGAGTACGATGCGGATGAAATCGGTGTGCTGAAGATGGATATGGTTGCCCGTCAGGAATTGCGTACGGGCGACGTAGGCTATATTATCTCGGGTATCAAGACTTCCAAAGAGGTAAAGGTGGGCGATACGATTACGCACATAGCCCGTCCGTGCAAGGAAGCGATTGCCGGTTTCGAGGAAGTGAAGCCGATGGTATTTGCCGGTGTATATCCCATTGAGGCGGAAGACTTTGAGGACTTGCGCTCATCATTGGAGAAGTTGCAGTTGAATGACGCTTCGCTGACTTTCCAGCCCGAATCTTCATTGGCGCTGGGCTTCGGTTTCCGTTGCGGATTCCTGGGATTGCTTCACATGGAGATTGTACAGGAACGTCTGGACCGCGAATTCGATATGAATGTGATTACCACCGTGCCGAACGTATCTTATAATATCTACGATAAGCAAGGGCACATGACCGAGGTGCACAACCCCGGCAGCATGCCCGATCCCACTTTGATAGACCGCATTGAAGAACCCTATATCCGTGCGTCCGTGATTACCACCACGGACTATATCGGCCCTATCATGACACTCTGTCTGGGCAAGCGCGGCGAACTGGTGAAGCAGGAATATATCTCCGGTAACCGTGTGGAGATATACTATGATATGCCGTTGGGCGAAATCGTTATCGACTTTTACGACAAGCTGAAAAGTATTTCCAAGGGATATGCCTCTTTCGACTATCATGCGAACGGTTTCCGTCCGTCCAAACTGGTGAAGCTGGATATCCTTCTGAACGGCGAACCGGTGGATGCCCTCTCTACCTTGACGCACTTTGACAATGCGTACGAGCTGGGACGCCGTATGTGCGAGAAGCTGAAAGACCTGATTCCGAGACAGCAGTTTGACATTGCCATTCAGGCGGCTATCGGCGCCAAGATTATTTCCCGCGAAACAATCAAGGCAGTCCGTAAGGACGTTACGGCCAAGTGTTATGGCGGTGATGTGAGCCGTAAGCGTAAATTGCTTGAAAAGCAGAAGCGGGGTAAGAAAAGAATGAAACAGATTGGTAATGTGGAAGTGCCGCAGAAAGCGTTCTTGGCTGTGCTGAAATTGGATTAGTTGCTAAACAATTCATATGACACAGGGGTTGTTCTCTTTCCGTAGGGCTATCTTGACAACCCCTTTTAAATTTAAACCGAATGAGAAAAGTTCTATCGTTTTCGGCCTTCCTGATGGCAGGCCTGCTCGTTTCCCAATATCTCCCTGTGTGGGCGGGCGGAAACTATAATGCGGTAAAGGCCGTATCGAATGTATTGCTCTATGTCTGCTTGAGTTTTATAATGATTAATGTGGGACGTGAGTTTGAAGTCGATAAATCACGTTGGCAGACATACGCGAAAGATTATGGCGTTGCAATGGCTACCGCCGCCATGCCTTGGTTCCTGATTGCTATTTATTATGTTTTTGTCCTGCTTCCGCCCGAATACTGGAATAGTTGGGAAGCGTGGAAAGAGAATCTCCTGTTGAGCCGTTTTGCGGCTCCCACTTCCGCCGGTATTTTGTTTACCATGCTGGCCGCCATCGGCTTAAAGACAAGCTGGGTTTACAAGAAAATTCAAGTGCTGGCTATCTTTGATGATTTGGATACCATCCTTCTGATGATTCCGCTTCAGATTATGATGATCGGCCTGCGCTGGCAGCTTCTGGTGATTGTTTTCATTGTATTTCTTTTGCTCTCTTTCGGTTGGAAACAACTGGGAAAATACGACTGGCGGCAGGATTGGAAAGCCATTCTGGTATATTCGGCCGTAGTGTTTGCGTGTACGCAGGCTGTATATCTCATCAGCAAGCATTTGTATGGTGAGGCAGGCAGTATTCATATAGAGGTGCTGCTGCCCGCTTTCGTCTTGGGAATGGTGATGAAGCACAAGGAGCATGACACACCGGCGGAACGTAAAGTTTCCACGGGGATTTCTTTCCTCTTTATGTTTCTGGTTGGAATGAGCATGCCCCGGTTTCTGGGTGTGGACTTTGCGGAGGCGTCGTTGGGACAGCACTCGGTTACGGGTTCGCAGGAGATGATGTCGTGGGGAATGATTATGCTTCATGTACTGATAGTGTCGTTATTGTCTAATATCGGTAAGCTGTTTCCGGTATTCTTTTACAAAGACCGTAAGTTCAGCGAGCGTCTGGCGCTCTCTATCGGTATGTTTACCCGCGGTGAAGTAGGGGCGGGGGTAATCTTTATCGCTCTTGGATATAGTTTGGGCGGCCCGGCATTGATAATTTCCGTATTAACCATAGTGCTTAATTTAATTTTAACGGGTATCTTTGTTCTGTGGGTAAAGAAGCTGGCGTTGTTGAGTTATGGAAGTGTGACGGAATGAAATGTCGGCTACACTTCCTTTTCCGAAGAAAGATGAAACCTTCAATCAAATACTTATGATTATTCTACGTACCGTGAAAAACATTTCGTCGCTGAACATAGTGGCGAGTATTCTTTTATTTCTCACCGCTATCCTGGCTGCCGTCGTGGCCAATTCGTCTTTATCGCCGATATACCAGGACTTTCTGCTTCAGGAACTTCATTTGCGCATCGGGAATTTCAATCTGCTCTCTCACGGCGGGCATCCGTTGAAGATGATAGAATTCATAAACGACTGCCTGATGACTGTTTTCTTTCTGGCAGTGGGGTTGGAGATAAAGCGTGAATTGCTGGTAGGCGAACTGTCTTCCGTCCGAAAGGCGGTTTTGCCTTTTATCGCGGCATGCGGCGGTATGCTGGTTCCGGTGGTCATCTACTCGCTTCTGGTGGTTTCCGGTACTCCCGAAACGCGCGGCATGGCTATTCCTATGGCTACGGACATCGCTTTTTCTTTGGGAGTGCTCAGCTTGCTGGGTAAGCGTGTGCCGTTGAGCCTGAAGGTATTTTTGACAGCGTTCGCTGTGGTGGACGATATTGGCGGGATATTGGTTATCGCACTGTTTTATAGCGTTGACGTGGCATACGGGTATTTGATAGTGGCGGCTGTTCTGTATGTATTCCTCTACTATATGGGCAAGTTTGGGGTGACGCAGAAGATATTCTTTCTGTTCTTCGGTATAATAATCTGGTATTTGTTCCTGCAATCGGGCATACATAGTACAATCTCGGGCGTGATACTGGCGTTTGTGATACCGGCGCGTCCCCGTTTGGACGCGGGTAAATATATCAAGCGCATCCGTGACGTCATAGGGGAGTTTCCGGTTTCCAAATCAGATAATATCGTGCTGACCAATGCGCAGATTGCTACGCTGAAGCAGGTGGAGCAGGCGTCCGATTATGTTATCAGTCCATTGCAGTCGTTGGAAGACAATCTGCATGGAGCTGTAAACTTCGTGATTCTGCCGTTGTTTGCCTTTGCCAATGCGGGTGTGGTGTTCAGCGGTAGCGGCAGTATCGTGGGAGATGTGAGCGTGGCTGTGGCCGCAGGGTTGCTGTCAGGCAAATTCCTGGGGATATATCTGTTTACGTGGCTGGCGATAAAGAGCGGTTTGGCCTTGATGCCTGCGGGTATGAACTGGAAGAATATAGCCGGTGTTTCCTTGTTGGGCGGTATCGGCTTTACCGTATCTTTGTTCATCGCCAATCTTTCCTTTGCGGGCGAATATCCGGAATTGCTGAATCAGGCGAAGTTCGGTGTGCTTGTAGGGACGGTGCTTGCCGGGGTATTGGGATATGCGGTGCTGAATACGGTGCTGCCGAAAACCACGAAAACAAAGTAGCTTATTTCAGGAAGATATGCTTCGGAAAGAGCGGGTTCCCGCTCCCGGACTTTACTCCTTGATATGAATCAGCATATTTGCCAGAATTGCCGTAACTCCCCCCGTCGTGATGCCGGATGAGAAGATATTCCGTAGCGTTTCCGGCAATTGGCACAGTATCTCGGGAACCAGTTCCACGCTCAAGCCGAGGGAGAAACTGACGGCCATGACAAGAGTAGCCTTTCGGTTGATTTCTTGCGCCGCGATGATGCGGATACCGGCTGCGGCTACCGTACCGAACATCAGCAGCGTAGCGCCGCCCAATACCGGTTCGGGCATCAGCGAAAATACCAGTCCCACGGCGGGAAACAGGCCGAGCAGTACAAGAAAGGCCGCAATGTAATATCCCACATACCGGCTGGCAACTCCTGTCAGTTGTATCATCCCGTTGTTTTGCGCAAAAACGGAGTTCGGGAAAGAATTGAGCGCACCCGCCAGCATGGAGTTGAAGCCGTCGGCGAGGATGCCGCCCGAAGCGCGTTTCACGAATGTTTCTCCTTCTACCGGTTCGCCGGAGATAAGGGAATTGGCCGTAATGTCGCCATACGCCTCAATGGCGGTAATCATAAAAATCAGTCCCAACGCGATAATGGTGGATAAGTCGAAAGCCAGCCCGTAGCGGAAAGGCATCGGCAGATTGAAACCGCCGTAGCTTTGTATCGAGGAGAAATCTACAACCCCCATGCACCACGCCACGATGTAGCCTATCACTAATCCGATGACAATGGAGCTCATGCGCAGGTACCGGTTGGAACTCCGGTTGAAGGCGATGATAAGCAACAGAACCAATGCGGCAAGCCCCACATGGCGGAAACTGCCGAAGCTGCCGTCGGCCTGTGCGATGGCTCCGCCGCCGCAGGCGGTAATTCCCACTTTTATCAGGCTCATGCCGATAAGGGTAACTACAATGCCGGATATCAGCGGCGTAATAATCTTCTTGGTGTACTTCAGCACCCGGCTTATCAGCATCTCCACGCTCGAAGCCGCCATACAGGAACCGAAAATCAGCGGAAGCCCACCCGCCATGCCGGCGGAAATGATGGGGCCGATGAACGAGAAGCTGGTTCCCTGAATACACAGCAGCCCGGTGCCTAACCCGCCGAACCTGCGGCATTGGATAAATGTGGATATGCCGGATGCAAACAGCGCCATGGAAACCAGGTAACCGGTTGTTTCTGTATCGAGCTTCAGCGCTCCCGCAATGATGAGCGGCGGGGTGATGATGGCTACGAATATGGCCAGCAGATGTTGCAACGCGGCAAAGAAGGCTTCCTTGAAGGGCGGCTTGTCGTTCAAGCCGTAAATCAGTCCGTTTTCCTGTTGTTTTTCCATTGCTCCGGGTTATCTGATTTTGATTTCGCAGTTGTCGAGGCTTTCGATGATGGCCAGAGATTCTACATGGATACCTTGGCTGCGCAGCTCGTCGCCTCCGTGCTGAAAGGCTTTCTCTATGATGAATCCCATGCCTACCAGCTCCGCGCCGGCTTGCTTCACCAAGTCCATAATGCCTTTGGCGGCGTTTCCGTTGGCGAGGAAATCATCGATGAAAAGCACCTGGTCGCCGGGAGTGAGGAAATCTTTGCTGACGCATACGTCGTACGAACGTTGTTTGGTGAATGAGTATACGGAAGTAATCAGCATATTGTCCATGGTGCTCGGCTTCTTTTTCTTGGCGAACACTACGGGAAGTTCCAGCAGATAGCCTACCATAATGGCGGGGGCGATGCCGCTGGCCTCGACGGTGATAATCTTGTTGATATTGGTAGAAGCGAAGCGTCTGACGAACTCCACGCCGATGGATTTCATCAGAATCGGGTCCATTTGATGATTGATGAAGTTATCTACTTTCAATATACCTCCCGGATAGCATTTTCCGTCTTTCAGAATACGGTCTTTTAAAATTCTCATAATATAACAGGTCTTGTCTTTAGATTTATTCTTTGTCTTCTTGTTCTGTTTCTTCTTGCGCCTCTTCTCTGGGCAGCAGTCTTGCCGAGATGCGTTTCTTCGGAGTAAGGCTCATGTCTTTCAGCATTTCCGCTTGGCGGACTACGCTGCCGTTGCCTTCGGACAGTTGGTTGAGCGCTTTGTCATAGTCTTTTTGCAGGCTTGTCATGCGGTCGCCGAGGGTGAGGAAAGTGTCGGTGAAACCTACAATCTTTTCGTATAAGGCCGTGCCGCGCTTGATGATGGCCTGCACGTTTTTCACTTGGTTTTCCCGCTTCCACAGGTCGAGCGAGAGACGCAGGGCGCTGATGAGGTTCGTGGGGCTCATCAGTACGACTTTCTTGTTGTAGGCGTACTCCCAAAGGTTGGCGTCGCTTTGTATGGCCAGCAGGTAAGCGCCCTCTGTGGGGATAAACATCATGACGAAATCCGGTGACTTGATGTCGTAGTGCGAATAGTCTTTCCGGCTGAGCTCGTCGATGTGGTTGCGGACGGACTGCAGATGCGCTTTGAGCCAGCGCGCCTGTTCTTCGCGGTCTTCGGCGGATGTATAGACGGCGTAGGCGGTGAGGGAGACTTTGGAGTCTATTATCATCTCGCGCTCATCGGGGTACTTGATGAGGATGTCGGGTTGCATCTTTTGGCCGCTTTCTTCGCTGACAATCACTTCGCCGCGTTCGTCTTTCAGGAACTCCTGACGGAAATAGTGCTCGCCTTCAATCAGGCCGGACGCCTGCAACAGACGTTCCAGAATCATTTCACCCCAGTTGCCTTGCATCTTGGAATCGCCTTTCAAGGCGCGTGTCAGGTTGTTGGCGTCTTCACTGAGGCGGTTGTTAAGTTCCACCAGTTCCTTGATGCGTTCTCCCAGAGAGAAGCGTTCTTTGGCTTCGGTACTGTATACTTGCTCCACCTTTTCCTTGAAGTCTTTTATCTTCTCGTCCAGCGGGCGCAGAAGATTGCCCAGATGCTCGGCGTTCAGCTTGGTGAAATCTTCCGTCTTGCTTTGGAAGATGCGGTTTGAAAGGTTCTCAAACTCGGTGTTCATACGCTTGTGCAAGGCTTCGGCTTCTTCTTTCTGTTCGGCGAGGCGTTGTTCCCATTGCCGTTGCTGCTGGGTGATGCGTTCGCCAAAGGAACGTTCCTGCTCGGCGAGGCGTTCGTTGAAGCCGCGTGCCTGTTCGGAAATGCGTTCGGCAAACAGCCGTTCTTGTGTGCTAAGGCGTTCCGCTGCTTGGCGGCCGGCTTCCTGCAAGCGTTCTTCGGCAACGGAGCGCTCGCGGGCGATACGCTCTTCGGCAGTGCGGTTCAGTAACGCTTCACGCGCTTCGGCGGCCTCTACTTGTGTTTTTAGGGCGGCGGCTTTTCTGCCGGCCATCAGATAGCCGATGACGGCTCCTGCGATAATTCCAACGAGTAATAGTATGATATTCATAATTGCGTATGGGGAAATAAAGTTTCAATGGGCTGAACATTCGGTATCAAAGGGTGGTATCCGCCGTACCAACGGTTGGTACCGATAATACCAGCGGTTGGTACAAGCAATACCAAAGCGTGGTACGAGGAATACCAACGGTTGGTACGGAGAGTACCACACCGGGGAATGTCTTGCAGCCTGCGGGCTTATGCCTATTGCGTCAGTATCTCGTTTCCGTTTTCGGTAATGAGAATCATGCTTTCCCATTGGGCGGAAGGCAGACCGTCGTCGGTGCATACTGTCCAGCCGTCGGCTTCGTCGATGAAGACCTCGTATGTGCCCATGTTAATCATCGGCTCGATGGTGAACGTCATGCCCGGTACTATCAGCATGCCCGTACCGCGCTTGCCGAAGTGCTCTACGTCCGGTTCTTCGTGGAACTTGATGCCTACGCCATGCCCGCAAAGGTCGCGCACTACGCTGTAACCGTTCTTCTCGGCATGCTCCTGGATGGCAGCTCCCACATCGCCCAATCGAGCCCAGGGCTGTGCGGCCTGTATGCCGATGTCACGGCACTCTTTGGTCACCTGCACCAGACGTTGCATCTCGGGACGGACGTCGCCAATCATGTACATGCGCGATGCGTCGGAGAAATATCCTTTATATATGGTGGATACATCCACGTTTACAATATCTCCGCTGCGCAGGAACTCTTTAGTGCTGGGGATGCCATGACACACCACATCGTTGATGCTGACGCATACGCTCTTGGGAAAGCCCTCGTACAGGAAAGGGGCGGGGATGGCATCGTGGTCGGTCGTGAAACAGTATACCAGATGGTCTATCTCTGCCGTAGACATTCCCTCACGGATATTCTCAGAGATGTAATCGAGCAATGCGGTGTTTATCTTTGCGCTTTCGCGTATGCCGGCCAGTTGCTCTTCCGTGCGCAGCAAGTGGCGTGACGGCAGTTTATATCCTTCTCTTTTATAATGTTGAATCTTGGCTTCTACTTCGTCGGAATAGTTTTTAGGAGCAAACCGGACTCCTTTTACGGACTTCTTCATTATTGCATATTTTATAAACGATGCGCAAAAATACGAATAATTTAAGTGTGAGTATTTATAATGTTTGAATAATTAGAAACTAATCCGTACTTATTCTATGAGAACAATAAAAAAGGGATGCTTCGGAAAGCATCCCTTTTGCGTACACATCGGTTTGTATTGATTAGAATTCGTAGTGGAAACCGAATGAGAGGTCTTCGCTTTTGAGGTTGAAACCGTAACCGCTGCCGGCGTTCATATAGTCGTCCCTGTAACCCAGGAAACCGCATTTGGCAAGTACGCTGAACTTGTCGTTCAGCTTGATGGCGATACCCGGTTTGAAACCGATTTCAAAACCGTTTACGGCATCGGCGCCTTTCACCTTTTGAGTGGAGAAGCCCAGACCGCCATCGATGAACAGGCGGACAACCTTGTTTTCATAATAAGAGTAACGTGCGTATGGAGCAAGGCCGAAAGCATTGTATTTTCCTTCGTCCAGTTTGCTGTGCGAGAATGTCAATATACCGCCGACAGCCCATTTTTCATTCAGGTTGTATCCTACTTCCGGATTCAGCGTGAAAGTCGTTGCGTCGACATCGTCGTTGTGCCATAAAGATACTGTTCCGCCAACATACACTTGTGCTTTTGCTGATAAAGCAGCCATTGCGACAAATAATAAGATTACAAACTTTTTCATTTTCTTCTTACCTTTTAGTTATACAAATTGTTATTGAACCGTGAATAAGAATATATCCGAACTCCGACCGGCAGAATGGTTGAAGTTCTTGTTGACATGTTCTTTATTCGGGGTGCAAAAGTATAGGTTACATTCGTATGAGACAAATTTTTAGTTACTTTTTTATAAAATAAAGAATCGGGAACGGTACAATGCATTACTTTTGCAGCGGTAAAAAGTTTGTTTTACAGGTTGTATTTTTTCAAATGAAGAAGAGTCTTATTGCGTTAGCGTTCGGCACCTTAGGATTGGGTATCGCCGAATTTACGATGATGGGCATTTTGCCCTATGTTGCCGCTGATTTGAATATCAGTATTCCCGTTGCGGGACATTTTATTTCCGCCTATGCGCTGGGCGTATGCGCCGGTGCTCCCATGTTGATTTTGGCGCGTAAACGTCCGTTGAAGCATATCCTGCTGGCATTGATGGCTTTGATGCTGGTAGGAAATCTGGGGGCTGCGGTGGCTCCCGATTATTGGTTGTTGCTGGCGGCGCGTTTCATTTCGGGCTTGCCGCATGGGGCATACTTCGGAGTTGCTTCCATTGTGGCGGGTAAGCTGGCTGACGAGGGTAGAAGTTCCGAAGCCGTATCCATTATGATAGCGGGTATGACGGTCGCCAATCTGTTTGGCGTTCCGCTGGGCACTTCCTTGAGCCACATGCTCTCGTGGCGCGTTACATTCTTGCTGGTGGGTTGCTGGGGCTTGATAGTTCTTTATTATATATGGCGCTGGGTGCCTGTGGTAGAGGGACTGAAAGATACCGGATTCAAGGGACAATTCCGTTTCCTGAAGACACCCGCTCCCTGGTTGATATTGGGGGCGACGGCTTTGGGCAATGGCGGTGTGTTTTGCTGGTATAGCTATATCACGCCGTTGCTGACGAACGTTTCGGGTTTCAGCCCCGAGAGTGTGACGGCGTTAATGGTTCTGGCGGGATTTGGTATGGTGGTCGGCAATCTGGTGAGCGGACGGCTTTCCGATAAATATACTCCGGGCAAGGTTGGCATGGTGGTGCAGGGCATGATTTGCATTGTGCTGTTGATGCTGTTTTTCCTGTCGCCCAATCCGTGGTGCTCCGCCATATTGATGGCTCTTTGTACGGCGGGGCTGTTTGCGGTGTCGAGCCCCGAACAGGTATTGATTATCCGCGTAGCTCCCGGCGGGGAAATGCTGGGCGGCGCCTGTGTGCAAATGGCATTCAATCTGGGCAATGCCATCGGAGCATACGTAGGTGGCCTGGCTCTTAGTGGCGGATACCGTTATCCGGCTTTGGCAGGCGTGCCTTTTGCGCTGACAGGTTTCATCTTATTCGTTATCTTCTATAAGAAATTTCAGTCTAAATATTAAGCATCTCATTATTTTTATGTATGTTTGCCCGTAAATATTAACTAAACTTGATAATTATGAAGATTTTGAACTTAGTGAAGATAGTGTTGTTATGCGTAATGACTATCGGGCTGGCTTCTTGCGGGGATGATAACTACTATACCATACAGAATACCGATGAGAAGTTATGCAGCGATGCTTGGATGGAAGATTATACGACCGACGAGGGAGAATGCAGACATATATTGGAATTCACAAAGGGAAAGCAGAATGGCAAGGAAGTTCTTTCCGGAAAAGAAACGCTGATAGTCTATGAAGTCGGTAAGATGAAGACTACGGAGAGTGATTTCACATGGCGGTGGATAGATAATTCGAGAGAGGGACTTGTTCTGAATTACGGAGCCGGTGAGATAAAGTACTTTGAGAATGTTTGGGTACGCGACCATTACCTCTCCGGAAAATTGGATGGAGAAATCATAATGTTGACCGCCTCCAAGTCTATGACTAACCGGAATTAGAAATAAAAGATAATGAGAAAATATTTAAATATATTGTTTCTGTGTACTTTAGTCTTGGGACTGAGTTCATGTGAAACGGACGATGGAGATGATTTCTACATCTATGATACTTTGGTGGGTGGCATCTGGTTAGGAGACTTGGGGTTCGCCGATAATTATAACTCTGCATTGGAAAGCGGGCTTTATTTTGAAGGTAATGGTCTGGGAAGAGATGAACAGGCATATTACAATGATCCGTACGGAGAAGTTATGTTCAGCCTGCCTTTCCGTTGGGATGTGCACGGCAGAATCTTAAGACTGGATTATGGTTACGACTATCCTCTGCTGGAAATCTATGATGTATATGTTTCAGGAAACAGGCTGTCCGGCGTTCTGTACGTGGACGGGCATATGGATGGTCCTGTGATGTTGGAAAGGCGGTATTAAGAGTGTCCGCAAACCCGTTATGGTTATTTAGAACGGGTCAGAGGCTATAAATAAAAGGGTGTATATCAAAGTGAATCTCAACTTTCATTCTGATATACACCCTTTTACTTGGATATACCTTATTGTTTCTTTAGGAATAATTTCTTGAAGTCTCCCGGATAAGGCGTTTCAAACTGCATCAACTCTCCGGTCACAGGATGATAGAAGCAGAGCTTGAAAGCGTGTAATGCCAATCGTCCGATAGGATTTACCTCTTCCAATCCATACCGTCCGTCACCTATGATGGGATGTCCCAAATCCTGCATGTGCACACGAATCTGATTCTTGCGTCCCGTCTCCAGATTCAACTCTACGAGTGAGAACCCGTTGGCGCGTTTAATGGTGCGGTAGTGGGTGATTGCTTCTTTTCCGCCATCGTCTGTCGGGTTGGAATATACGTACAGCTTGCGGTCGGTGAGCCAAGACCTTACCATGCCGGCATTGTTTTCCATTTCGCCCGCAACGACGGCTACATAGCGCCTGTCGGTCACAATGTCATGCCAGTTGTCGCGCAATGTGTTCTGCGTCTTTTCGTCTTTGGCAAACATCATCAATCCCGAAGTATCACGGTCCAGGCGATGGACGATGTACACACGGTGCTGTCTGCCCGACCGCTGAACATATTCGTTCAATATGGTATAGGCAGTGCGTTCTTTCTGTCTTTCCGTATTGACGGACAACAGACCCTGCATCTTCTCGACGACAATGATATATGCATCCTCATATACAATCTTCAGCAGTTTGTTGCTGAACTCTTTACGTCCTTTCTCGCGGCTGATTTGCACTTTCATGCCCGGTTTCAAAGGGAAATTGTACTGCGTTGTGATAACACTGTCCACATATACAATTCGTTTGCTCAATAATGATTTCAACTTGGTACGGCTGGCATCCGGCATTTTGGCAGCCAGGAATTCCATCAGTTCCATCGGCTCTTTTACCATGTAGTCCGTATATTGCGTGCGGGCTCTTGCCATGTTTCTTTCTTTTGCCACGAGTATAATAATTTGTAATTAATGATTCGTTTCAATTCTCAAGCCTTTCAACTCTTAAACTTCTGCTTTCAGTTCAAGCAGTACCACGTTCTCCACATGGTGCGTATGCGGGAACATGTCTACCGGCTGTACGGCTTTTACTTTGTATTTTGCATCGAGCAACTGCAAGTCCCTTGCCTGCGTGGCAGGATTACAACTCACATACACGATGCGTTTCGGCTCGGCAAACAAGATAACATCCACCACATCCTGATGCATACCGGCACGGGGGGGGTCGGTGATGATTACATCCGGACGGCCGTATTCGTTGATGAAATCCTGCGTCAGCATATCCTTCATATCGCCGGCAAAGAACAGCGTATTCTTGATGCCGTTGATTTCCGCATTGACCTTGGCGTCTTCGATGGCTTCGGGCACGTATTCGATTCCGATAACCTGACGCGCCTGCTTGGATACGAAGTTGGCAATGGTTCCCGTGCCCGTATAAAGGTCGTATACCAGTTCGTTGCCTGTGAGTCCTGCGAAATTGCGGGCTACTTTATATAGATTGTATGCCTGTTCGGAGTTCGTCTGATAGAACGATTTGGGGCCTACCTTGAAACGCAGGCCTTCCATTTCCTCAAAGATATGGTCTTTGCCTTTGAACGTATGCACGTCGAGGTCTGTAATGGTATCGTTGCACTTATTATTAATAATGTATAATAACGACGTGATTTCGGGGAAAGTATCCGCTACATACTGCAACAGTTGTTTGAACAAAGCCATTTCCTCGTCTTTCTCAATCTTGCAGATAAGGATTACCATCAACTCGCCGGTACTGGACGTGCGCACAATCATATTGCGCAACATCCCTTCCTGCGTACGCAGATTGATGAACGAGTAATCGTGCTCGTAGGCATAGTCGCGTACCGCATTGCGGATACGGTTGGATATATCATCCTGCAGCCAGCATTTCTCTATGGCCAATACCTTGTCGAAGGCGTTGGGAATGTGAAAACCTACCGCGTTCATTTGCTCGTACACCACGTTTTGCCGGACTTCTTCCGCAGTCAGCCAGCGTTTGTTGGAAAAAGTGTATTCGAGTTTATTCCGATAGAACTCCGTTTTTTCGGAGCCGAGTATCGGCGATATTTCCGGAAGCTCTACTTTCCCGATGCGGGTAAGGTTGTCCGTTACTTGTTTTTGCTTGTATTTTATTTGCTCTGAATAGGGGAGCACCTGCCATTTGCAACCGCCGCATACACCGTAATGTTGACAAAACGGGACTGCTCTTACCGGTGAGTATTGGTGGAACTTCACCGCTTCCGCTTCTGCGTAATGATGCTTTTTTCTCTTGATTTGCAGGTCTACCACGTCACCCGGAACGACGTATGGTACGAAAATTACCAAATCATTGACCTTTGCGATGGCTTTTCCTTCGGCAGCCACATCCGTAATCTCCACCTTTTCTAACAGGGGAAGTTCTTTTCTCTTTCTTGCCACTTTTACACCAGTATAATAAATTCAGTGGCAAAAATAGGTATTTTTTCGGGATTTCTCTCTATGAATCGGAATATTAAATTTTGCAATGTCGAAATTGCATTTTGCCTTAAAGTTTTTTCTTAAAAAGTTTTCTAGTCTGCGAAATATACTTAGATTTGCGAACAGAAAAATGAAAAAAATCACAATCAAGAACTTTAAATTTATATTATGGACAAAAAAAGAGTTTATACCTTTGGTAACGGCCAGGCGGAAGGAAAAGCCGGCATGAGAAACCTTTTGGGAGGTAAGGGAGCTAACTTGGCAGAGATGAACCTTATCGGAGTTCCGGTTCCTCCGGGCTTTACAATTACGACAGAAGTTTGTACAGAATATTATGAAATGGGGCAGGACAAGGTTGTTGCTCTGTTGAAACAGGAAGTGGAAAACGCCATCGCACACGTAGAAACGCTGATGCGTTCTAAATTCGGCGATGTGGAGAACCCGTTGTTGGTTTCCGTACGTTCGGGGGCGCGCGCTTCCATGCCGGGTATGATGGATACGATTCTTAACCTCGGTTTGAACGATGAAGTGGTGGAGGGCCTGATTCGCAAGACGGGCAACGCTCGCTTTGCATGGGACTCTTACCGCCGTTTTGTACAGATGTACGGTGATGTTGTATTGGGAATGAAGCCGGTAAACAAAGAAGATGTAGACCCCTTCGAAGCTATTATAGAAGATGTGAAACATGCCAAAGGCGTGAAGCTGGATAATGAACTGGAAGTGGAAGACCTCAAGGAACTCGTAAAGAGATTCAAGGCTGCCGTTAAGGAACAGACCGGAAAAGATTTCCCGACTTGTGCTTACGAACAGTTGTGGGGAGCTGTCTGCGCCGTGTTCAACTCGTGGATGAACGAACGCGCTATCCTTTATCGTAAAATGGAAGGAATTCCCGACGAGTGGGGTACTGCCGTAAGCGTTCAGGCAATGGTGTTCGGTAATATGGGCGACACTTCCGCTACGGGAGTTTGCTTCAGCCGTGACGCCGCTACGGGCGAAGACCTTTTCAACGGCGAATATCTGATTAACGCGCAAGGTGAAGACGTTGTGGCGGGTATCCGTACTCCGCAGCAGATTACCATCGTCGGTTCCAAGCGTTGGGCTGAACTTGCCGGCGTGAGCGAAGAAGAGCGTGCCGCCAAATATCCTTCCATGGAAGAGGCGATGCCCGAAATCTATAAGGAACTGGATGCTTTGCAAACCAAATTGGAAAATCATTATAGAGATATGCAGGATATGGAGTTCACCGTACAGGAAGGTAAGCTCTGGTTCCTTCAGACACGCAACGGTAAGCGTACCGGTGCCGCTATGGTAAAGATTGCCACCGACTTGTTGCATCAAGGCATGATTGACGAAAAAACGGCCTTGTTGCGTTGCGAACCCAATAAGCTGGACGAATTGCTTCACCCCGTATTTGATAAGACGGCTTTGAAGCAGGCTAAAGTGCTTACCCGCGGTCTTCCGGCTTCTCCGGGTGCGGCTTGCGGTCAGATCGTGTTCTTTGCCGAAGACGCTGCCGAATGGCATGCCGGCGGTAAGCGTGTGGTGATGGTGCGTATCGAAACTTCTCCGGAAGATTTGGCCGGTATGGCCGTTGCCGAAGGCATCCTGACGGCACGTGGCGGTATGACTTCACACGCTGCCGTTGTGGCCCGCGGTATGGGTAAATGTTGCGTATCCGGTGCAGGCGCATTGAATATCGACTACAAAGCCCGTACGGTAGAGGTAGATGGCGTTGTGTTGAAAGAAGGCGACTTCATTTCTTTGAACGGTAGCACCGGTGAGGTTTACAAAGGAAAGGTAGAAACAAAAGCAGCCGAATTGTCCGGTGATTTTGCCGAATTGATGCAGTTGGCTGATAAATATACGAAATTGCAGGTACGTACCAATGCCGATACTCCGCACGATGCAGAGGTCGCACGTAATTTCGGAGCGGTGGGTATCGGTCTTTGCCGTACGGAACACATGTTCTTCGAAGGTGAGAAAATCAAGGCTATGCGCGAGATGATTCTGGCGGAAGACGCGGAAGGACGCCGCAAGGCACTGGCTAAGATTCTGCCGTACCAGCAGGCTGACTTTAAGGGTATCTTCAAGGCGATGGCCGGTTGTCCGGTAACCGTTCGTTTACTCGACCCGCCTTTGCACGAATTCGTTCCCCACGATTTGAAGGGACAGCAGGAAATGGCGGATACCATGGGCGTAAGCTTGCAGTATATCCAGCAGCGTGTGGAAGCGCTTTGCGAACATAACCCGATGTTGGGTCACCGTGGTTGCCGTTTGGGTAATACTTATCCCGAAATCACGCAGATGCAGACACGGGCTATCCTCGGCGCCGCTTTGGAATTGAAAAAAGAGGGCGTTGAGACACATCCTGAAATCATGGTTCCGCTGACGGGTATCTTGTACGAGTTCAAGCAGCAGGAAGAGGTTATCCGCGCCGAAGCGGCCAAGTTGTTTGCCGAAGTTGGCGACAGCATCGATTTCAAAGTAGGTACGATGATTGAAATTCCGCGTGCGGCTCTTACTGCAGACCGTATCGCTTCTTCTGCGGAATTCTTCTCATTCGGTACGAATGACTTGACGCAGATGACTTTCGGCTATTCACGTGATGATATCGCTTCTTTCTTGCCTATCTATCTGGAGAAGAAGATTCTGAAAGTAGACCCGTTCCAAGTGCTCGACCAGAATGGAGTAGGACAGTTGGTACGTATGGCTACCGAAAAAGGCCGTGCCATTCGTCCGGACTTGAAGTGCGGTATTTGCGGTGAGCATGGTGGTGAGCCTTCTTCCGTGAAATTCTGCCACAAGGTAGGTTTGAACTATGTCAGCTGTTCTCCGTTCCGCGTGCCTATCGCAAGACTTGCAGCGGCGCAGGCAGCCATAGAAGATTAAGAAATGACAAGAACGCCGTAAGGCGAACTGGATAGGGCAATCAGGCCGTAACTCTCATTTGCATGGGATTACGGCCTGATTTATTTGTAAAGCACGGGGTCTGTTCCGGCTTCTATTTCTGTACATTGCACGGAATAAGCAATAAAAAACGCATCTGTGGCTTTTTACAGCTTACAGATGCGTTGCAACAGGGTTTTATAAGGGGTTGCTTATTTCATTCGTTTTCCTACTGTATTCCAGTCCACGATGCTCCAAAGAGCGTTGACATGGTCGGCGCGTTTATTCTGATAATCCAGGTAGTAAGCATGTTCCCAAACGTCGAAGCCCAGCAGCGGGGTCAGTCCCGAACGTACGGGATTGCTTCCGTTGGCTTCTTTGGTGATATGCAGTTTACCGTTCTTGTCTACCGACAGCCATGCCCAGCCCGAGCCGAATAATCCGACTACCGCTGCATTAAACTCTTTCTTGAAGTTCTCGAAACTGCCGAAATCACGTTTGATAGCTTCCGCCAGCTTCCCGGTGGGTTCGCTTTGAGACGGTTTCGGAGAGAATTGCAGGAAGTATAATGTGTGGTTCAGCACTTGTCCGGCATTATTAAAAATAGCGCCGTCGGGTGCGGTAGCTACGATAGTAACCAAATCTTTGTTTTCATACTCCGTACCCGGAACAAGATTGTTCAGATTGTTCACGTACGTTTGCAGGTGTTTACCGTAATGGTAATCTATTGTTTGCTGACTGATTACAGGTTCCAGCGCGTTGTTTGCGTAAGGAAGTTTTGGCATTTCATGTGTCATAATCATTATCATTAAAGACATTAATAACGTATTCATAAGTTCAATTATTTAGTTTTGAAACTTTACTATACTAACGTGATAACCTATGGAATTGTTCGCTGGTGTCCGAACCTTTTTTTATCTTTGTGCCCGAACTTTACCCGTTAGATGATTAGGAATATGTCCGATTATATACAAGAATTGAATGAGGGACAGCGAGCCGCGGTGCTCTACAATGACGGCCCGTCACTGGTGATAGCCGGTGCGGGTTCGGGAAAAACCCGTGTGCTAACCTACAAAATAGCTTATCTGTTGGAGAACGGTTATCAGCCCTGGAACATTCTCGCGCTTACCTTTACCAATAAGGCAGCCCGTGAGATGAAAGAGCGTATTGCCCGGCAAGTAGGTATAGAACGTGCGCGCCATCTTTGGATGGGGACATTCCATTCCATATTTTTGCGCATTCTGCATGCGGAAGCCGCACGGATAGGATTTACCTCGAAGTTCACCATTTATGATACGGCGGACAGCAAAAGCCTGTTGCGTTCTATCATCAAGGAAATGGGACTGGATGAAAAGGTGTACAAGCCGGGTATGGTGCAGTCTCGTATCTCTAACGCTAAGAACCACTTGGTGTCTCCTGCGGGCTATGCCAACAACAAAGAAGCCTACGAAGGCGATTGCGCCGCCAAGATGCCCGCCCTGCGCGATATTTACCGCCGCTATTGGGAACGTTGCCGACAGGCGGATGCTATGGACTTCGATGATTTGCTGTTCTATACTTTCCTGCTTTTCCGCGACCATCCGGATGTGCTTGCCCGCTATCAGTCGCAGTTTCGCTATATTTTGGTGGACGAGTATCAGGACACCAACTTTGCCCAACACAGTATTGTGCTTCAGTTGGCGAAAGAGCATCAGCACGTCTGTGTGGTGGGTGATGATGCGCAAAGTATTTATTCTTTCCGGGGGGCGGATATTGATAACATTCTGTATTTTACAAAGGTATATCCGGGTACGAAAGTTTTTAAGTTGGAACAAAATTATCGTTCCACCCAAACGATTGTTTCTGCCGCCAACAGTCTGATAGAAAAGAATCAGCGGCAAATTCGCAAGGAAGTCTTTTCGGAAAAGGAGAGGGGAGAGGCTATCGGGGTGTATCAGGCATACAGTGATGTGGAAGAGGGCGATATTGTAATCAACAAGATAGCCGAATTGCGCCGGCAGGAGAATTACGCTTATTCCGACTTTGCCATACTCTATCGTACCAACGCGCAGAGCCGCGTCTTCGAGGAAGCCATGCGCAAACGCAGCATGCCGTATCGCATTTACGGCGGACTGTCTTTCTATCAGCGTAAGGAAATAAAAGATGTAATCGCCTATTTCCGTCTGGCAGTCAATCCGAATGATGAAGAAGCCTTCAAACGTATCATCAACTATCCGGCACGCGGAATAGGCGATACGACGGTAAGCAAAATCACTGCCGCCGCCACTGACAACAATGTAAGCCTGTGGACCGTACTCTGCGAGCCGCTGACTTATGGAGTGAATATCAACAAAGGGACAGCGGGTAAGCTGCAAGGCTTTCGCGACTTGATAGCCGGATTTATAGAGGGCGTTACCGAAAAGAATGCCTACGAACTCGGTACGGAGATAATCCGTCAGTCCGGTATCATCAATGATGTTTGCCAAGACAATTCTCCAGAAAACCTCAGTCGCAAGGAGAATATCGAAGAACTTGCAAACGGTATGGGAGACTTCTGCGCCCAACGGCAGGAAGAGGGTAACGCCAATATCACACTGAGCGATTTCCTTTCGGAAGTCTCCTTGCTTACCGACCAAGATTCGGACAAGGACGGAGACGATGCAAAGATAACCCTGATGACCGTACATTCCGCCAAAGGGTTGGAATTTAAGAATGTCTTTGTGGTAGGGATGGAAGAAGAGTTGTTCCCCAGCGGTATGGCGGGAGACTCTCCGAAGGCGCTGGAAGAAGAACGCCGTCTGTTCTATGTAGCCATAACCCGTGCGGAAGATCATTGTTTCCTTACTTACGCCAAGAGTCGCTACCGTTATGGAAAAATGGAGTTTGGAAATCCCAGCTGTTTTCTGAAAGATATAGATGTACGTTTCCTTAAATTGCCGCAGGATGCGGGATTGAGCCGCAGAATAGATGAGAATGCCATGTCTTTCCGTCGGGAGAACAGAGAGAATATCTCTTCCGGCATGTATGGAAAACGTGAGGAAAGAGTTCGTCCCCGGCAGGAAATCATTGCCCCCACCGTTCCACGTAATTTAAAGCGGATGACGCCTTCTATGGGAACAACTTCTGCCGCATCTCATTTATCGGCAGTCGCAGGCGGAAACACGGTGCAGCCGGGGCAACTTATCGAGCATGAACGTTTCGGCCTGGGCGAAGTGATGAAAGTGGAAGGCGAGGGTGATAATGCAAAAGCCACCATTCGTTTTAAGAATGCGGGTGACAAGCAACTTCTTTTGCGTTTCGCGCGTTTTAAAGTGATAGGGTGATATTAATAAGAAAAGTTTATACAACGATAAAAATGACAGACAAAGATTTCGACCTTTTTCCTTCTCCTTGTTATATCATGGAAGAAGAACTGCTGAGGAAGAACCTCACATTGATAAAGAGCGTTGCCGACCGGGCGGGAGTAGAGATTATTCTTGCTTTCAAATCCTTTGCCATGTGGCGTTCATTTCCCATATTCCGTGAATATGTAGAGCATTCTACGGCAAGCTCCGTATATGAGGCACGCTTGGCGTTGGAAGAATTCGGCAGCAAGGCGCATACGTATTCTCCGGCGTATACGGAAGCCGACTTTTCAGAAATCATGCGATGCAGCAGCCATATTACATTCAATTCGTTGGTGCAGTTCAAACGTTTCTATCCCATGATTCAGGCGGACGGACAGAGTATATCCTGCGGCATACGCGTCAACCCGGAGTATTCCGAAGTGGAAACGGAGCTGTATAATCCTTGCGCTCCCGGTACTCGTTTCGGTGTAATGGCCGGACAGCTTCCCGACGTTTTGCCGCAGGGTATTGACGGATTCCACTGCCACTGCCATTGCGAGTCGTCCTCATACGAACTGGAACGCACGTTGGAGCATCTGGAAGCGAAGTTCTCCCGTTGGTTCCCGCAAATAAAATGGTTGAATCTGGGCGGTGGACATTTGATGACCCGTAAGGACTACGATGTAGAACATCTGATTCGTCTGCTCCGCGGATTGAAAGAGCGTTATCCTCATTTGAATATTATCTTGGAACCTGGTTCTGCGTTTACCTGGCAGACGGGGGTGTTGACTTCCGAAGTGGTGGATATCGTAGAGAACCGCGGTATTCGTACCGCTATTCTGAATGTCAGTTTCACCTGCCATATGCCCGATTGTCTGGAAATGCCCTATCAGCCTGCCGTTCGGGGCGCTGAAACGGGTGATGGAGGTGCATATGTCTACCGTTTGGGAGGTAATTCTTGTTTGAGCGGTGACTATATGGGCTTGTGGAGCTTTGACCACGAACTTCATATCGGCGAAAGAATCGTTTTTGAAGATATGATACATTACACCACGGTGAAGACGAATATGTTCAACGGAATTCATCATCCCGCCATTGCCATGTGGACAAAAGAGGGGAAGGCTGATATATTCAAGCTATTTTCTTACGAAGATTATCGTGACCGAATGAGTTGATAATCAAAAGTCTGCTTTCGCTTTGGGTGGAATGTTCAATTTTATGTGTGAAAAAAGTGCGTAGAATGTTGAAAATATCTACCTTTGCAACCGCAAACGCGGAAATAGCTCAGTTGGTAGAGCATAACCTTGCCAAGGTTAGGGTCGCGAGTTCGAGTCTCGTTTTCCGCTCTTTTCTATGATTTAATGATTGCAATTACCTATCTTTGATTTAATGATTGCCCAGGTGGCGGAATTGGTAGACGCGCACGTTTCAGGTGCGTGTGTCGAGAGGCATGCAGGTTCGAGTCCTGTTCTGGGCACAAGGGTAGAGGCAATGGTCTATGAAATGTTTGGAATATGTTGGAGAGGTGGCGGAATTGGTAGACGCGCTACTTTGAGGGGGTAGTGACAATTATGTCGTGGGAGTTCGAGTCTCCTTCTCTTCACATAGTATATTGCGGAAATAGCTCAGTTGGTAGAGCATAACCTTGCCAAGGTTAGGGTCCTTTGATTTAATGATTGCCCAGGTGGCGGAATTGGTAGACGCGCACGTTTCAGGTGCGTGTGTCGAGAGGCATGCAGGTTCGAGTCCTGTTCTGGGCACGCTCTTTGTAAGAAGGGCATCATTTGCGGAAATAGCTCAGTTGGTAGAGCATAACCTTGCCAAGGTTAGGGTCGCGAGTTCGAGTCTCGTTTTCCGCTCTTTTTATATTTTAAAGAATAAGAATGAAAAAACCCCGTAAGTTTTATACTTACGGGGCTTTTTCATTTTTCCGTTCCTGGGTTTATTCCTTTTTCAAAGCAAAACCTAGCATCATGCCGTCGTAGCTGTTTGCCAGCGAGCCGATTGTTTTAAGTGTGGTATTATTGCTCTTGCTGGAAATAAGGGTAATCAATTTTAAAAGTTTATCCGAATTAAACAGCAAATCCATATTGGCGGATGTACAGTTGACTTTGGCGCTGAGTGGAATCAGCTTCATGAATTTCAGATTAGCATGCTGTGTGGAAGTGTCGTAGGAGTAAGTGCCTTTTATGCTTTTTGCACCTACTTTGGCTGTAAAAGTACTGTCTGCATTGAAGGTGAAAGACATTTGTCCTTCTTTGATACCTACCTTTGCCAATTGTTCGTTCAACTTGCTTTCGGCAGCGCCGGCGGCTACCGAACCGCCTGCTTTTTGCAGTAAGTTGTCCGATTCAAACTCAATGGCTGAACCGGTATATATCCATGTTCCTTCCATGCTGGCGGTACTTTTGCCGGTTACTGCATTCACTACTTTTTCGATATTTTCCTTGTTTAATAAATCTTTCAGAGATTGTGCCCGGCTGTTGGAAGCCATTAGCAATGCGGCAACGAATATGTGCCAAAAAACAAATCTTTTCATTTCGGTTATAATAATTATGGTTTGGAGTTAATGTCCTTGTTGATTTGTTCGATGTAGCCCAACAGTTCATCGCGTCCCATACGGTTTTCGGAAGATGTGACGAAGTAGGGGGGAAGCTCTTCCCATTGTTCGTGCAGTTTCTCCAGATAGTGGCGGATGTTGCTGTTTATCCTGCCGCCTTTCAGCTTGTCGGCTTTGGTGAAAACGATGGCAAAAGGCACTCCGTTCTCGCCCAGCCACTCTATGAAAGCAAGGTCGATGGCTTGCGGCTCGTGGCGGCTGTCGACGAGGACAAAGAGGTTGGTCATTTGCTCACGTTGCAGGATGTAGGTTTCTATGATGCGCTGAATCTGCTCTTGTCCTTTCTGCCCGCGCTTGGCGTAACCGTAGCCCGGAAGGTCAACGATATACCAACTCTTATTAATCAGGAAATGGTTGATGAGCATGGTCTTTCCCGGAGTTGCGGACGTCATGGCAAGTCCCTTGCGTCCTGTCAGCATATTGATGAGGCTGGATTTTCCAACGTTGGAACGTCCGATGAAGGCGTATTCGGGGAATGTCCCGCCGGGACATTTGGTTACGTCTGTGTTACTGATGACGAATTCAGCGTTTGTTATCTCCATTTTGTTATCTGTTTTTTAATTGTTTCTTCCTGCAAAGGTAGCACTTATTTCAAAAATCCTTGTTCATAATGAGGAATTCTCTCTATCTTTGCCCGTCAATAGGAGAACTTTAAGTATGAACGGACAATTTCCCTCGATATTACTGGAGAAAGCGGTGAATGAGTTTGCCAAACTGCCGGGTGTGGGCCGGAAGACTGCCATGAGGCTGGTACTCCATCTGCTGCGGCAAGATACGGCGGTGGTGGAAGCCTTCGGCAATGCCATCGTTACGTTGAAGCATGAAGTGAAGTACTGCAAGGTGTGTCATAATATTTCTGATACGGAGACTTGCCGTATCTGCTCCAATCCTCAGCGTGATTCTTCCGTTATTTGCGTGGTGGAGAACATACGCGATGTGATGGCGGTGGAAGCGACACAGCAATTCCGTGGATTGTATCATGTGCTGGGCGGTGTGATTTCGCCGATGGACGGAATAGGTCCCGGTGACTTGGAAATAGAAAGTCTGGTGCAACGGGTGTCTGCCGGGGGAATTAAGGAAGTAGTGCTTGCCCTCAGTACTACCATGGAAGGTGATACAACCAACTTTTATATTTATCGCAAACTGGAAAAACTGGGAGTGAAACTGTCTGTGATAGCACGTGGTATTTCTGTGGGAGATGAACTGGAATATGCGGACGAGGTAACGCTTGGGCGTAGCATTGTAAATCGTACTCCGTTTACGGGTACGGTATGACGTAACTTTAAAACCGATTGCATGGAAGAAAAGATAAAGCGGGTTGCAGCCCGCACAAAGATGTTGTTTGTATATTTCTGGATGTTGCCCGTATTTCTTGTGGTATTTGGTGAAACAGGCGGAGAATGGGTTGGTGACTATGCGGGAGATGTGCGTGCTACATATTTTGCGGAGACTGTTACGATTCTGCTTACGGCTGTATTAGTGCCTGTTTCCCTGAAACTTTTTTCGTGGGTGCTGACTAAGCAAATAGATGTTGTTGCCATTACGGATGCGCTGCGCTTGTATGTGTTGTGGAGTGGGGTGCGTCTGGCTCTGCTTGCCGTGCCGGTATTGGCGGGATTTCTCACCTATTACATGATGCTGAGCAATAAGGGAGTGCTTTGTGCCTTAATTGCTTTGACTGCGTCTCTGTTCTGTCTGCCGGGTGAAAATCGTTTGCGTAAGGAACTGCATATAGATAAAGAATAATGAAATCTTCTTTTTTTATAAATGAGCGTGTGCGTCTTCGGGCCATGGAGCCGGAAGATTTGGAGATAATGTATGCCATGGAGAATGACCCGCAAACGTGGGATGTCACGAACTTCTCGGTGCCGTATTCCAAGTATGTCCTGAAACAATACATGGAAAACTCGCAATGCGATATGTTTGCTGACCGTCAGCTCCGTATGATGATAGTGCGTTGCGAGGATGATGCCGTGGTGGGCACTATTGACATTACGGACTTTGCACCGATGCATTCCCGCGGTGAGGTGGGGATTGCGGTACGAAAGGAGTATCAGGGGAATGGATATGCTTCCGACGCCTTGAAACTTTTGTGTGACTATGCTTTCGGCTTTTTATTTCTGAAACAACTGATTGTGCATGTGGCCGCCGATAATGAGGTGAGTCTGCGTCTGTTCGGCTCTTGTGGTTTTGTACAGTGCGGACTGCTGAAAGAATGGTGGTTTACAGGTGGTAAATTTAAGGATGTTGTTTTGATGCAACGTATTCGTTCCGGGAGTACGGAGTCGGGTAGAGGATAGTCGGTAATCGGATTAGTCGGTTACTGTCAGTTCAGAGTGGGGATTTGCGGAAAACGTGACCACATTTCATATTTTCCGCCGAGCTTGCCAAGCGCGTCTTTCCACAGATTCTTGCTGGCTTTTTCATCCATGAGCGAGGGAATATCCGCTTTGTCCACCAACCAGGTATTTTCTTCTATCTCTTGCTTCAGCTGTCCGGATTCCCAACCGGAGTAGCCGAGGAAGAATCGTATTTTTCCTTTTATTGAATTGCCTTCCGCCATAAATTGCTTGATGGCGGCGAAGTCACCGTTCAGATAGAATCCGTTGGCTATCGGGAGTGAATCTGCTATGTTCTCCAGCGTGTGCAGATAGAAAAGAGTGTCGGTGCTGATGGGGCCGCCTTTATAGATAGGAATATCCTCTCGACAGTCGATTTCACTTAATAAATCATTCAAAAATAGAGGCAACGGTTTGTTCATTACCAATCCCATTGTTCCGTCTTGTGTATGGTCTACTAATAAAATAACAGATCGCCCGAACATATGGTCACACAAAAAAGGTTCAGATATAAGAACTTTTCCTCGTGCAGGAACTATATGGTTAGTTTCTATTTTGAATATGTCTGTATTGATATACATGCCCCCAAATTAAGTATTTTTCTATAAAGGAGCAAATTATATTTCTCTTTTTTATGAGAAAAGTATCTTTCTTGGGAAATTTAAGGTTTTACAGAGAATGAAGCGTCTTCAGGGAGGAGATGCTCATTCTCTGTAACAAGGTATATGCGTCTTATTTTATAGGATGATTTTCTGCAAAGACAGCCATACGTTCGTCCAACTGGGCATATTGATGGTCTTGGATGAATGAGGTGCAAGCGCGTAGTCCTTCTTGATGGCTTCCGGTGGTTACCAATGAAATGGCACTTACTCCGTAGTACATCAGTTCTTTGGCAAGTTCGCCGCTGCTCATACCCGGATAGCCGATAGTGAAGTAGAATCCGTCGGCTACGGGATCGCCGAGGTCGTTGTCGTATACCAGATGGAAGCCATGGCGCAGGAAAATCTCTTTCAATCGCCGTGCACGTTCACCGTATACCTTTACTTCGTCCAGGAAGTTGTATTTACCTTCGTTGGCAGCTTTCAGCATGGCGGCGAGCGCATATTGCGCCGAGTGGCTGGTTCCGGAAGAAAGAGCGTAAAGAACGCGATGAATGAATACAGTGCCGAATGTACCGCCACCATAACGCTGTGTCAGTCCCGGATATGCCCGGTGATAAAGTTTGTCTGAGATGCAGCTTACTCCGATACGTTGCCCTGCATAGCTGAATGCTTTGGAACCGGATATGAGTAGGACATAATGGTCTGTGTAATGAGCCACGGAAGGTTGATATGGCGCTTGAAACGGTTTGCTTAGGTCTTGGCGGAAATCCATGGCGAAATAGGCAAGGTCTTCCAGAACGATTACATCATATTGAGTGGCGAGTTCGCCGATAATGCGGAGTTCCTCTTCTTTCAGGCATATCCAGCTGGGATTGTTTGGATTAGAGTAAACAATGGCGGAAATATTGCCCTTTTTGAGATAACTTTCCAGCTTATCTTTCAGTTTGTCGCCACGGTAATCGTACACATCAAAGGTTTCATATTTCTGTCCCATTACAACTAATTGTTGTTTTTGCACGGGGAAACCGGGGTCGATGAACAGGATGGTATCTTTCTTCCCGTCGCACTGGCTGCATGTGAGGAATGAGGCAAAAGTCCCCTGCATGGAGCCTGTTACCGGTACACATCCTTCCGGCGCCACATCTACGTTGATGAATGCTTTGATGAAACGGGACGCTTCCTCTTTCAATGCCGGCAAGCCGTTGATGTCCGGATATAGGCTTGCTATCCCTTTTTGCAGAGATTCAATTTCCGCCTTTACACCTACGGCTGAGGGAGGCAGTCCGGGAACTCCCATTTCCATTTTTATAAATTCTACACCGGAATCCGCTTCTGCTTTAGCTGCGATAGCTTTTACTTCGCGAATAGTGGCTTTTGCAAAGTCTGCAATATGAAAATCTTCGATAGTTTCATCGATTAGTTTACGTTCGATAGGGGTATTTTTCATAATTTCTATTTTTTGTCTATGCAAAGGTAACATAAATCTCTTATAATCAACCAATGTTAAAAAAAAGATGATTTTTTTTCTTTCAAGCTATTGCAGGTTTAAAAAAAACACCTACCTTTGCAACCGCAATCGAGAGAGATAGCAATGATAAAATGAAATTCTGGTGCGTTAGTTCAGTTGGTTAGAATACATGCCTGTC